>NZ_JBEYTB010000002.1:326523-733377 GCF_040642915.1 Actinomadura sp. NPDC047616
TCCTCGGCCTGCCCCCGCGCACGCTGCACCTCACCCCAGGCCGCCGCCGCGTCGCGCTGCGCCGACTCCTTCTCGGCCTGCATCGCCGCGACCTGGGTCTGCTTCTCGGCCTGCATGGCCGCGATCTGGGACTGCGCCTCATTCTGCGCCTCGGCCAGCCGCCGCTCGGCCTCCAGCGCACGCCGGTCGGCCTCCTCGGCCTGCCCCCGCGCACGCTGCACCTCACCCCAGGCCGCCGCCGCGTCGCGCTGCGCCGACTCCTTCTCGGCCTGCATCGCCGCGACCTGGCTCTGGGCGTCGTTGTGGGCCTCGGCGACCTTGCGCTCACCGGCGGCGAGCGCGTCCCCGATCAGGTCGGCCATCTGCCGCAGCCGCTCGACGATGTCCCACGGCTGCGCCTCGGCCAGGTCGTGGTCGCTCCGGCCGCCCACCTCGCCCGCGTGCCCGCCGGCCTTGATGGGCTGCTGCGCCGCGGGAACGGGCCAGGGAGAGGCCGCGTCCGGGATCTTGCGTCCGCCGCCCGACCCGTTCAGCTCGCTCACTCCGGCCCTCCAAGTTCTCCTCGCCGTACTCGGCCGACCCGCCGGGCGGCGCGGGCGCGGAGCAACGGTCGCGGGGCTGCTGTGCTCATCTGTTCGCTGCACTCCTCGCCTGGCGGCTCGTCGCTTGGCATATGGAAGGCACTCTAGTGCCGATCACCACAGCGTTTGCCCTGTTTGGGGTTTAGTTTCTTGATCCTCACGGTCCTTTCCCGCAGATCATGCCGCGGGTGCGGCATCTCACGGGCCGTCGCGTGAGATGAAACAATCACAGCTCATGGAGCTTGCGACCCTGTATCCGCCGATCGAACCGTATGATTCCGGGCTGCTGGACGTCGGCGACGGCAACCGGATCCACTGGGAGGTCTGCGGGAACCCCGACGGCAAACCCGCGGTGATGCTGCACGGCGGGCCCGGCGGGGGCTGCACGCCCGCGCACCGCCGGCAGTTCGACCCCGAGGCGTACCGGATCGTGCTGTTCGACCAGCGCAACTGCGGGCGCAGCCTGCCGCACGCCGCCGACCCCGAGGTGTCGCTGGAGAACAACACCACCTGGCACCTGGTCGCCGACATGGAACGGCTGCGCGAGCACCTGGGCATCGAACGGTGGCTGGTGTTCGGGGGGTCGTGGGGCAGCGCGCTGGCGCTGGCGTACGCGCAGACGCACCCCGACCGGGTCAGCGAGCTGGTGCTACGGGGCATCTTCACCCTCCGGCCGTTCGAGCTGTACTGGTTCTACCAGGAAGGCGCCTCGCTCATGTTCCCCGATCTGTGGGAGAAGTACCTGGCGCCCATTCCCGAGGACGAACGCGAGGACCTCCTGCGCGCCTACCACGAGCGCCTCAACTCCCCCGACCGCGACGTGCGCGTGGCCGCCGCGCGGGCCTGGTCGCAGTGGGAGGCGGGCACGATGAAGCTGCGTCCCGCCCCCGCCCTGGTGGACTCGTTCGGCGACCCCGACTTCGCGGTGGCGTTCGCCCGCATCGAGAACCACTACTTCGTCAACGAGGGCTTCTTCGACGACGAGCAGCTGCTGCGCGACGTCGACAAGATCCGGCACATCCCGGCCGTCATCGTGCAGGGCCGCTACGACGTCTGCACGCCGCCCGCCACCGCCTGGGACCTGCACCGCGCCTGGCCCGAGGCCGAGTTCCATATCGTGGACGACGCGGGCCACTCCTACGACGAGCCCGGCATCCTGCATCACCTCATCCAGGCGACCGACCGCTTCGCCCACTGAGCCCTTCCACACCGCCCTGACGTCTGTTCGGCGCCGCCCGCGGGCGACCGCGGGCGGCGCGCCGTCTTGAGCGTCGGCAAGGGCGGGACGGCGGACGGGGGCGGGGCGGCGCGCCTTCTCGAGCCGGGGCGTGGACGGCGAATGTCCGCGGCGAGGTTTGGGCGCCGTGAGGCGGGCAGGGGGTGGGGACGGCGCATGGCGCGCCTCACATATCACCCAAATCGCGTTTCGTCCCACTGGACACGCCGCGACGCACCGCCAGGTTGCCCAGTTGTCATGAAGATTGCGTGATTTAGCTCACACAATTGAAACATTCGGGCCGGGCCCTGTGCACACCGCGTCACCCACGGTGGCGAGCGGGACGGGCGCCGGCACGTCCGGTGAGAGTTACGCGGATTCCCCTGCGTGCGGGGGAGAACGGCGCGGTCGCCCGCCGCCGATGCGCGCGCCGAACGCGCCGGAATCAAGCAAGCATCTCCCCCTACCCGGTCGCGGGAATGCCAAACATCTCGTCGATAACAATGCCGGCGGGGCGTCCAGGACCGTTCGCTAAGTTTCTTTCACATGGCAACGCAATCCCTGCACTCGACATCCCCTCCGCCCGGGGACGAGTCGGCGGTCCGGCTCCGGGAGCCGGAACTGGCCGACGGTCCCGAGATGTGGCGGCTCGCGCGGGACTCGAACGTGCTGGACGTCAACTCGCCATACAGTTACGTGCTCTGGTGCCGCGATTTCTCCAGCACCTCCGTGGTGGCCCGGGCGGACGGCGCCGCGTGCGGTTTCGTCACCGGTTACGTGCGTCCCGACCGGCGCGACACGCTGTTCGTGTGGCAGGTCGCGGTCGACCGCGCCCACCGCGGCCAGGGCCTGGCCCGGCGCATGCTGGACCGGCTCGGTGACCGGATGCCCGAGCTGGGCTGCCGGTACATGGAGGCGACGGTCACGCCCGGCAACGCCGCCAGCGCGGCGATGTTCGAATCGTTCGCCCGGGGCCGCGGCTGCCCGGTGGTCCGCAGCCCGCTGTTCGGTGACGAGCACCTTCCCGCCGGCCACGAGCCCGAGATCCTGTTCCGCATCGGCCCCCTGAACCACCCCTGACGGCCGCCGCGCGGCGCCCGCGCGGGCCCTGCGGCAGGGCCCCGCCGACGCGGCGCACGCGCGACACCCCGAACCGGTCCGCGCCCGCGACTCCCCGTTTCCGTTCCCGGTCCTTTTCCGTTCCAGCCCGTTCTCAGATTCGCCCGGATTCCCATCCCGACCGTTCCGACCACCGTACGGCCGTTTTCTCCGATCGTTCATCCCACCAGACCGCCGGAGGCAGAACACATGGACGTTTTCGCTCGTCTCGAATCCGAGGTACGCGGCTACTGCAGAGGCTGGCCCGCGGTGTTCACCACCGCGCAGGGCAGCCATATCACCGACGAGAACGGAAAGACGTACTTGGACTTCTTCGCGGGGGCGGGCACGCTCAACTACGGGCACAACGACCCGGCGCTGAAACGCCGGCTGCTGGACTACCTGGCGGGTGACGCGATCGTGCACTCGCTCGACATGTACACCGCCGCCAAACGGCGGTTCCTGGAACGTTTCGACGAGGTGGTGCTCAAGCCGCGCGGCCTGGACTACAAGGTGCAGTTCCCGGGTCCGGCGGGCAACCACGCGGTGGAGGCCGCGCTGAAGCTGGCGCGCAAGTACACCGGCCGGGAGACGATCGTCAGCTTCACCAACGCCTTCCACGGCATGACGCTGGGGGCGCTGGCGGTGACCGGCAACTCGATGAAGCGCACCGGCGCGGGCGTGCCGCTGGGCCACGGCGTGGCCATGCCCTACGACAACTACCTGGACGGCCGCACCCCCGACTTCCTGCTGTTCGAGACGATGCTGGACGACAGCGGCAGCGGCCTGGACAAGCCCGCCGCGGTGATCGTCGAGACCGTGCAGGGCGAGGGCGGCATCAACGTGGCCAGCGCCGAGTGGCTGCGCGGCCTGCAGGACCTGTGCCGCCGCCACGACATCCTGCTGATCGTCGACGACGTGCAGATGGGCTGCGGCCGCACCGGCCCGTTCTTCAGCTTCGAGGAGGCCGGGCTCACCCCGGACATCGTCTGCCTGTCCAAGTCGCTGAGCGGCTACGGGCTGCCGATGGCGGTGACGCTGATGCGGCGCGAGCTGGACGTGTGGGAGCCCGGCGAGCACAACGGCACCTTCCGCGGCTTCAACCCCGCGATGGTGACCGCCACCGGCGCGCTGGAGGACCACTGGGCCGGCGAGGGCCTGGAGAAGCAGACCCTGGCCAAGGGCGAGCAGGTGGAGCAGGCGCTGAACGAGATCGCGCTGGAGCACGCGGGCGCGGTGGACTCGGTGCGCGGCCGGGGCCTGGTGTGGGGCCTGGTCATGCGGGAGCCGGAGCTGGCGCCGAAGGTGTGCGCCGAGGCGTTCGAGCGCGGCCTGCTGATGGAGACCTCCGGGCCCGAGGGCGAGGTCGTCAAGCTGCTGCCGCCGCTGACCACCACGGAGGCGGAGCTGGCCGCCGGCCTGGAGATCCTGGCCGACTCGGTCAAGGCCGTCCGCACCGCCGTGGCCGCCTGAACCCGCGCCACGGCCGCTGGAGAGGAGCATCGAATGATCGTCAGGTCACTGAAGGACATCATCGGCACCGACCGCGACGTGAAGGCGCCGACCTGGGAGAGCCGCCGCCTGGTGCTGGCCAAGGAGGGCGTCGGGTTCTCCCTGCACGACACGGTGCTGTACGCGGGCACCGAGACGAAGATGTGGTACGCCAACCACATCGAGGCCGTCTACTGCGTCGAGGGACAGGGCGAGCTGGTCAACGAGGAGACCGGCGAGAAGCACCGGATCGAACCGGGCGTCATGTACCTGCTCGACGGGCATGAACACCACACGCTGCGCGCCCACACCGACGTGCGGACGGTCTGCGTCTTCAACCCGCCCTGCACCGGCCGGGAGGTGCATGACGAGAACGGTGTCTATCCGCTGCTGACCGAGGAGGACGCATGAGTGTCATCGAGTCCCATCCGACGAGCACCGACGCCTATCCCACCCGCAAGGCGACCGAGCCCGCGCTGCTGTACCGCCAGGACCCCGTGGTGTACGGCGGCCCGGACGACGGCCCGATCGACGCCGAGACCCTGCGGTCGTACGAGGCGAACGGCTATCTGACGGTCGAGCAGCTGCTGCTGCCCGAGGAGGTGGAGACCTACCGGGCCGAGCTGCGCCGCCTGGCCTCCGACCCGAAGATCCTCGCCGACGAGCGGACGGTCACCGAGCGCGGCTCGGACGAGGTCCGCTCCATCTTCGAGGTGCACCGGATCAGCCAGGTGTTCGCCGACCTGGTGCGCGACCCGCGCGTGGTCGGCCGGGCCCGGCAGATCCTCGGCGGCGACGTCTACGTGCACCAGAGCCGGGTCAACTACAAGCCCGGGTTCACCGGCAAGGACTTCTACTGGCACTCCGACTTCGAGACCTGGCACGCCGAGGACGGGATGCCGCGCATGCGCGCGGTGAGCATCTCCATCGCGCTCACCGAGAACTTCCTCCACAACGGCGGCCTGATGATCATGCCGGGGTCGCACAAGACGTTCGTGGCCTGCGTCGGGGAGACCCCGGCCGACCACTACAAGGAGTCGCTGCGCAGCCAGGAGATCGGCACGCCCGACCCGGGCAGCCTGTCGATCCTGGCCGACAAGCACGGCATCGAGCTGTTCACCGGCCCGGCGGGCTCGGCGACGATGTTCGACTGCAACTGCATGCACGGCTCCAACGGCAACATCACCCCGTTCCCGCGCTCGAACGTGTTCATCGTGTTCAACAGCGTCGACAACGCCTGCGCCGAGCCGTTCTCCGCGCCCGCGCCACGGCCGTCGTTCATCGGCGCCCGCGACTTCACCCCCGTCCGCGACTGACGCCGTCCGCGGCCGGTTGACCGGCCTCCGTCCATGATCTGTGCGCCGTCCGCCGCCGCCCCCCCCGCCCGGCGCGGACGAGCCCACGGCGGGACGGGCGGTCCCGCTCCGGCGCGGCCGCCCGTCCCGCACCCGACACGACCACCGCCAAGCCCGGCCCCGCGACCATCGGAGCCCGCCCGCGGCAACCGCCGCGGGCGAGAACGGTCGCGGGGCATCACTTCAGGAGTTCGACGATGACTTCCTCGACGAGACGCCACTTCCTGCGCACCGCGGCCGTGCTGGCCGGGGCGGTCCCGCTGGCCGCCGCCGGCTGTTCGCGGACCGATCCCGAGCAGGAGCGCCAGGGCGGGGGCACCCTGGAACGCGCCCGGCAGGACGGCAAGATCAGGATCGGCTTCGCCAACGAGGCCCCCTACGGCTTCACCGACACCTCCGGCAAGCTGACCGGGGAGGCGCCCGAGCTGGCCCGCGTCATCTTCAAGGAGCTGGGCATCGGCACGGTCGAGGGAGTCCAGGTCGACTTCGGCGGGCTGATCGGCGGCCTGAACGCCCGCCGTTTCGACGTGATCTCCGCCGGCATGTTCATCACGCCCGACCGCTGCGCGGCGGTGGCGTTCTCCGACCCCGAGTACATCGCCAAGAGCGCGTTCATGGTGCCGAAGGGCAACCCCGACGGCATCGCCAAGTTCGAGGACGCCGCCGCCAAGAACCTGCGCGTCGGCGTGCTGACCGGCGCCGTGGAGGCCGGGTACGCCGAGAAGCTCGGGGTGAAGAAGAGCAACATCAAGACCTTCCCCGACCAGCCCAGCGCCTACGAGGGGCTGAAGGCCAAGCGCGTCGACTGCATCGCGCTGACCCGCATCTCGCTGGCCGACCTGCTGTCCAAGCACAAGGGCGAGCCGTTCGAGCTCACCGACGCGTTCACCCCCGTCATCGGCGGCAAGGAGCAGAAGGGGGCGGGGGCGTTCGCCTTCCGCAAGGCCGACGGCGACCTGCTCAAGGCGTTCAACGACAAGCTCGCCGAGCTCAAGCGCTCCAACCGGCTGCTGCCGATCCTGCAGCCGTTCGGGTTCACCCAGGCCGACATGCCCGGCCCGAACGACACCGCCGCCGTCTTCTGCCAGGGCTGATCGGTCATGTCGGACGTCCTTGACGCCTATCCGCAACTGCTGCGGGGCGCGTGGATCACCGTCCAGCTGACGGTGTACGGGTCGGCGCTGGCGCTGGTGCTGGCGCTGGTGTTCGGCCTGGCGGGCACCTCGCGGCACGGCGCCGTCCGCGCGCTGAACCGGGTGTACGTGGAGTTCTTCCGCGGAACCGCCACGCTGGTGCTGATGTACTGGATGTTCTACGCGCTGCCGCTGGTGGGGTTCCGGTTCACGCCGATCGCCGCGGCGGTGCTGTCGCTGGGCCTCAACATCGGCGCGTACGGCGCCGAGGTGGTGCGCGGCGCGGTCAACGCCGTGCCCAGGGCGCAGTACGAGGCGGCGGTCGCGCTGAACTTCACCCCGTGGCAGCGGACGCTGCGGGTGACGCTGCCGCAGGCGGTGGCGCTGATGCTGCCGCCGTTCGGCAACCTGCTGATCGAGCTGATGAAGGGCACCGCCCTGGTCTCCCTGATCACCATCGGGGACCTGACGTTCCGCGCCCAGCAGGTCCGCTCCTCCACGGGGGAGACGACCGCGACGTTCCTGGTCATCCTGGTGGTGTACTTCGTGATCGCGCAGGTGCTGCAGCTGGCCGTGCGGTACGCCGAGCGGCGCGTGGACCGGATGCTGGGCCGGCGGCCCGCCCGGCGTGAGGCCGCGCCGCCCCCGGTGGCGTCCGGCGTGGGGGCGGTGAAGGGCTGATGACCTGGGACTGGAACTACACCGGCGAGATCCTGCCCGACCTGCTGGACGGGCTGCGCGTCACCGTGCTCGCCACCGTGCTCGGCTACCTGATCGCGCTGGTGCTGGGCCTGGTGTGGACGCTGCTGCGGCGCACCCCCAGCCGGGCCGTCAACCAGACGGTGCGGTGGGTGGTGGAGTTCATCCGCAGCACCCCCCTGCTGGTGCAGCTGTTCTTCATCTTCTACGTGCTGCCCACCTGGGGGCTGACGCTCGGCGCGCTGACGGCGGGGGTGATCGGCCTTGGGCTGCACTACTCGACGTACACCTCCGAGGTGTACCGGGCCGGCATCGCCGACGTGCCGCGCGGCCAGTGGGAGGCGTGCACCGCGCTGAACCTGCCGCGGCACCGCGCCTGGCAGGACGTGATCCTGCCGCAGGCGGTGCGCAAGGTGGTGCCGAGCCTCGGCAACTACCTGATCGCCATGTTCAAGGACTCGCCGCTGCTGCTGGCGATCAACGTCAGCGAGATGCTCGGGGCCGCCTACCAGGCCGGGGCCGAGACGCTGCGGTACCTGGAGCCGATCACGGTCGTGGGCGTGCTGTTCGTGATCGTGAGCGTGCTGTCGTCCATCGTCGTCCGTCGCCTGGAGAGGCGTTATGCCACCTACTGACATCGCACCGACCGCGCCCACGCCCGAGGAGTCCCCGGAGGGCGGCAACCGCCCCGCGCCCGGCCTTCCGCTGCCGGCCGAGGGCACGCCGGGCATCCGCTTCGAGAAGGTGGTCAAGCGCTTCGGCGGCAACGTGGTGCTGCGCGAGCTGGACTTCCAGGTCGCGCCCGGCGAGCGGGTGACGCTGATCGGGCCGAGCGGCTCGGGCAAGACCACGATCCTGCGGCTGCTGATGACGCTGGAGAAGGTCGACGGCGGGGTGATCTGGATCGGCGACCGGCCGCTGTCGCACATGCCGCGCGGCGACCGGCTCGTCCCGGCCGGCGAGAGGCACCTGCACGAGATGCGCAAGCAGGTCGGCATGGTGTTCCAGCAGTTCAACCTGTTCCCCAACATGAACGTGCTGCGCAACCTGACCGAGGCGCCGGTGCGCGTGCTGGGGCTGTCCAGGGAGGAGGCGGTCGAGCGGGCCCGCCGCCTGCTGGACATGGTGGGGCTGGCCGACAAGATCGACGCGCATCCGTCGCAGCTGTCGGGCGGGCAGCAGCAGCGGGTGGCGATCGCCCGGGCGCTGGCCATGGAGCCCAAGGTGCTGCTGCTGGACGAGGTCACCTCGGCGCTGGACCCCGAGCTGGTCGTCGGCGTGCAGGACCTGCTGCGCGACATCGCCCGCGGCAGCGACCTGACCATGCTGTGCGTGACGCACGAGATGCACTTCGCGCGCGACATCTCCGACCGGGTGCTGATGTTCGACGAGGGGCAGATCGTCGAGGAGGGCCCGCCGGAGCGGATCTTCGAGGCGCCCACCGAGCAGCGCACCCGCGACTTCCTGCAGGCGATCCTCGCGTCCTGACCACCGCCGCCCCTCCCCCACGATGACCAGAATCGGATTCGGTAACGTTGGGGAGGACGCAGGGCGAAGGAGGGGGCGTGACGGGACCCACGGCGGGCGCCGCGATCGCGGGGCTGGGCATGACCGAGCTCGGCAAGGTCTACGGGCGCAGCCCGCGCAGGCTCGCGGCCGACGCGGTGCGGCGGGCCGTCGCCGACGCCGGGCTGACCCTGGACGACCTGGACGGGCTGCTGGTCAGCCACGGCATGGGCGGCTCGCCCGGAATCGAGCTGGCCGACACGCTGGGCCTGCGCGACCTGCGGCTGTTGACGCAGATGAACGCGTTCGGCGCGACCGCCGGGGCGATGGTGGCGTACGCGGCGATGTCGGTGCTCAGCGGCGCCGCGTCCACCGTCGCCTGCGTGTTCGCCGACGCGCCGCTGCGGCCGAAGCAGTCGGCGGGCTCGGCGTACCACCGCGACGCCCCCGAGTGGTACGGGTACGGCGGCATGACCGCCGCGCTGGGGTTCCGCAGCGTCAACGCGTTCTACGCGCTGGCCGCCCAGCGGCACATGGCCCGCTACAGCACCACCAGCGAGCAGCTCGGCGCGATCGCGGTCGCCACCCGACGGTGGGCGACGCGCAACCCGCTGGCGCAGATGCGCGAGCCGATCACCCTGGCCGACCACCAGAACTCCCGGTGGGTCGCCGAACCGCTGCACCTGCTGGACTGCTGCCTGGTGTCCAACGGCGCCATCGCCGTCGTCGTCACCGGCGCCGACCGCGCCCGCGACCTGGCCCAGCCGCCCGTCCACCTGTGGGGCTGGGGCCAGGGGCACCCCGGGCACGGCAGGGAACGCGGCAGCGACTTCGGGCTCACCACCGGCGCGGCGGTGTCCGGCCCGGTCGCGATGAAGATGGCCGGGGTGAACGTCGGCGACATCGACATGTGCCAGCTCTACGACTGCTACACCTACACGGTGCTGGTGTCGCTGGAGGACTACGGATTCTGCGCCAAGGGCGAGGGCGGGCCGTTCGCCGAGTCCGGGGCGCTCGGGCCGGGCGGAGCGCTGCCCACCAACACCGGGGGCGGGCAGCTCTCCGCCTACTACATGTGGGGCATGACGCCCCTGTCGGAGGCGGTGATCCAGGCCCGCGGCCACGGCGGCGACCGGCAGGCCCCCCGCAACGACGTCATCCTGGTCAGCGGCAACGGCGGCGTCCTGGACCACCACTCCACGCTGATCGTCAGCCCGCACGCGAAGGGAGCCTGAGATGGACCTCGGCGTCCTGCGCCGCGACGGACGCACCGACCCGTTCTTCGACGGCACCGCCGCCGGGCGGCTGGTCGTGCGGCGGTGCGACGCCTGCGACCGGTGGCTGGCACCGGACGCCGGCGACTGCCCCGGCTGCGGCGGGTCCGACCTCGGCTGGGCCGAGGCGAGCGGCGAGGCCACCCTGGTGACCTGGACCGTCCTGCACGGCCGTCCCGCCGACGACGGCACCGTGCCGCCGCCCGTCTGCCTGGCGCTGGTGGAACTGGCCGAGGGGCCGTGGCTGCACACCCGGCTCGACGGCGCCGACCCGGCGCGGCTGCGCGAGGGGCTGCCGCTGCGCGCGGTGTTCGAGCACCCCGCCGAGGGCGAGTCCTACGTGCTGTTCCGTCCCCGCTAGACGCTCCGCAACCCCTGGACCGAACGGGGTTCGGTCGCCTAGCGTCGGAGGCATGCGCACCGAGGTCTGCGAACGGTTCGGCATCGAGTTCCCGCTGTTCGCCTTCAGCCACTGCCGCGACGTGGTCGCCGCCGTCACCAACGCCGGCGGCTTCGGCGTGCTCGGCGCCGTCGCCTACACCCCCGAACGCCTGGAGGAGGAGCTGCGCTGGATCGACGACCACGTCGGCGGCCGCCCCTACGGCGTGGACGTCCTCGTCCCCGGCCGCATCGACCAGGCCGCCACCGGCGGCTCGGGCGGTCTCGGCGCGCTGCTGGCGGCCGTCCCCGAACGGCACTGGACGTTCCTGGCCGAGCTCTTCGACAAGTACGGGGTGCCCTTGCCGGAGTTCGACCAGGCCAGGACGTCCGGCGCGCGCGGCCCCGGCGTCACCGAACGCGGCGCCACCGAGCTGGTCGAGGTCGCCCTCGCCCACCCCATCCGGCTGATCGCCAGCGCCCTCGGCCCGCCACCGCCGCACATGGTGGAGGCCGCGCGGGCCGCGGGGGTCCCGGTCGCGGCGCTGGTCGGCACCGCCGAGCACGCCCGCCGCCAGGTCGCCGCGGGCGTGGACCTGATCGTCGCGCAGGGCGGCGAGGCGGGCGGGCACACCGGCGAGATCTCCACGATGGTGCTGGTCCCCGAGGTCGTGGACACCGTGGCGCCCGTCCCGGTGCTGGCCGCCGGCGGCATCGCCACCGGCCGCCAGATGGCCGCGGCGATGGCGCTGGGCGCCTCCGGCGTGTGGTGCGGCTCGGTGTGGCTGACCACCGAGGAGGCCGAGACGCCGCCGGTGGTCAAGAGCAAGATGCTCGCCGCCACGTCCCGCGACACCGTCCGCTCGCGGTCGCGCACCGGCAAGCCCGCCCGGCAGCTGCGGTCGGCGTGGACCGAGGAGTGGGACGGCCCGGACAGCCCCGGCCCGCTCGGCATGCCGCTGCAGATGGTGCTCGCCGAGGGCGCGATGCGGCAGATCACCAAGGCGGCCGAGACCGGCAACCCGGGCGCCCGCGAGCTGGCCGGCTACTTCGTCGGGCAGTGCGTGGGCCTGATGAACTCCGTCCGGCCCGCCCGCCAGGTCGTCTACGACATGATCGAGGAGTTCGCCGACGCCGTCGACCGGCTCAACGCCCTCACCGACGGCTGACCAAGGGTTCCCGGGGACCGGCCGCCCGGGCGGGCGTCAGCGGAACTGGTTGAGCGGGCGGCCGGGCCCCTTCCTGATCTGCTCGACGAACAGCGCCGCCAGCGCCCGGTGCCCCTTCACCGTGGGGTGGAAGCTGCGCGGCTCGGCCGACAACCCGGCCAGGTTCACCGCCAGGCCGTTCATGTACGGGTCGAGACTGCCCGCCTCGTGCCCGGCGAACGCGCTGTAGGCGTCCACGAACTCCACGCTGCCCGGCGCGCGGGCGGCGGCCAGCCGCTCGTCGGCCTCCCGCACCGCCTGCCGGATCAGCTCGTTCAGGTCGCGGGCCCGGGCGTTGAGCCAGCGCTGGTCCGCCACGTCGATGTTGTCGCCGGAGGCGTTGTCGACCTCGGAGAACATCCGCGGATAGCCCATCACGACCACCCGGGCGCGCGGCGCCCGATCGGTGATCTTGTCGATCAGGCCGGGCAGGGTGCGGCGCAGCTCGGCCATCCGCGCGGCGATGTCGCCGCCCTGGTCCTGGCAGGCCCGGCTCCACGGCAGCTTGACCACGCATCCGGCCAGCACCCGGGAGAAGCCGACGTCGTTGCCGCCGATGCTGATCGTCACCAGGCTGGTGTCGCCGTTGACCCGGCCGAGCTGGGCGGGCTCGCCGGACTTGCCGTCCAGGACGTCGGCGGTGGTCGCGCCCGAGCAGGCCCAGAACGCGGTGCCGCCCGCGAACCGGAACGCCTTGGCCACGTCGTGGTAGTAGGCGTTGGACGTGCGGTGGCACCGGTTGAGCGGGTTGTGGTCGGCCACCGACGTCTCGGCGCCCAGGCCGGAGGAGTAGGAGTCGCCGAGCGCCGCGTACGCGCCCCGCGTGGCGGCCTCCTCCGGGGTCAGCGGGACGGCCTGAGGGGAGGTGACCGGCTCGGCGTGCAGCGTGTGGATCGTCCGCGGGCAGCCCTTGCCGAACACCTCGCAGCGCACCGCGGGGAACGCCACCAGCGGCGTGAACGCCACCGCGACGAGGACCAGCAGGAGGGCGATGGCGAGACCCCTGTCACCGAGGCGGTCCCGTACCCGCCGCGGCCAGGAGCGCGGCCCCGTCATCGCCCTCCCTTCCCTCGTCCCCGCATGATCAGACGAACCTGCCGCGCCCCGAGTTCCCGCCCGATCCCCACATCGCCACCCGGGGACCGAGCTCGTGCAGCCCCGCCGCGACCTCGGCGTCCCAGTGGGCGCGCAGCCCGGACCCCCACCGTTCCTGCGGAAACTCGGCGAAGCCGTGCCTGGCGTACCACGGCGCGTTCCACGGCACGTCCCGGAAGGTGAGCAGTGTCACGCCGGGAGCCCCGGCCCGCTGGAGCACCGCCCGCAGCAGCCGCGTGCCGATGCCCTTGCGGACGTGGCCGGCGTGCACGGCGATCTGCTCCAGGTACGTCGCGCCGTCCAGGGGACGCACCGCCGCGAACGCCACCGGCGGCCTGCCCGCGACGAGGATCTCCGCGTCCTCCTCGATCATCTCCTCGATCACGGTGGGGCCGGGCGGGAACACGATCCCCAGCGGGGCGAACAGCGCGTCCGCCGACTTCTCGATCGCGGCCAGCCCCGCCAGGTCCCCGGGCTCCGCCACGCGCGGCATCACGTCCATCCGCCGATCGTCGACCGCACGGCCCGCCGCGATCAAACCCTTTTCACGCCTCCGGATAGCGCATCAGCCACGACAGCGGCGGCTCACCGTAGTCGCCGGTGGGCGGGTTCGGCCCGAACTCCTGCACGCAGTCGTCGGCCATCGCGGCGACCGTGCCGCGCACCTCGAGCCCGTCCCGCCACGCCGGCGGGAACGCCGCCGTCCCGTACCGGGCACCGAGCAGGTTCCCGCAGACGGCGCCGGTCGAGTCGCTGTCCCCGGAATGGTTGACGGCCAGCAGCAGGCCGCGCCGTCCCACGGCCTCCGGCGCACCCTCCCGCTCGGCCGCCAGGGCCGCGTACACGCCGATGGCCAGCGCCTCCTCCCCGGTCCAGCCGCCGCCGAGGGTTTCCAGGCGTTCCGGCGTCGGCGGCTCGGCGGCCATCTCGACCGCCCTGTCGAGGGCGCGGGAGGTCTCCCGGTGCCGCCGCTGCTCGCGCAGCAGCGCGCGGGCGGCGTCGAGGGACTCCCGCAGCCCGGCGCCGGACAGCAGGCCGTGCACCGTCGCGGCGAGCACCCCCGCGGGGAGCTGGCCGTCCGGGTGCCCGTGCGTCAGCGCCGCCGCCTGGCGGCCCAGCTCGAAGGCCCGCTCGGCGCTGCCCGCCGCGATTCCGCACGGCGCCGCCCGCACGACGCCCATGCACCCCTTGGAATCGTTGATCGGTTCGTCGACCGTGCCCAGCGGCCAGCCCGGCCGCTGCCGTTCGGCCGCCTTGAGCAGCGCCGACAGGACGGTCCGCCCCGGCGCCCGGCGGCTCGTCATGGCCGGGTCCATGGTCAGCGGGCCGAACGCCGAGTGCTGCGGAGGCATCCGCACGCCCTGCCCGCCGAGCCACGTCAGGTACGCCGACTGCAGCAGGCCCGGCGTCGCCCCGCCGATGCCCCTGGCCCTGGCCCGCACGGACGCCTGCACCAGCGCCTGCACGGTGAACATCGTCAGCTGCGTGTCATCGGTGATCGACCCGGCGGGCAGCCGCCCCGGGACGTAGCCGGTGATCCCGTCGGGCCCGTAGCGGCGCCGGATCTCCGCGAGCGGCACCCCCTCGACGGGGGCGCCGAGCGCGTCCCCGATCGCCCCGCCCAGCAGGCAGCCGAGCACACGGTCGGGGTCGGGATACGACGGACGGAGCATGCGGATCTCCCGGGGGTCAGGCGCCACGGAAGGCATCACGGTACGCCTGCGGCGGCACGCCCACGAGCCGGCGGAAGTGCGGACGCATCGCCACCCCGTCGCCGAACCCGGACCGCCGGGCCACCGCGTCGACGCCCAGGTCCGTGCTCTCCAGCAGGTGCTGGGCGCGCAGCACCCGCTGCGTCACCAGCCAGCGCAGCGGCGACACGCCGGTGGCCTGCCGGAACCTCCGGTCGAACGTGCGGCGGCTCATGTGCGCGGCGGCGGCCAGGCGGCCCACGTCAGGCCGGGATCGTCCAGGTGCGCCAGCGCGTACGCGACCGCGTCGGAGATCGCGTCGCCCACCTTCGGCTCGGGCACCGGACGCTCGATGAACTGCGCCTGCCCGCCGGCCCGGCCCTTGACGCTGTAAGGTCGCGGGAGTGAGCGCAGGGGCCGGCCAGGCCGCCGGTCATGCGCCAGAGAAAGACCGCCGACGGTCACCCACCGGCCCCGGCAGGGGCAGCGGACGCCGGCAGGGGTCAGCGGACGCCGGCCTCCTTCATCTCGCGCAGTTCGCGCTTCAGTTCCTTGATCTCGTCGCGGAGGCGGGCGGCGAGCTCGAACTGCAGGTCGGCGGCGGCCTGGTGCATCTGGGCGGTCATCTCCTCGATGAGCGACTCCAGCTCCTCGCGGGGGCGTTCGCCGACCAGGTCGGCGGCGTGGCGGCCCGCCTCCCGGGTGCGGGAGGCCAGGCCCGGGACGGGGGCCTTGCCGCGGCTCTGCTGGCGGCCCGCGCCGCCGATGAGGGTCTGGGTGTCGGCGTCCTCGCGGGCCAGGGAGTCGAGGATGTCGGCGATCCGCTTGCGCAGCGCGCGCGGTTCGATGCCATGCTCGGCGTTGTAGGCCTGCTGCTTGGCGCGGCGCCGGTTGGTCTCCTCGATGGCCCGCTGCATGGACGGGGTGACGGTGTCGGCGTACATGTGCACCTGGCCGGACACGTTGCGGGCGGCGCGGCCGATCGTCTGGATCAGGGAGGTCTCCGAGCGCAGGAAGCCCTCCTTGTCGGCGTCCAGGATCGCCACCAGCGACACCTCGGGCAGGTCCAGGCCCTCGCGCAGCAGGTTGATGCCGACCAGCACGTCGAACTCGCCGGAGCGCAGCTCGCGCAGCAGCTCGATGCGGCGCAGCGTGTCGACCTCGCTGTGCAGGTAGCGCACCTGGATGCCGAGCTCCAGCAGGTAGTCGGTGAGGTCCTCGGCCATCTTCTTGGTCAGCGTGGTGACCAGGACCCGCTCGTCGCGGGCGGCGCGTTCGCGGATCTCGTGCACCAGGTCGTCGATCTGGCCCTTGGTGGGCTTGACCACGATCTCCGGGTCGACCAGGCCGGTGGGGCGGATGACCTGCTCGACCACGTCGCCCTGGACGCGGTCCATCTCGTAGGGGCCGGGGGTGGCCGACAGGTAGACGGTCTGCCCGATGCGCTCCAGGAACTCCTCCCACTTCAGCGGGCGGTTGTCCATGGCCGACGGCAGGCGGAACCCGTGCTCGACCAGCATCCGCTTGCGGGAGGCGTCGCCCTCGTACATGGCGCCGATCTGCGGGACGGTCTGGTGGGACTCGTCGATGACCAGCAGGAAGTCCTCGGGGAAGAAGTCCAGCAGGGTGTTGGGCGCCGACCCGGCGGGGCGGCCGTCGATGTGCCGGGAGTAGTTCTCGATGCCCGAGCAGGTGCCTACCTGGCGCATCATCTCGATGTCGTAGGTGGTGCGCATGCGCAGCCGCTGCGCCTCCAGCATCTTGCCCTGCCGTTCCAGCTCGGCCAGGCGCTCCTCCAGCTCGGCCTCGATGTCGCGGATGGCGCGCTCCATGCGCTCGGGCCCGGCGACGTAGTGGGAGGCGGGGAAGACGTAGACCTCCTCGTCCTCCGACAGGACCTCGCCGGTGAGCGGGTGCAGGGTGGCCAGCTTCTCGATCTCGTCGCCGAACATCTCGATGCGGACGGCGAGCTCCTCGTACTGCGGGATGATCTCGACGGTGTCGCCGCGGACCCGGAACGTGCCGCGGGTGAACGACAGGTCGTTGCGCGAGTACTGCATCCCGACCAGCCTGCGCAGCAGCTCGTCGCGCTCGATCTCGTCGCCGACGCGCAGCGGGACCATCCGGTCGACGTACTCCTGCGGGGTGCCCAGGCCGTAGATGCACGACACCGAGGCGACCACGACGGTGTCGCGGCGGGTCAGCAGCGAGGTGGTGGCCGAGTGGCGCAGCCGGTCGACCTCGTCGTTGATCGAGGAGTCCTTCTCGATGTAGGTGTCGGTCTGCGGGATGTACGCCTCGGGCTGGTAGTAGTCGTAGTACGACACGAAGTACTCGACCGCGTTGTTCGGCAGCATCTCCCGCAGCTCGTTGGCGAACTGCGCGGCCAGCGTCTTGTTGGGCTGCATCACCAGGACGGGACGCTGCAGCTTCTCGATCAGCCAGGCGATCGTGGCGGTCTTGCCGGTGCCGGTGGCGCCGAGCAGCACGATGTCCTTGTCGCCGCGTTCCACCCGCCGCGCCAGCTCTCCGATCGCCTCGGGCTGGTCCCCGGACGGCGTCATCTCCGTGACGACCTCGAACGGCGCCACCTTGCGCTGCAGATCGGTGATCGGCCGCATTTCGACTCCCCCCGTACCGGGCATCCGGCGGACCGGGGCGATCCGCCGTTCCCCACTCTATGCAGCGGGTCCGACAATCTCGTACCGAAGGACGTTTCCCCAGGCCGCCGACGATGATCAGCTCGGGGATGAGGCCGGGAGGGGCAGGTGGGCGCGGACGCGGAAGCCGCCGCCGTCGCACTGCCCGGCGGTGAACACCCCGCCGAGGGCGGTGACCCGCTCGCGCAGCCCCACCAGGCCGTTGCCGCCGCTGGGCAGGCCGTGGGCGGGCGTCGCGCGCGGCGGGGCGTTGGTCACCTCGACCTCGACGGCCTCGGGCCGCAGCCGCAGCTCGACGCTGGTGTCGGCGTCGCCCGCGTGCTTGTGGACGTTGGTCAGGGCCTCCTGGACGAGCCGGTACACCGCGCGGCTGACCGCCGGGGGCATGGGCTTCTCCTCGCCCCGGACCCGCAGGTTCACGCGCAGGCCGGCCGCGCCGGACTGGTCGATCAGGTCGCGCACGTCGGCCAGGGTCGGGGAGGTCTGGGCCAGCGCGTCCTCGCCCTGCCGCAGCACGCCGATGACCTGGCGCAGCTCCTCCAGGGCCTGCCGTCCCATGTCGCCGATGACCGCCGCCGTCTCGGCCGCCCGCGCGGGGTCGCGCGTGGCGACGGCCTTGAGCGCCCCCGCGTGCACCACCATGACGCTGACGCGGTTGGCGACGACGTCGTGCATCTCCCGGGCGATGCGGGTGCGTTCCTCCGTGCGGGCGCGTTCGGCGAGCAGGTGCTGCTCCAGTTCCAGGCGTTCGGCGCGTTCCTTCAGGGAGGCGAACAGTTGCTTGCGGGCGCCCATGTAGAGGCCCAGCAGCACCGGGGAGAAGATGAACGTGACGCCCGCGAGGACCTGCCCGATGAAGGGGTCCTTGTTGGCGGTGGGGCCCGGTTCCAGCAGGAAGGCGGCGAAGCCCAGCGCCGCGATGGTGAGCACCGTTCGCCGTGACGCGGTGTAGGCGCCCAGCGAGTAGAGGATCACGGCCGTGGCGAAGGCGCCCGCACCCATGACCGTCCCGAAGGTGACGGCGAACAACGCCAGGGCGACCGGGTGGCGGCGCCGCACCACCAGCCCGAGGGCCAGCACCACGCTGCACAGCGACACGGCGGGGGGCGGAAGCCAGAAGTCCTGGGGGGTGAACCAGAGGAGGACCCCGTCGGCGGCGGCGAGCGCGATGGCGAGGGACAGGTCGAGCGCCTGGGATCGGCGGGTCGGCCACAACTCCGACCACCACCCCCGAAAGCCCTCCCACCAGCCCCGAATTCGCATGGGACGAGCCTATAGCCCGGGTCGATCAGACCCGTTCCGTTTACGACGTTTCGGCGGCACCGCAGTGCATGTCGCGGTACATCCGTAACGGACGGCCTCCTTGTACAGACGATCCGAAATGCGCTTTTCCGACGGCCCCGAGTGGCCGCCGCGCGCGCCGTCACCACGGGCACATGCACGGGCACATGTATCGCACGCCGGGGACGGTGGCCCGGATGTGGCGCTGTGGTTACGATGACGGCGCCGCCGATGGACGGGAAAATGTGCTGCGATGACGCGATTCGCGCTTTGGCTCGGGAAGAACGCCGACGCCCTCATCGCCCTGGTGCTGGCCGTCGCCGTCGCCGTGATCGGCCTCGGGGTGCGGGTGCCGGACGAGGTGACCAACAGCGCGATCCTCGCGGTGATCGGCCTGCTGGCCACGTCGGTGCTGCGCGACCGCGCCCGCCGCGTGCCGGTGGAGGCCGAGGTCCGTGACACGCTGCGGTCGTCCTCGACCACGCTGGAGGGGCTGAGCGAGCGGCTGGCGCAGATCGAGCGCTTCGAGGGCGTGATGTCCGACACCAAGCGCGCGCTGGACGAGACGGCGGTGGTGCGGGTCATCGACGGGGCGCAGGTGGGGCAGGTGCTGGCCGAGGCCCGCCGCGACACCGACCGGTGGTTCTTCAAGGGCGGCACCGGCACCTACATCCGGGCGCGGACCCTGCCGGAGTGCGTGGGCGCGGCCCGGCGCGAGCGCCGCACCCTGCTGGTGCGTCTGGAGATCATCGACCCCACCAACGTGACCGTGTGCGAGTCCTACGCGCGGCACCGCCGGTCGGTGTCGGACCGGCCGGACGCCACGGGCGAACCGTGGACGCTGGACCGCACCCGCAAGGAGGCCTACGCCACGATCCTGGCGGCCTGCTGGCACAAGCAGCGCTTCAACATGCTCGACATCGACATCGGCCTGTCGCAGACGATGACGACGCTGCGCTACGACCTGGCCGCGTCCCGCCTGGTGATCACGCGGGACGATCCGCGCGGCGAGGCGCTGGTGGTCGACAGCGGCAAGTTCTTCTACGCCTGGTGCGCCGCCGAGCTGCAGACCAGCCTCGACCAGGCGCGCCGGGTGCCGGTCGAGCAGGCCCGGCTGGCGCCGCTGGACGACGAGCCGACCGTCGAGGAGGCGCGCAAGCTGTTCGAGGTCACCGGGATCGAGCTGCCGGGCTCCTACACCGACCGCGACGTCATCGAGATCATCCGCAAGGCGCTGCGCGCCAAGGACCCCTACGAGTGACGGTGATGCGCTTCCCGGACCTGAACGGCGGCGTCTACGGCGCCGTCTACGGCGAGATCGCCGCGGGCACCGCGGCGGGGTCGCTGCCCGCGTGGGCGCGTGACGTCCTGGCGGACGTCGCGCGGGGGCGGTCCCCCATCGCCCCGGTGCGGCATCCCCTGGGCTTCCTGTGCCTGCCCGTGGAGCGGCGCGGTGAGCTGGGGGTGTGCCTGCACATCTGGTCCCCGCAGGTCGCGCCCGCGCCGTCGACCACGTCGCTGGTGCACTGCCACAGCTGGGACCTGGTGAGCTTCGTCCTGTACGGAAAGGTGCGGAACATGCGGGCGCGCGTCGTCGAGGAGGGCCCGGCCACGCACCGGGTGTTCGAGGTGCTGAGCCGCGGGGCCGTGGACGAGCTGCGCGCCACCGGCCGCACCGTCCGGTACTCCCCCGGCGACGCCGCCACGCACCGTACCGGCGAGACCTACAGCCTTCCCGCGGGGGCGTTCCACAGCACCTTCATCGAGGACGAGCCGGACGCCGCCACGGTGGCGCTGGGCCGGCAGACCGCGGACGGGGGCGACCTGTCCCTGGGCCCGCTCGACACCCCCACGCACCAGGTGCGGCGGATGAACTGCGATCCGGACGAGGCCGCCCGCGCCGCCCTGCGTTCGGCGCAGCGCATCGCCGCCGAGTACTCGCTAACGCCGCGTTCCGTCCCGGCCCCGTCAGCCGACCCCGCCCGTCCGGGGGGAACCGGCGCCGGCGCCGCACGCCAGTCGTCCTCCGAACCCGCCCCGCCCCGTCCGGGGCCCGATGACACCCCGGCACTGCGCCGCTCGGGGCGCCCCTAGCGTCCGCCCGCCGATTGGAGAGGCCCGATGAGACCCCGTACCCCGTCCCAGGCCGATCCGGTCGATCTCGTCCAGGCGCGTCGGGTCGCCATAGACGCCGCCGAGGCGGCGGGGGCGCTGCTGCGCGCGCGCACGTGCGAGCCCCTGCGGGTTCGCGCGAAGGGCGACCACGGTGACGTGGTCACGGACCTGGACACCGCGGCCGAGGAGCTGATCCTGCGCAGGCTGCGGGCCGTCTACCCGGGCCACCGCATCATCGCCGAGGAGTCCGGCGTCCTGGAGGGCGGTGACGGCATGGTGTGGCTGGTGGACCCGCTGGACGGCACGAACAACGTCGCGATCGGCATGCCCGTGTACGCGGTCGGGCTGGCCCTGTGCGCGGGGTCGGTTCCGGTGCTGGGGGTCGTCCACGATCCCGTCACGGCGCGCACGTGGTCGGCGGCGCGCGGCCAGGGCACCCACGGGCCGGACGGTGCGCGGCTGCGCCTGGACGGCCCGGGGCGTGTCGAGCATCCCGTCCTGGCCTGGACGCAGGGCCACGACGTGGGGCGGGGCGATCCGGTCGCGCTGAGTCTCCGCACGTCGCTGGAGGCCGGGTGCGGGCGCCTGCTGCAGCTGTGGGCGCCGCTGGTGGCGTGGGTGATGCTGGCCCGCGGCGACATCGACGGCATCGTCGGCTACCGGCCCGAGATCGTCGACCTTCCCGCGGGTGCGCTGCTGGCCGCCGAGGCGGGCGCGGAACTGCGCGGCCTGGACGGCTCCCCCTACGAGCTCGACATCGACCTGCCCGCGGAGGAGCGCGGCTTCGTGGCGGCCCGTCCGAACCTCCTGGACCGTCTCCTGGAGACCACCGCCGCCGCCACCGCCGTGAACGGCCTGCGCCTGTGACCCCTTAGGGCTCACTCCGTGAGCAGCAGGACGCCCACGGAGGCGGCGCACCCCAGCACCGCCAGCAGCGCGCCGGTCGCCACGAACTTCAGCATCGGCACCCGCACGTCCCAGCGGCGGCACCACTCGAACCACAGCAGCGTCGCCAGCGACCCCCACGGCGTGATGACGGGGCCGACGTTGGTGCCGATCAGCAGGGCCAGCAGCTGGTCGTGGTTGGCCACCGGGACGGCCGACTCGCCCGCCACGTAGGCGGGCAGGTTGTTGATGACGTTGGCCAGGCCGCCCCCGGCGAAGGCCGCCCGCAGCGCGCCGCCCAGGCCGTCGTCGGCGCCGACGAGCCCGCGCATCACCTCGTCCAGCCCGTACCGCTCCAGCGTCGGCTCGACCAGGAACAGCCCGGTGACGAACACCATCAGCTGCCAGGGGAACAGGGACGGGCGCAACGCCCTGGGGGCACGGACGGCGAACGCCACCACGGCGACCACGGCGGCGGCGGTCGCGGCCAGGCCCAGCGCGATCCCGGTGTGCACCCCCGCGAGGATGGCGCCGATGAACAGCAGGCAGGCCCCGCCCGTCGACACGAACAGCGCCCGGTCGCGCACGGGGGCGGGCGGGGGCGGTTCGTAACGGTCGGCGCCCCGCATCCGGCGCCGCCAGTAGAACACCCACAGCAGCGTCATCGTCACCGCCAGCGCGGCCAGTTGCGGGGCCCACATGCGGGCGGCGAACTCGGGGGTCTCCAGGGCGACGCGGTCGGCCGCCAGCAGGTTCGTCAGGTTGGACACCGGCAGCAGCAGGCTGGCGGTGTTGGCCAGCCACACCGTCGTCATCGCCAGCGGCAGCGCCGCGATGCGCGCGTTGGCGGCCAGCGCCAGCATGACGGGGGTGAGCAGCACCGCGGTGGTGTCCAGGTTGAGGAACACGGTGGTGGCCGAGGCGAACGCGACGCACAGCAGGAACAGCGCCGGGTACGCGCCGCGCCCCAGCCGCGCCATGCCCTGGGCGATGGCGTCGAAGACCCCCGCCTCCTTGGTCAGTTCCGCCAGGACGATGACGCTGAACAGGAACAGCAGCAGGGGGGCGATGCGTTCGAGGCTGGCGCGGGCGTCGGCGCTGGGCAGCAGGCCGGTCACCACGAAGACCAGCCCCAGCAGCAGCAGGCCGATCCGGATCCAGTCGAGCACGCTGAGAGCGCCCAGAGCGCGCCTGACGGTCTGGCTGGGTGGGGCCACGGCCGCCATGATCCCACACGGTACGCTCCGCCCCGCCTCCCCCGGTGACCGGGCTCCCAGGGGCCGCAGCCCTTACGGCGCGGGCGTTTCGGCGATGCGCGGGCCGGTTCGCGCGCGCGATACTGACCGCATGACACCCCCTTCCGGCTCGTCCGGGCAGGATCGCCCGACTGACTTCTTCATCAGTTACTCCCCTGCCGACGAGCGCTGGGCGGCGTGGATCGCCTGGCAGCTGGAGACGGCCGGGCACCGCACGATGATGCAGGCGTGGGACTTCGTGCCCAGCACCAACTTCATCGACTTCATGGACCGCGGCCTGTCGGAGGCCAAGGCGGTCATCGCGGTGCTGTCGCGCAACTACCTGCGGTCGCGGTACGGGCGGTTGGAGTGGATGACGGCGTTGCGCGCCGACCCCGACGACCCCGCGCGCAAGCTCGTCACGGTGCGCATCGAGGACTGCGACATCGACGGGCTGCTGTCGACCATCACCTACGTGGACCTGGTGGGGGTGGAGGACCCCGCGCAAGCGCGCGCGCTGCTGATGCAACGCATCCAGGAGGCGCTGGCCGGGCACGCGCGGCCGAACTCCGGCCCGGTCTTCCCCGGAGCGCCGGGGGCGCTCCCAGAGACTTCCGCGCAATCCGCCGGCCGGGCGCTGCCCGAGCCCACAGGGGAGCGCACGGTGCGCCGTACACCCGTCGTGGCCCCCGTGTTCCCGGGCGGGGCCGACGACACGGGGCCGCGTGAGCATCTGAGCGTGCTGCACGTGTCCGGGCCCCGGTTCGGACGCACCCTGGCCGAGCCGGACGAGCCCACCACCGCCACCGAGCTGCAGGACCGCATCTGGAGCGATGTGACGCGGCTGGCCGACGCGGGCGTGCCGCGACCCGACCTGCTGGTGGTGACGGGCGACCTGACCCACTCGGGCAGCCGCAAGGAGTTCGCCGAGGCGTTGTCGTTCCTGACCAGCCTGCGGGCGCTGCTGGGCCTGGAGGCGCAGCGCGTGGTGGTCGTGCCAGGCCCCCACGACGTCACCCGGGCGGCGTGCCAGGCGTACTTCTCCAGCTGCGAGGCCGACGACATCGAGCCGCAGCCGCCGTACTGGCCCAAGTGGCGGCACTTCGCGGGGCTGTTCAAGGAGTTCTACCAGGGGCTGGACAGCCTCATCTTCGACAGCGCCCAGCCCTGGACTCTGTTCCCCGTCAACGACCTGAAGGTGGTCGTGGCCGGGCTCAACTCGACGTTGCCGCTCACCCACCGCCCGGAGGACCGCTACGGGGAGGTGGGGCGCGCGCAGGCCGCCTGGTTCACCGAACGGCTGCGGCATTTCGAGGACGAGGGCTGGCTGCGCCTGGGAGCCGTCGCGCACAGCCCCGTCGCCGGGGAGCGGGACGCGCTGCGCGACCCGGGCACCGTCGACTCCCTGCTGGGCGCCCACGTCAACCTGTTCTTCCAGGGGACGCCCTCGGAACTGGGCGCGATACCGCTGATGCCGTCCGAGGCGCCCGTCGTGCCCGCCCTCGGCCCCGGCCGCCACCAGACCATCGTCCTACGGCGCGACGGCCTGGAACGCTGGATCCCCGACCAGGCGGAGCGACGCGGCCCCGAACGGCTGGAACGGTCCTGGGCCCGCGTCGACCGGACGTTCCCCCCGCCGCGCGAGCAGCTCACGCCGCCCGCCCCCACTCCGCGGATCGAGCGGGCCCACGGCGACGAACGCGCCGACACCACGCCCGACCCCACGGCGCGGCTGCTGGACCGCATCGCCGAAGCCTGCGAGACCCGGTTCGAACGCGCCCAGATACGCCGCGTGGTGCCCGCGCCCCGCCCGGACGGGGGGACGGACGCGCCGCACCTGCTGCTCACCCACCTGGAGGACGGCTTCGTCCGCCAGTACCGCATCGGCGCGCACGTGGGGCAGGTGACGGAGGCGGACGTGGACGCGTTCGTCCGGCACGTCCACGCCGACGGATCCGACCACGGCTCGGAGCTGGTCTACGTGGGGCCGCCCCCGCCCCGGTCACTGCGCGAGGACGCGCTGCGCCGCGGCCTCCGGGTGCGCAGCCTCACCGAGTTCCAGGGGCTGCTGGACCTGTCGGAGTACGTGGCGGGCCAGACGGCGCGGTTGTCCTCCGGCGGCCTGTACCCGCCGTCCCTGTACGTGCCGCAGCGCTACCGCGAGCTGGACCGGCTGCCTCCGGACGCCGCCGGCAACGACGTGCGCGACGACGTCGTCGAGGAGATGCTGCGCCTGCTGGCCGCCGACCACGGCCGGTTCCTGCTGCTGCTCGGCGACTTCGGGCGCGGCAAGACGTTCGCGTTGCGGGAGCTGGCCCGCCGCATCCCCGAGGAGCTGCCGCACGTCATCCCGATCCTCATCGAGCTGCGCGCGCTGGACAAGGCGCACTCGGTGGACGGCCTGGTCGCCGCGCACCTGGCCAACCACGGCGAGGAGCTGATCGACCTCAAGGCGTTCCACTACATGCTGCGGCAGGGCCGCATCGTGCTGCTGTTCGACGGGTTCGACGAGCTGGTCACCCGCGTCACCTACGACCAGGCCGCCGACCACCTGGACACGCTGCTGCAGGCCGCCCAGGACAAGGCGAAGATCGTGGTGGCGAGCCGCACGCAGCACTTCAAGTCGCAGGCGCAGGTGCTCACCGCGCTCGGCGAGAAGGTGGGGGTGCTGCCGCACCGCCGGGTGCTGAGCCTGGAGGACTTCACCCCTTCGCAGGTCCGCGCGTACCTGGTCAACCGCTACGGCGACGAACGCGTGGCCGACGAGCGGCTGCGGATCCTGTCGGGCCTGGAGGAACTGCTGGGCCTGACCAGCAACCCGCGCATGCTGAGCTTCATCGCCGACCTGCCCGAGGAGCGGCTGCGGGCGGTCGCGCACGCCCGCCACACCGTCAGCCCCGCGGACCTGTACCGGGAGATCCTGTCGTCGTGGCTGTCGTACGAGGCCGACCGGGTCCGCCACACCGGGGGCCCGGCCGGGCTCACCACCGAGGCCATGTGGCAGGCGGTGGGGACGCTCGCGCTGCGGCTGTGGGAGAGCAACGAGTCGTTCCTGCGCCTGGCGGAACTCGCCGACGTGTCCGACACGCTCACCGGTCTCACCGACGGGCGCCTGTCGCCGCACCAGGTGACGCACGCGGTCGGGGCGGGGAGCCTGCTCGTGCGCACCGATGAGGGCCTGTTCGGTTTCATCCACGGCTCCGTGGTGGAGTGGCTCGTCGCCCGGCACATCGCGGACGAGTTCGCCCGGGGTGCGGCCCCGCGCGCGCTTGTCACCCGCGCGCTGTCGCAGCTGACCGTCGACTTCCTGTGCGACCTGGCCGACACGCGCGCGTGCCAGGAGTGGGCGGTCGGGGTGCTGGCGGACGCCGACGCCGACGACGTGGCCCGCTCCAACGCCATCAAGATCACCACGAGGCTGCGCACGTCCGCGCGCACCGACCTGCGCGGCGCCCGCCTGGCCGGCGAGGACCTGTCCTACCGCGACTTCCAGGGCGTCGACCTGACCGGCGCGGACCTGACCGACGCGCAGCTGGTCGGCGCCGACCTGTCGCGCGCGGTGCTGCGGGACGCCTCGCTGGCCGGGGCGCGGCTCGACGGGGCGCGGCTGACCGGCGCGGACCTGCGCGGGGCGGACCTGTCGCGGGCGCGGCTGGCCCGCGCCGACCTGCGAGACGTGGCGGTGGACGGCAGCCGCTGGACGCGCGCCGCCCTCATCGACGCGGCCCTGCCCGAACGCGTCGCGTCGGCGCCCGAGCTGCGCGAGGCCGCCATCGCCCCGGGCCGCCCCGTCGACCTGCAGGTCGCCCCCGCCGGGATCGGCGTTCCCTACGGGTTCCACTTCGCCACCAGCAGGCTGCCGCAGCCGCTGGCCTACAGCCCCGGCGGGTCGATCCTGGCGGTGGGGGGCGAGGACGGAGGCGTGCTGGTGTGCGACGCGGTGACGGGCACGCCCCTGCGCACGCTCATGGGCCACCGCGACCGCACCTACGCGGTCGCGTTCGACGCCACCGGCAACCTGCTGGCCACCGGCTCGGCCGACGGCTCCGTACGGCTGTGGGACCTCGCCACGGGGCACTGCGCGCACACGCTCACCGTGCACCCGGAAGGGGTGTGGCCCGTCGTCGTCGGCCCGCCCCATCCCGGCGCCGACGGCCCCTACCGGGGCGTGCTCCTGGCGGCGGGGGCGGCCGACGGCACCATCCGTCTGTGGGACTGCGCCACCGGCGAGAAACGCCACGAGCTGCCCGGCCACACCGCACCCGTCTACACCGCGGTGTTCGACCCCACCGGAACAGTGATGGTGACGGGCGACGCGGGGGGCGTCCTGCGCGTCTGGGACCTGACGACAGGGCAACTGCAACGCACGCTCACCGGCCACCGTGGCGCCGTCTACCGGGCGGTGTTCCACCCGGGGGGCTCACTCCTGGCGGCGGGCGACGAAGCGGGCGTGGTCCGGCTGTGGGACATCCACACCGGGGAGATCCAGCACGAACTGGTGGGCCACACGGGCCGCGTCTACGCCGTCGCGTTCCACCCCGACGGCGACCTGATGGTGACCGGCGACACCGACCGTTCCGTACGGCTGTGGCGGAACGGACGCCACCACCGCACCCTCACCGGCCACGGCGGCGCCATCTACCAGGCGACCTTCAGCCCCGACGGGGGACGCCTGGCCACCGCCGACAGCGCCGGGGCCGTACGCCTCTGGGACCCCGACACGGGGCAACTGCGCGTGGAACTGGCCGGGCACCGCGGGGCGGTGTGGCCGTTCGCGTTCCGTCCCGACGGATCCCAGCTCGCCACCAGCAGCAACGACGGCACCGCCCGCCTGTGGGACGCCGAGACGGGGCAGTGCAGGGCCGTGCTGCGCGGACACGGCCGCCGCGTCACCGGCGTGTGCTTCTCCCCCGACGGCGGTCTGCTGGCCTCCAGCGGCAACGACGGCCTGGTACGGCTGTGGGAGCCGCGCACCGGACGCCTGGTGCGGGAGCTGCGCGGCGCCGCCGACAACCTCACCTCCGCCGCGTTCAACCCCGCCGGGACGCAACTGGCCACCGCCACCAACGACGGCGGCGTCCACCTGTGGCAGGCCGGCACGGGGATGTTCGAACGCGAACTCAACGCCGAGACCGACCACGTGTGGGCGCAGGCGTTCAGCCCCGACGGGGACGTGCTGGCCACCGCCAACGACGACGACAGCGTCCGCCTGTGGTACTGGACCACCGGCCGCGAGACCGTCAACCTGGCCGACCACCGCGGCCGGGTGCGCTCCATCGACTTCTCCCCCGACGGCCGCCTGGTCGCCACCGGCTGCGACGACAGCCTCGTCCGCCTCTGGGACGCCCGCACCGGCGAATGCGTCACCACGCTGCGCGGCCACACCGACCGCGTCTACCGGGTGCAGTTCGACGCCACCGGCGACACCCTCGTCAGCGCCGGCAACGACGGCGCCGCCTGGCTGTGGGACCCGCGCTCGGGCCAGGCCCGCCGCGTCCTCACCGGCCACACCGGACGGCTGTGGTCCGCCGCCTTCCACCCCGGCGGGACCCTCCTGGCCACCGCCGGAGACGATCTGGTGGTGCGGCTGTGGGATCCGCGTGACGGAGGCACCCTGCACACCCTCACCGGCCACACCCGGCGTGTGTGGTCACTGTCGTTCTCCCCCGACGGCACCCTGCTGGCCAGCGCGGGCGACGACGGCGCCATCATCCTGTGGGACGTGTCCGACCCCGCCGCTCCGGTCCGCCGCGCGACCCTGCTGGGGCTGCCCGCCGGATGGGCCGCCCTGACGCCGTCCGGCCGCTACAAGTGGGAGGGCGACGCCACCTCGGAGTTCTGGTACGCCGTCGGCATGTGCCGCTTCGAGCCGGGGGAGCTCGACGCCTACCTCCCCGAGGTCCGCCAGATCCCCCTGGACGCGGAGTTCTGACCCGGCCATTGGCTCGGGGCCCGTGGCGGGGTCCAGGCCCCCTTACCGGAACGTGCAGTAGGCGACCGTGGCGTCGTCGCGCGGCTTGTTGCGCGGCCAGCGGACGGCCCGGGGATCGGTGTGCTCCACCTCCCGGGTCCGGGCGACCAGCGCCGCCGGGCCCTGCCCTTCGACGATCTTCACGAGCCCGGCCCAGCCGGTGACGCCGAACAGGTCGGCCAGGCGGGTGGCGCCGTCGGTCAGCAGCAGCACCCGCCGTACGTCCCTCAGCGGCACCGTGCCGGTGATGGCGTGCTCGGCGGCCGCCCGGGTCCGCGGCGGCGTACACATGGCCGCCTGTGACCGTCTGAAGGCCGTCTGGGCCGTCCAGCAGAAGGGTCGAGTCGGCGAGCACCAGATAGTCCAGGAGATCGCCGCGCACCCGCAGCGCCAGCACGGTCGCCGCGGGCGTGGCCGGATGACGAAGATCGCAGGTGGCGCGGTGCGACGCCGCCACGTCGGCGATCGCCCCGGCCAGGCGCCCCACCAGCGGCCTGCTCGCGGGACGGTGCGCCCCCTCCGGCGGCCCGACCGGCGGCCCGGCCTGCGGCGCCTCGTTCACCCCGTCCAGCAGGCGGGCCAGCAGCCGCGTGCCCAGCGAACGGGCGTACCAGGCGGTGCCGTGCACGCACCCCAGGTCGGTGCCCAGCGGAAGGCCGCAGCCGTCCAGCACCACCACCGCGCCGGGGGCGGCGGCCACGAAGTCCTCATTGCGCCGTGCGGGGCTGCCCTGGTCGGTCGCCCACGAGACCCGCATCGCGCTCACCCCGCCGGGGCGGCGTGGGCGCGGCGGGTCAGCTCGTCCCACAGCGCGTCGGCCTGGGCCCGCAGCTCGTCCAGGCTCCCGGAATTGTCGATGACGCGGTGGGCGAGCGCGCGACGCTGCTCACGGGTGGCCTGGGCGGCGATCCGCGCCCGCGCCTCCTCCTCGGTCATCCCGCGGCGTTCCACCAGCCGCCGGATCTGCGTCTCCACGGGGGCGTCCACGACCACCACCACGTCGTACATGCCCGCCAGGCCGTTCTCGGCCAGCAGCGGCACGTCGTACACCACCACGGCGTCCTCGGGGGCGGTCTCCATCAGCTCCGCCACCCGCTCCCCCACCAGGGGATGGACGATCGCGTTCAGCGCGGCCAGCCGGTCCGCGTCGGAGAACACGATCGAGCCCAGCCGCTCGCGGTCCAGGGCGCCGTCCGGCCGCAGCACCTGCGCGCCGAACTCCTCCACCACCGCCGCCAGCCCGGGAGTGCCGGGCTCGACCACCTCCCGGGCGATCCGGTCCGCGTCGATGATCATCGCGCCGTGCGCGGCGAGCCGCGCCGACACCTCGCTCTTGCCCGATCCGATCCCGCCGGTCAGTCCCACCTTCAGCACGCCCCCACCCTAACGACCGCTCGATCAGCGGCCCAGGGAGCGGGGTCAGCCGGCGGCCGTCGCGGGCACCAGGACCTTGCGCATGTGCACCAGCGTCAGATGGGCCGCGACGCGCTCGCGGTGCGTCTCCCTGTAGCCGACCCGCCGGTACAGCCGCAGGTTGCCCTCGCTGAGATGGCCGGTGAACAGCACGCACGCGTCGGCGCGGCCCGCGACCCGCTCCTCCAGCGCCGCCAGCAGCCGCCCGCCGATCCCGCGGCCCTGCGCGTCCGGCGCGACGACCAGCCGCCCGATCAGGCAGGTGTGCTCGCTGAACTGCGCCCGCACCGCCCCCACCAGGCGGTGCCCGGCCACCGCCTTCAGCACCACCGCGTCACCGCCGAGCACCGCGCGCAGCTGCTCCAGCGACTCCACCAGCGGGGGGATGAACGGGTCGCCGTACAGCTGCGCCTCGGCCAGGTAGGCCGCACGCTGCACGGTGAGGATCTCCCCGGCGTCCGCGGGCCCGGCCCGCTCGATCACGACCTGCGGCTCGTCCATGGGCCGACCCTAGCGGGGCGCGGGCCGCCGGTCCGGCTCACCGCCCGATCCGGACGGTCACCACGACCGGATAGTGGTCCGACGCCCGCGACCGCACCACCTGGTAGTCGGAGAACGTCAGGTCGTCGGTGCCGAAGACCCAGTCGACCCGCTCGCCGCGCGCCGTGGTCGGCGACGGGTCGCCGCCGAACGCGGCGCTGCGCAGTTCGGTGCCGTCCAGCATCCGGCTGATCGCCGGGCTGCCCGGCCCGCCGTTGAAGTCCCCGCCGATGATCGTGCGGGGGGCGCCGCCCCACGCCCGCAGCAGCGTGGCGACCTCGCGGACCCGTTCGGCGTCCTGGTCGGCGCCGCCCTCCAGGTGCGTGGACCACACGTCCATCGTGGTGCCGCCGACCGCCAGCCGCGCCCACACGTACCCGCGGATCTGCGACCAGTCGGCCTTGGCCATCCGCGCGGTGCCCGAGCTGCGCACCGGCAGCGACGTCAGGATCGCGTTGCCGAACTGCCCGTCGGCGGCCGGCCCCCACAGCAGCTTCATCCCGAGGCGGCGCGACAGCCACACCCCCACGTCGGTGGTGCCCGACAGCAGCGACCCGCGTCCGGCCTCCTGCAGCAGCACCACGTCGACGCGCTGCCGCTCGATCTCCCGCGCGATGCCCTCGGGGTCGAGACGGCCGTCCTGGTCGACCGCGTCGTGGATGTTGTAGGTCAGCACCCGCACCTGCCCGGCCGGCCGGGCCGCCGCGCCGGCCTCCCGGTTCGGGGTGGTGAACGTGTAGATCAGCGTGCCGAGCAGCAGCACCAGCGCGGCGGCCCCCGCGGTCAGCGCCCGCACCGGCGCCCGCGCCGGCAGCGGACCGCCCCGCGCGGCCGCGATCGCCGCCAGCGCGCCCAGCAGGATCCCCGCCAGGCCGGGCAGCACGTTGTTGGGCACCGGCAGCGGCTCGATCGCGCTGACCTGGTACGGGATGAGGATCAGCGCGACGAGGAACCCGCCGAGCGCGGCGCCCACGTCGATCCGCCACACCGGGCCGCCCGTCCCGGCGCGGCGCAGCGGCGCGCGGCACGCCACCGCCAGCAGCCACGCCGACAGCACCTGCCCGACGATCACCACCGGCACCACCTCGATGCCGCTGACCGCGTACGTGCCGGCGACCGCGCCCGCGCCGACGCCCAGCAGGGTGCCGCCCAGCACGCACACGCCGCCCGGCACCGCCCGCACCGCCAGGCCCGACGCCAGGAACGCCAGCGCCAGCCCCTGCCCGACGACGACCACCACGTGCGCGACGGTCAGCGACCGCCACCCGGACGACGCCACGAACGCCGGGCTGGACAGCACCAGCGTCTGCAGGGCCAGGAACGGCCCGATCGCCGAGGCGCCCAGCGCGTCCCGCCAGGAGATGCCCGGCGCCTCCACCGGCCCGGACGCCAGTTCCCGGTACAGCGCGTAGGCGCCCAGGCCCACGAACGCCAGGCACGGCAGCCACGGCCACACCCCGGGACGCCACACCGGGTCCCAGGTGCCGAACGCCATGCGCACCGCGGTGTCGGCCGACAGGCCCGCGACCGTGGCCGTGGCGAATCCCACACCGGACAGGCCGCGCGCCCCCTCGTACAGCGCCGCCACCGCGACCATGCCGATCGCGGTGCCGACGAACGCCAGCCACGTGCGCGGCTCGATCGCCTCGGCGACCAGCCGCACCGCCAGCAGCCCGCCGACCCCGGCCAGCAGCAGCCCGCGCGGCCCTGCGGCCCGGCGCACCAGCGGCCCGGCGAACCCCGCCATGAACACCGCCAGCACGGCCGCACCGGCCACGCCCGTGCCGGCGGAGTCGGCGAAGTGGTCGAACTGGGGCAGCGAGAAGCGCAGGGTCTGCGCGAGCACGGCGACGGTGACGGCGATCAGCACCAGCCGCGCCGGCCCCTGCGGGACGATCGAGGGACCGGCCTGCGCGGGGCCGCCGGTCCGGGTGCCTACCTCTGTGCTGGCCAATTGAACGTGTGCTCCCCGGGGACGAGCAGAAAACGGGCGGGACGAGCGGGCGGGCCGCCGACGGGGACCGGAGGGGTCCGGCGGGCGCCACAAGGATCACGGCCGAAGGCCGATCCACGAACCGCACCTCCGGTCGTTGATCCTATGACCCGCCGACCGCCCCGCGCCGCTACGACTCCCCAAAATTCACCACACCGCCCACACCGCCCCTCCCGGAGCGCGACGGCCACAGCCACCCCAAACCGAGCGCCCACCTGGAACAACCTCCAGCACAAACACGCCAGCAGCAGCCCCTCCAAGAAGGCGGCCGCACGTACACGACGGCATCCCAAACAGCCTGCCTAAAAAACCCCACCGGCTCCCCCGCAACAACATCCACGGATGAGCCCCACGTGGCCACACGCAGCGCACACGGCCCCCTGAGGCCCAGCAGCCCGTGCCGACAGCACCAACGCGCCATGACCCACATGAGAGCCATCACACACCAGCGGTATCAAAAGCACCCCGGCAGCACAGCCGCCAAAAGCACACATGCGGCAAATGAGGGCGTTCCTAAGCGCCAGCAACCCCGACCGGATGTCGACAGCACGTACGCCCATCACCCGCAGCGAACAGCGAACCAGGCACTCACAGCGCGAACAGGCGAGCCATCACGCAGGAGCCCAGCACCCCAGCAACGCGTCCACCGGCACGTCGCCGCAAGACGCATGGCGGGAGAGGGCAGCCGCCTGCAACCCGAACCCGAGACATCAGCCGCAGCCACGGCGATCCCGGTGTGCATAGTGCGAGCGGTCAAGAGAACTGCAGCCAGGGGTTTCAGCCTGTGTCCCGGCAACGCGGCCATCGGCATGGCGAGGACGCGTGCAGCAGGTGATGCCTCGTGAGGAGTTCGGTTCCCTAGCCGGATTCCGAAGCGTCTACGAGCGGTCACCCGCAGGGGAACCGCCAGCCATGCACGCACAGTGCGAGTGCTCGAGGCAGTTGAGCCGGGGGTGCCGGCCGGCGACGTGTGTCACGTCCATTGGCATGGCGCCGCGACGATACGTACAGCGACGCCAACCTCGTGAGCCCCAGCGGTCCCTAGGCTGATTTCCGCAGTTCCTGCGAGACATCAGCAGGAGGCGGGGAGCCAGGCACGCGTGGCGGGGCGTTCGAGGCGGTTTGAGCCGACGGTTTCAGTCGGCGGACCCCGACGCGTCCACGGGCGGGCTGCCGCGAGGACGGGTAACGGGGTGAACGGAGTGACACCCTCGACTCCGCCTGTGGGCGGGCCTACGGCGCGGGCAGGGCGCCGGTGATTGGAGTAGCTCGACCGGGGGTTCAGAGGCTCCCTGCGCACACGTCCACGGGCAGGTGCCGCGAGAGGCGTGTGGCGTTACGGGTGGCACTGAGCCGGCCGTTGGGCTCCATAGCCGGGCCCTGATCGTGCTGGCCGAGCCGGCCGTCGCAGGGCAGGCTGCGCTGGAGGGACGGGCGCGTCGATCCGGGACGTGGTTCCTGGGGATTTCCCCTGGAACCACGTCCCGGACCGGCTGTCACGAGCCGTTCAGGGCGCGACGTGCGGGCCCTGAGCGGGGCGCCGCCTACTGGCCGCCCGAGAGCTTCTCGCGCAGAGCGGCGAGGGCCTCGTCGGTGGCCAGGGCGCCGCCGGACTCGCTCTCACCGCCGGAGTAGGAGGTGTCGCCGCCGACGCTGCCGCCCTCGGCCTCCGCCTCGGCCTTGCGGGCCTCCTCGATCTGGCGGCGGTGCGCCTCGAAGCGGGCGCGCGCTTCGGCGTACTGGCGCTCCCACGTCTCCCGCTGCTGCTCGTAGCCGGGCAGCCACTCCCCGGTCTCCGGGTCGAAGCCCTCGGGGTACTTGTAGTTGCCCTGCTCGTCGTACTCGGCGGGCATGCCGTAGAGGGTGGGGTCGAAGTCCTCTTCCTCGATGCCCACGGCGCCCTCGTTGGCCTGCTTGAGCGACAGGCTGATGCGGCGCCGGTCGAGGTCGATGTCGATGATCTTCACGAAGATCTCGTCGCCGACCTGGACCACCTGCTCGGGAATCTCCACGTGGCGCTCGGCCAGCTCGGAGATGTGCACCAGGCCCTCGATGCCCTCCTCGACGCGGACGAACGCGCCGAACGGCACCAGCTTGGTGACGCGGCCCGGCACGACCTGCCCGATCTGGTGGGTGCGGGCGAACTGCTGCCAGGGGTCCTCCTGGGTCGCCTTGAGCGACAGGGACACCCGCTCGCGCTCCATGTCGACGTCGAGGACCTCGACGGTGACGTCCTGGCCGACCTCGACGACCTCCGACGGGTGGTCGATGTGCTTCCAGGACAGCTCGGAGACGTGCACCAGGCCGTCCACGCCGCCCAGGTCGACGAACGCGCCGAAGTTGACGATGGAGGAGACCACGCCCTTGCGGACCTGGCCCTTCTGCAAGGTGTTGAGGAACGTCTGGCGGACCTCGCTCTGGGTCTGCTCAAGCCAGGCGCGGCGGGACAGGACCACGTTGTTGCGGTTCTTGTCCAACTCGATGATCTTGGCTTCGAGTTCGCGGCCGACGTAGGGCTGCAGGTCGCGCACCCGGCGCATCTCGACCAGCGAGGCGGGGAGGAACCCGCGCAGGCCGATGTCGAGGATGAGACCGCCCTTGACGACCTCGATGACGGTACCGGTGACGATACCGTCCTCGTCCTTGATCTTCTCGATCGTGCCCCAGGCGCGCTCGTACTGGGCGCGCTTCTTGGACAGGATCAGGCGGCCCTCCTTGTCCTCCTTCTGGAGGACGAGGGCCTCGACGTGGTCGCCCACGGCGACGACCTCGTTGGGGTCGACGTCGTGCTTGATGGACAGCTCTCGGGAGGGGATGACGCCCTCGGTCTTGTAGCCGATGTCGAGGAGAACCTCGTCACGATCGACCTTGACGACCGTCCCCTCCACAATGTCGCCGTCGTTGAAGTACTTGATGGTCTCGTCGATCGCGGCGAGGAAGGCATCCTCGGACCCGATGTCGTTGACCGCTACCTGCGGAGTGGTCGAGGTCGCCTCGGTGCTGCTCGTCATGTGTCGGCTGGCTCCGGATACGGACATGCGAAGTTGTCTGACGGATGCGCGGCGGGCCCATTTCCGCCCTGCCGAGGACCGGAAGGGACGCGGCGCGAGCCGCGTCAGTGATACCGAACCGATGTCGACGACCTGACCGAGCGCGAGCCTGCTCCGTCCGAGACACGCGCAGGCCCACAGCGCAGCGATCAGAATATGGGACGCACAGCCTGGGGTCAATCGGAGGGTGTGGACGAGCGGCGCTCAGTAGGCGCGGGCGTACACCCGGAACCGGCTGGCGAGCTTGCTTTCCGCGGCCCTGGGGAACGAAACGGTATTCGGATCCCCATCAGAGATGTACCGTTCCGTGGGATTTTTGTCCAACCAGTCGAGCCAGGCGGTGGAGCAGTAGCGCTTGCAGTCGTCCTCGGCGATCTTGCCCTCGGACCGCACCCGGGGGATGTGCCGCCAGTCGAAGTCCCTGCTGAACGGGGACTCCGACGGCCGCCACCCGGCCAGGAAGACCCCGTTGAACCGGTACGAGCCCGTCTTGGCCTGCGCCCAGGCGGCCTTCTTCGGCTCGGACCCGAACGGGTAGGCCAGCGTCTTGGTGTGCACCCCGGCCAGCGACACGATCTGCCCCTCGATGTCGCCGATCTCCTTCTCGACACCGGACTGCGACATCTGCGCCAGGTTCTTGTGCGACAGGGTGTGGTTTCCCAGCTCGAACCCGTGCTGCACCAGCCACTTGAGCCCCTCGCCCGTGCGATCGCCCAGCTGGAACGGATCCTTGTTCAGGTAGAACGTCGCCGTCGGCCGGAACCCGGGGTACTGGCGCGCCACCTCGGTCAGGACCGACACGACGGTGTCGGGCGCGGGGTTGCCGTGGGCGTCCAGCGCGAAGTGCCCGGGCGTGCTGTCGTCGAACGTCAGCACCACCGGATGCCGCCCGGCCGGGACGTCGACCCGCCCCGCCGCGAACTCGCCGGCCGTGATCGGGACGTACCCGGACTTGGCCAGCCGCGTGATCTCGTCCCGGAACTCCTGGACGGACCGGTCAAGCGACATTTCCGGCTTTTTTACGATCCGGTGATACATCAACACCGGAATCTGCCCGAGCTCGTTGGCCCGGATCCGCGCCACCTCCGGACGCGCCTGCGCGATCACCGTCACCGAGGGCGAGGGCCGCGCGTGCGTCGTGCGCCCCTGCCGCGCCGGTCTCGCCGGGGTGTCCTTGTCCGCCTCGTTCTCGGACTTGGTCTGCGCCCCGGCCCGCGCCGCCTCGCGCTCCGGCTCGGACCCGCGCTCGTCCCGCGGGAGGACGAGCCCCATGATCACAGCACAGACGATCACCACACCGGCGATCTTGTGAAGAAGCGGCACGACCCCTCCAACGGCCCACGGAACGCGGCCAGGGAAAGCGTACGGCTCCTCCGTCCGCGACGGACAGAGACCCGCCAACCCGACATGCCGGTAACTCTGACGCCCGCCCCGGCGGCCCCGCCCTGCTGAGATGTACGCGCCTTCCCGAATACCCCTCTGACCCGCCTTGATCGCCGACCGAAGTCAGCCGATCACAAAATGTCGCCAGCGCAACGAAGATCACCGCCCCGCCCCCGCGTGTCGCCTCGCCTACCACCACCCGGCAAGCCAGGGCGGTATGCCTGAGACGGCTGGCACACAACGACTCGGCGGCCCCGTCGGGATTCCGGTCGTTCCGCCCGGTCGAGGCGCGCTCGCCTGCCGAGGCAGTTCAGCGCGCGGGGCGGACGGAGCGGGGCGGGGCGGGGGCGCCGGGTCAGTGGGCGGCGTCCTGCCAGGTGCGGCCGGTGCCCATGGAGACGTCCAGGGGGGCGCGCAGGTCGTAGGCGCCGACCATCTGCTCGCGGATGAGCTCCTGGAGGCGGTCGAGCTCGCCCGAGGCGACCTCGAAGACCAGTTCGTCGTGGACCTGCAGGAGCATGCGCGAGCGCAGCCCGTGCTCGCGCAGAGCGCGGTCGACGTTGAGGCTGGCGACCTTGATGATGTCGGCGGCCGAGCCCTGGATCGGGGCGTTGAGAGCCATGCGCTCGGCCATCTCGCGGCGCTGCCGGTTGTCGGACGTCAGGTCGGGCAGGTAGCGGCGGCGGCCGAGGATGGTCTCGGTGTAGCCGTCGTGGCGGGCGCGGGCCACCACCTCGCGCAGGTACTCGCGGACGCCGCCGAACTGCTGGAAGTACTCCTCCATCAGCTCGCGGGCCTCGTCGGCCGAAATGCGCAGCTGCTGCGACAGCCCGTACGCCGACAGGCCGTAGGCCAGGCCGTAGTTCATCGCCTTGATCCGGGCGCGCAGCTCCGAGTCGATCTCCTCGGGCGGCAGGCCGAACACGCGGGAGGCGGTGATGGTGTGGAAGTCGGCGCGCTGGCGGAACGCCTCCAGCAGCGCCTCGTCCTCCGACAGGTGCGCCATGATCCGCAGCTCGATCTGGCTGTAGTCGGCGGTGAGCAGGCACTCGTAGCCCTCGCCGACGACGAACGCCTCGCGGATCTGCCGGCCCTCGGCGGTGCGGATCGGAATGTTCTGCAGGTTCGGGTCGGTGGACGACAGCCGCCCGGTGGCGGCGATCATCTGGTTGAAGGTGGTGTGGATGCGCCCGGCGTCGTCGGCCATCGGGATCAGCGAGTCGACGATGCTCTTGAGCTTGGCCACCTCGCGCCAGCGCAGGATGTGCTCCAGGACGGGATGCCCCTCCTTGGCCAGCAGGTTCGTCAGAGCCTCGGAGTCGGTGGTGTAACCGGTCTTGGTGCGCTTGGTCTTGGGCAGGTTCAGCTCGTCGAACAGCACCTGCTGCACCTGCTTGGGCGAACCCAGGTTGAACTCGTGGCCGACGGCGGTGTGCGCCAGCTGCTCGACCTCCTTGACCTGGCCGCCCAGCGAGGACGACAGCGCCGCCAGGTGCCCGGCGTCCACGGCGATGCCCGCGCGTTCCATCTCGGCCAGCACACCGACCAGGGGCAGCTCGACCTCGCGCAGCAGCCGGGTGGCGCCGCGCCGCTCCAGGTCGCGGTCGAGGGCGTCGGCGAGCTCGGCGACGGCGCGGGCGCGCACGGCCAGGTCGCGGGCGGCCTCGGCCTCACCGGAGCCGTCCAGGGTCAGCTGCCCGGAGTCGTCGGACTCGTCGCGCAGCTCACGGTGCAGATAGCGCAGAACCAGGTCGGCCAGGTCGAACGTGCGCTGCCCCGGCAGGGCCAGATACGCGGCCAGGGCGGTGTCGCTGGTGACCCCCGCCAGCGACAGTCCACGGGCGGCCAGCGCCAGCATCGGGCCCTTGGCGTCATGGATCGCCTTGGGACGGGACGCGTCGGCCAGCCACGCGGCCAGAGCGCGCTCGTCGTCCTCGATCAGCTCGGCCGGGTCCAGGTGCACCGCCGGGCCCTTTAGGGACGCCAGCGCCAGCGCCGTGACCTCGCCGGTGCCGCGGCCCCACGAACCGGACACCGCCAGGCCGGTGCGGTCGGCGCCGGAGGCGTGCTCGGCCAGCCACGACCCCAGCGCCCCCGGCTCCAGCTCGGTCAGCTCCACCTCGAAGCCCTCGTCGGCCTCGGGCTCCACCGCCGACAGCGTGGCGTACAGCCGCTCGCGCAGCACCCGGAACTGCAGCGAGTCGAACAGGGTGTGGATCTCGTCGCGGTCCCAGCGGCCCATGGTCAGCTGCGGCGGGGTCAGCTCCAGGCCGACCTCGCAGTCGAGCTTGTTGATCTGCTGGTTGCGCAGCACCTGGCCGAGGTGCTCGCGCAGGTTGTCGCCCGCCTTGCCCTTGATCTCGTCCACGCGCGCGACCAGGGTGTCCAGGTCGCCGTACTTGGTGAGCCACTTGGCCGCGGTCTTGGGACCGACGCCGGGCACGCCCGGCAGGTTGTCGCTGCTCTCCCCCACCAGCGCGGCCAGCTCGCGGTACCGCTCGGGCGGCACCCCGTAGCGCTGCTCCACCGCGGCCGGGTCGTAACGGGTCAGCTCCGACACCCCGCGCACCGGGTACAGGACCGTGACGTTCTCGTCGACGAGCTGGAAGGCGTCCCGGTCGCCCGTGACCACCAGCGTCCGCATGCCCGCGGCGGTGGCCTGGGTGGCCAGCGTGGCGATGATGTCGTCGGCCTCGTACCCGGCCACCGACAGCCGCGGGATGCGCAGCGCGTCCAGCACCTCGAAGATCAGGCTGACCTGGCTGCGGAACTCGTCGGGCGTCTTCTGCCGGCCCGCCTTGTACTCCACGTACTGCTCGTGCCGGAACGTGGGCTCGGACCTGTCGAACGCCACCGCGATGTGGGTGGGCTGCTCGTCGCGCAGCACGTTGATCAACATCGAGGTGAAGCCGTACACCGCATTGGTGGGCTGCCCGTCGGTGGTGTTGAAGTTCTCCACCGGCAGGGCGAAGAACGCCCGGTAGGCCAGCGAGTGGCCGTCGAGCAGGAGGAGCCGGTCGTGCTGCTTGTCAGGGGTCGATGCTTGTGTCGCCACAGCTTGACTCTAGTCTGCGCGTACGACGGTTTGAGGGAGGCTCGATGACGGACGACCAGCAGGAGCTCGTCGAACTGCTCAACGGCGTGGCCCAGGGCCACCTGCCGAGGGCCATGGGGGTGGAGATCCTCGAGGCCACGGCCGAACGGGTGGTGGGGCGCATGCCGGTCAAGGGCAACACCCAGCCGTACGGGCTGCTGCACGGCGGGGCCTCCTGCGTGCTGGCCGAGTCGCTCGGCTCGACGGGCGCCGCGCTGCACGCCGGTCGCGACCGCGTCGCCGTCGGCATCGAGATCAACGCCACCCACCACCGGTCGGCCACCGACGGGTACGTCACCGGCGTCGCGACGAAGCTGCACGCGGGACGCAGCCTCGCCACCTACGACATCGTGATCACCGACGAGGACGGCCGCCGCGTCTGCACCGCCCGCCTGACCTGCATGCTCCGCGACCGTCCCCCCGCCGACGGCGCGAACCCGGTGCCGCAACTGCCCACCGGATGACCGGCCGCCCGCGGGAACGCCTCCCCCGGAACGGCGGTTCCTTTGCGGACGAAGGCGTCTGATCGGTAACGTTGATTGGAACGGCCCGAGATCACTGAGTAGACAACGTACGCTTCCGGGGAAGACCCGTACGGCCCCAAAGGTGATCTCGGGCCTCGGACCTCGGACCTGGGAGCAGTGTGCCCGCGGAGAACGCGGGCCGCTGCTCCTCGTCTTGTCTCCCAGGGGGACGACCCCCTGGAACCCCCGCCAAACCTGAGAGCAGCGTGCCCGCCGACAACGCGGGCCGCTGGTCCACGCCTCGCCAGGGAGCGCCTCTGACGGCCCCGAGGGGGTGGCCGGGGGGCGACACCGGTCAGTGGGGGTCGGTGGTTGCGGTTCGGTCGCGAAACGGCCGGGGGGCGTTCCCGCGTCCGTTGCGCGGTCGTACGTTCGGCCCATGCGTCTACGTGCCGTCGTGCCGGGCGCCGCGCTCGTCCTGGTGGGGCTGGCGGGGGTTTCGGGGTGCTCGGACGACTCCCGTCCCGCCCGCGCGGCCACGCCCTCCTACGAGCTGGCGCCACGACCCGTCCGGGAGAGCGAGACGCCCCTGCACGCCAGGCGGGCCCGCAGCGCCGACCTGGAGGTCACCGCCCTCGGCTTCCGCGACGGCATACACGAGATCCTCGGCACCCACGCCGAGATGAAGCCCAAAGGCCGGTACGCGCGGGTGCGGGTCCTCGCCGAGAACCGCGGCCGCGACATCCAGCTCTTCGACACCTGGCGGCAACTGCTGGTCACCGCCGACGGACGCACCCATTCCCCCGACGTCAACGCGATCATGGTCAAGCGGCAGCCGGAGAAGCTGTCGATCGGCGCGGGCGTACGGGTCGAGTTCGACCTCTGGTACGACCTGCCCGGCCAGGCCCGCGTCACCGCCCTGCGCATCCTCGGCTCACCACCGGTCGGCGCCGTCAGCGAACCACCGCCCGCCGACATCCCCCTGACCTGAAAACGCAGACCGCCCCCCGGGCACCGGGCGAACCCGGGCCGGGGGGCGGCAGGACCAGCAGCAGGTCAGTCCTTGCGGGCGTCGTCGTCGACGACGGTGTCGTCCGCGGCGGCGTCGGCGTCCTCGCCCGAGCGCGGCTCGGGCACCCGCTCCGCAGCCGGCGACGCGGCCGCCTCACCCAGGTCACCGCCCAGATAGGCGGCCCTGACCTCGGGGTCGTCCAGCAGGTCGTGGGCGGCGGCGGACTTGACCACCCGCCCCGTCTCCAGCACGTACGCACGGTGCGCGATCTGCAACGCCTGCTGCGCGTTCTGCTCCACCAGCAGCACCGTGCAGCCCCGCCGGTTGATCTCCTGGATGATCGAGAAGATCTGCTGCACCAGCAGCGGCGCCAGCCCCATCGACGGCTCGTCCAGCAGCAGCACCTTCGGGTCGGCCATCATCGCCCGCCCGATCGCCAGCATCTGCTGCTCGCCGCCCGACATCGTGCCGCCCGCCTGGCCCTTGCGCTCGGCCAGCCGCGGGAACAGCTCGTACACCTCCTTCAGCTCCTTGGACACGTCGCCCTTACGGGCGTACGCGCCCATCAGCAGGTTCTCCTCCACGGTCATGCCGGGGAAGATGCCCCGCCCCTCAGGAGCCTGCCCGATGCCCGCCAGCACCCGCTTGTGCCCCGGCATCCGGCTGATGTCCTGCCCGTCGAACACGATCCGGCCCGCCGACAACGGCCGCAGCCCGGAGATCGTCTTCAGCGTCGTCGTCTTCCCGGCACCGTTGGCGCCGATCAGCGTGACGATCTCGCCCTGGTCCACCTCCGCCGACACGCCCTTCAGCGCGGCGATCTTGCCGTAGTGGACGTGGATGTCGGAAATCTCAAGAAGCATCGGCTGCGGCTCCCAGGTACGCCTCGATGACCCGCGGGTCGTTCTGCACCTCCGCGGGCAGGCCCTCGGCGATCTTCTGACCGAAGTCCAGCACCGCGATCCGGTCGCTGATCCCCATGACCAGGCCCATGTCGTGCTCGATCAGCAGCACCGTCCGGCCCGAATCGCGGATCTTCCGGATCAGCTCCTGCAGCTCGATCTTCTCCGCCGGGTTCATGCCCGCGGCCGGCTCGTCCAGCAGCAGCAGCTTCGGATCGGTCGCCAGCGCCCGCGCGATCTCCAGCCGCCGCTGGTCGCCGTACGGCAGGTTCTTGGCCGCCTCGTCGCCCCGGTGCGGAATGCCCACGAACTCCAGCAGCTCCCGCGCCTTGGCCCGGCCCTCGCGCTCCTCACGCCGATGCCACGGCAACCCCAGCCCCGCGCCCACGAACCCGGTGCGGTGATGCGCGTCCGCCCCCACCATGACGTTCTCCAACGCCGTCATGTTGTGGAACAGCCGCACGTTCTGGAACGTCCGCGCCACCCCCAGCTTGGTGACCGTGAACCGCTTCTTGCCGTCGATGCGCGTGCCGTCGAACACCACGCGCCCCTCGCTCGGCCGGTACACCCCGGTCGTGACGTTGAACACCGTGGTCTTCCCCGCGCCGTTCGGACCGATCAGGGCGAAGATCTCCCCCTTGTCGATCCGCAACGCCACCTTGTTCAACGCCACGACGCCACCGAAGCGCATCGTCACGTCCTGCAGCTCCAGCACCGGCGTGCCCGCCGGCTTCCCCGCGGCCACGGCGCCCTGCGAAGCCTCGCTCACTTCTCCACCTCCGCGGCCTTGCCCGCGACACCCGCGCCCGCGGTGGCCGGACCCGCGACCTCGGCGCCCATGCTGCCCATTCCGCCGGTGCCCTCCTCCAGCTCCGCCTTACGGCGCCGCGACGGCCACAGGCCCTCCGGACGGAACACCATCATCACCACCAGCGCCGCACCGAACAGCAGCATCCGGTAGTCCTGCAGCTCCCGGAACCGCTCCGGCAGCCACGCCAGCATGAACGCGCCAAGGATCACACCCGGGATGTTGCCCGAGCCGCCCAGCACCACCGACGCCAGGATCAGCGCCGACACCAGGAACACGAAGTTCTCCGGGTTGATCGACGTCTGCTTGGCCGCGAACACCACGCCGCCGCTGCCGCCGATCGCCGCGCCGATCGCGAACGCCGCCAGCTTGAACCGGAACGTCGGCACGCCCATCAGCTCAGCCGCGTCCTCGTCCTCCCGGATCGCCGCCCACGACCGGCCCACCCGGCTGTTCTCCATCCGCTTGATGAAGATGATCGTCAGGACGATGAAGAACACCAGCAGGTAGTAGTACGGCCGCGAGTCCAGCAGCCCGTACTTCAGCGGCTGCACACCGAGGATCTCGAACTCCGACAGCGACGGCGGATGCGGAATCCCCTGGATGCCCCGCGGCCCGTTGACGTAGTCGCTGTTGGCCGCCGTCTGCTTGACGATCTCACCGAACCCCAGCGTCACGATCGCCAGGTAGTCCCCGCGCAGCCGCAGCGTCGGCGCACCCAGGATCACCCCCGACAGCGCCGCCAGCAGGATCGCCAGGACCAGCGTCTCCCAGAAGCTCCACCCGTACTTGGAGGCGAAGATGCCGATCGTGTACCCGCCCACGGCGTAGAACGCCACATACCCCAGGTCGAGCAGGCCGGCCATGCCGACCACCACGTTCAGCCCCAGCGCCAGCAGCACGTAGATGCCGATCTGGTCGCTCAGCATCGTCGGCCAGTCGCTGCCGCCCGGCGCCATGAACGACCCGATCGACTCGCTCGGCAGCACCAGCGCCCCGACCACCAGCAGCAGGTACACCGTCCAGCGCACCCCGCCGGGCGCCGACGCCCACCAGTCCCGCACCGGGTCCAGCGACAGCCTCCCGGCCCGCGACCCGCCATTGCCCTTGAGGTTCTTTGTCAGGTTCATGCGCGCGCCTGCTGAAGAGACTCACCGAGAATGCCGGTGGGACGGAACATGAGGACAAGGATCAGCACCGAGAACGCCACGACGTCCCGCCACTCCGACCCGAACAGGCTCGAACCGTACATCTCGAACAGCCCGAGCGCGAAGCCGCCGACCAGCGCCCCGCGGATGTTCCCGATACCGCCCAGCACCGCAGCCGTGAACGCCTTGATGCCCAGCAGGAACCCCGTGAAGTACCACGCCTGCTCGAACCGCAGGAAGTACAGCGCCGCCGCGACACCCGCCATCGCGCCGCCCACCAGGAACGTCACCGACACCACCCGGTCGATGTTGACACCCATCAACACCGCCGTCTCCGGGTCCTGCGCCGTCGACCGGATGCCCCGGCCCAGCCGCGTGCGGTTCACGAACTGGTCCAGCGCCACCATCATCAGGATCGCCCCGACGAAGATGATCAACTTGTCGCTGCTGACCTGGATCGGCCCCACGTCGATGACGTTGCTGCGCGACACGAAGTGCTCGTCCACCGGCAGCCGCCCGCCCTCCTTCGAGGTGCCGAACACCGCCGGGACCACCAGCGTCGCGAACAGCTGCTGCAGGAAGATCGACGCACCGATCGCCGAGATCAGCGCCGCCAGCCGCGACGCCCCCTTCTTGCGCAACGGCCGGTACGCCACCAGCTCCAGCAGCATCGCCCCGCCGCCGGACACCACGGCCGCCACCACCGCCGTCAGCGCCACCACGCCGATCAGCGCGACGCCGCCCACCTCCGACACGCCCAGCAACTGCACCGTGCCCAGCGCGGCGAACGTACCGACCATGAAGATCTCCGCGTGCGCGAAATTGATCAGCCGCAGCACGCCGTAGACCATCGTGTACCCAAGGGCGACGAGCGCGTAGATCGCGCCCAACGCCAAGCCGTCGATGGTCGACGGCCAGAACTGTGAGATGAAGTCTTCGAACACCTTAGGAGCCTTTGTGGAAGGGAGCGGGAGCGCTCGTGGCACTCCCGCTCCCACGCCAACATGTCGCCCTCACGAGTCGTCCTCGCCGAGAGCACGGGCCGAGCAGGGCGTCATCCGCCTCAGCTGGTGGCCTTGGCCTCCTTGCTGTTGCCCAGCAGCGGAATCGTCTTGTCCTTCACCTCGTAGATGAAGATGTCCTGGGTCGCCAGCGCACCGTTCTCCGCGAACTTGATCTGCTTGCCCGCGCCCTCGAAGCTGACGGTCTTCAGGAACTCGTTGATCGACTTGGAGTCGGTCTTGCCCGCCTCGACCGCCTTGATCAGCGCGGTCGCCGCGTCGTAACCCTCCGCCGAGTAGATCGCCACGTCGGCGTTGTACTTCTGCTTGTAGGCGGCGGCGAAGTCCGCGGCCGTCTTGCTGCTCTTGCCCGACGCGTCGATGATGCACCCGCACGACAGCAGCGCGCCCTGCGCGTTCTTCTCACCCGCGCCGTCGATCAGACCGGTCGCCACCGAGCCGTCGCCCGACATCACCTTGCCCTGGTACCCGGCCTCGCGCAGCTGCTTGAACAGCCGCCCCGCCACCGAGTAGTAGCCGCCGTAGTACACCACGTCCGGGTTGAACTGCTTGATCTTGTTCACCGTGGACGAGTAGTCGGTGGCCTTGTCGTCCACACCCTCGGTGCCGGTCTGCGCGCCCTTGGCCTGCACGGCCTTGGCGATCGCGTCCGCCAGGCCCTTGCCGTAGACCTGCTTGTCGTGGACGGTGAAGACCTTCTTGGCCTGCAGCGAGCCGCTGATGAACTCGGCGGCGCCCGCGGCCTGCACCGCGTCGTCGGCCACCACCCGGTGCCAGAACTTCCAGCCCTTCTGGGCCAGCGTGACGTCGGTCGCCGACGGCGACACGCTCGGCACCCCGGCCTCCTCCAGGATCGGCCCGGTGGCCTGCGACTCACCCGAGAACGCCGGCCCGATCAGCGCCACGATCTTGTCGTTCTTGATCGCGCCCTGCACCAGCGGGCTGGCCTGGTCCGGCTTGCCCTGGCTGTCGTAGGTCTTAAAGTTGATCTTGACCTTGGGGTTCTTCGCGTTGTACTGGTCGATCGCCAGCTGGGCGCCCTGCTTGGGCGGAATCACCAGGCCCGAGTTCTCGCCGGTGAGATCCCCCATGAACCCGATGGTGACGCTGTCGCCGTCGCCACCGCCGCTGCCGCCGTCATCGCCGCCGCAGGCGACGGCACCGAGCGCCAGCACCGCGCTCATCGCCACCGCACCGGTGACCCTCATCATGTTGCGCCGCAAGGTGCCAACCTTTCCATCCGGATCCGGAAGGGATCGGGTACGAGTCCAACCCCGGCACCGACGTCGAGGGGGAGATATCGGTCACTCGGGGGCCAGGTATGTCGTACACCGATGACCCTCGCCAGAACAGCACCCCCGGACAGAAGGGTTACTCAGTCGTTACGGCTCCGTGCCCAAAAAACCCCGCCATCACCAGCGGCCATCACGCACAGTGACCGCCACCGCACCTGCGGACGATATGCGCCGCTCAGCCTGCGCGGCTCAACCCTGCGCCGCACCACCGGGCCGCGGGCCGCTCCCACCATTCGACCTGGCGTTCACGTCGCCCTCCCCACCGGAGGCCGCGGACCCGCGCGGCCCGGCGTCACTCCCCCCGGCGGGCCTGGCGTTACCGCCCCCCGAAGGCCTGGACCCCGCCTCACCGGCGGACCTCGCGGGACTCTCCCCCGCGGCCCCGGCCAGCACCGCCTCGGCCACCGCGCGCATGGTCAGCCTGCGGTCCATCGAGGTCTTCTGAATCCAGCGGAACGCCTCCGGCTCGGTCCACCCGTTGGCCGCCTGCAGCAGCCCCTTGGCCCGATCGACGATCTTGCGGGTCTCCAGCCGATCCTGCAGCCCGGCGACCTCGGCCTCCAGCGCCCGCAGCTCGGTGTACCGGCTGACCGCCATCTCGATCGCCGGCGCCAGGTCCGTCTTGGTGAACGGCTTGACCAGGTACGCCATCGCGCCCGCCTCGGTGGCCCGCTGCACCAGCTCGCGCTGCGAGAACGCGGTGAGGATCACCACCGGCGCGATCCGCTCGGCGGAGATCCGCTCGGCCGCCGAGATGCCGTCCAGCACGGGCATCTTGACGTCGAGGATGACCAGGTCCGGCCGCAGATCGGTGGCCAGCCGGACGGCGGCCTCCCCGTCCCCGGCCTCCCCGACGACCTCGTACCCGTCCTCCTGGAGCATCTCCTTGAGGTCCAGGCGGATCAGGGCCTCATCTTCTGCGATCACAACTCGCCGAGCGCTCTGCGTCACGCGCACGAGACTACCGGGACCCGCTACTCTGGTCTGCGGCAGGTCGCCCTAGACCTGCCAAGCTCGCAGCTTCATAGAGATGTCCGAATTGCTCGGAACCTGCCCCGATACTCCAATTGGCAGAGAGTGCGGTCTCAAACACCGTTCAGTGTGGGTTCGAATCCCACTCGGGGCACCACCTCACGGCCGCCCCCCTAAAAGGACGGCGGCTTTTACCTGAGTGCGCAGAGCTCCACCCATGACGCCCTGTGGTTTTGTCGTAGCTCTCTGCGACGATCCCCCCATGTATGACAGAGACATCGTTGATCGCGCTCTTCAGCTCAAGGCTCAGGGCCTCACAGACCGAACGGTCGCCCAGTTATGCGGCGTCTCCGTCTCAGCGGTTCGCAAGTGGCGCCACGGCACCCGGCGAGGCCCTGGCTCCCGGACGCGCATCGGAACGCCCAAGAGCCCCTGCCCACGCTGTCACGGTCGCAACCTAGATCACCGGGCGTACGCCTACCTCTTCGGCCTCTATCTGGGGGACGGGCACATCGTCAGCACGCGACCAAAGGAGCAGGGCGGCTACAGGTTTGAGCTCGCCTGCAGCGAGAAATGGCCTGGGCTTCTCGACGCTGCGGCCACTGTCATCACCCAGGTCATGCCGGGCCTCCAGGTAGGGCGACGCCACAGAACCGGTTGCATCGTTCTCCGTGCCACGTCAAAGCACTGGCCATGCCTGTTCCCACAGCACGGGCCCGGTATGAAGCACACGCGGAAGATCGAGCTGGCGGACTGGCAGCAGGAGATCGTCGACGAGCACACCGAGGAGTTCATCCGCGGTCTGATCCATTCGGACGGCTGCCGGAGCATGAACCGCGTCCGTCGGCCGCTCAAGGACGGTGACCGCTGGTACGAGTACCCCCGCTACACCTTCAGCAACGAGTCCAAGGACATTCAGCGGATCTTTACGAACGCGCTCGACCGGCTCGACATCGCGTGGAGACAGATGAACCGTAAGAACATCTCGGTGGCGCGGAGGGAGGCGGTGGCGCGGCTGGACGAGTTTGTGGGCCCCAAATACTGACCGGCGCATCCACGTCGCCACAACACCCACCCCCTCTGTTCATCGACGACGTCAGTGCGGCGGAAGCAGACACCAAGGAACGCCCCGCTGCGCTTGGCGGCCAAGCCGATCAGCCCGATCCACCACACCAGAAGACCGCCCGGCAGACGGCGGTGGCGACGCCAACGGTGGTGCGGAGGGAGACGGTGGCGCGGCTGGATGAGTTCGTGGGCGCCAAGTACTGACCGGCGCGTCCATGCCCCGCAAACACCGGCCCGCTCTGTTCTCCGGCGGCGTCGCGGTGGAAGCGGATACCGAGGAATGCCTCGCTGTACTTGGGGGCCATGCCGATCAGGCCGGTGCGCCACGTCCAGAAGACGGCGCCGGAGCTGCTGAGGAAGATGGTGGTGGCGACGCCGACGGTGGTGGCGAGGGTGGTGGCGAGTGCCTGGTGGTGGGAGATGTCGCCTTCGGTGGAGTGTTTGACGAAGGGGAGCCAGCACGCCAGGCGGGAGCGGTGGATCTGCAGTCCGCGCGGGATGGTGGTCAGGTAGGCGCCGGTCTCCAGGAGGAAGGGGTGAGGAGCCAGGGTCTCCTGGTGAAGTCGCCGGGTCTGTCGGGAAGTTCTCGATCGAGGTCACCGCACCACCAGGGGGACGAGAGAGCACAATTCCGCACAATTCCCTGGACCGTGGACGGGTGGTCACGCGGTTGTGAATGGTGGTGCGCGAGCAGTTACTTGGCCGATCGTCCCCCGTGTGGTGCTTGTGTGGTCATTCGCGCAGGGCGCCGGCGATGGCGTCGCCGATGCGCAGGACGCGCAGGGCGTTGGTGGAGCCGGGGGTGCCGGGGGGCGAGCCGGCGACGACGACGACGCGGTCGCCCTTCTGGCAGCGTCCGATTTCGAGGAGGGCCTGTTCGACCTGGCGGAACATCTCGTCGGTGTGGTCGACGTGGGGGACGATGAACGTTTCGACGCCCCAGACGTGGGCGAGGCGGCCGCGGGTGGCGGGGACGGAGGTGAAGGCGAGCAGCGGGATGGGTGAGCGGTAGCGCGACAGGCGGCGGGCGGTCTCGCCGGACATGGTGAAGGCGACGAGGGCCTCGGCGCCGACGATGGCGCCGACTTCGGCGGCGGCGCGGGCGATGGCTCCGCCGACGGTTTCGGGGATGCGGGCGAGGGTGTGGGTGGCCTGCAGGGACGCCTTCTCGGCGGTCTCGACGATGCGGCTCATGGTCTGGACGGACTCGATGGGGTACTGGCCGACGCTGGTCTCGCCGGACAGCATGACGGCGTCGGCGCCTTCGAAGACGGCGTTGGCGACGTCGGAGGTCTCGGCGCGGGTGGGCCGCGGCGAGGAGATCATCGAGTCGAGCATCTGGGTGGCCACGATGACGGGGCGGGCCTTCTCGCGGCACAGTTCGATGGCGCGCTTCTGGACGATCGGGACCTGTTCGAGGGGCAGTTCGACGCCGAGGTCGCCGCGGGCGACCATGATGCCGTCGAAGGCGGCGACGATCTCGGGGAGGCGTTCCACGGCCTGCGGTTTTTCGATCTTGGCGATGAGGGGGACGCGGACGCCCTCCTCGTCCATGATCTGGTAGCAGATGGCGGCGTCCTCGGGGGTGCGGACGAAGGACAGGGCGACCATGTCGACGCCGAGGCGCAGGGCCCAGCGCAGGTCGGTCTCGTCCTTGTCGGTGAGGGCGGGGACGCTGACGGGGACGCCGGGCAGGTTGAGGCCCTTGTTGTCGGAGACCATGCCGCCGACGGTGACGGTGGTGCGCACGCGGGGGCCGTCGACCTCGGTGACGCGGAGTGCGACGCGGCCGTCGTCGACGAGGATGGTGTCGCCGGGGGCGACGTCGCCGGGCAGGCCCTGGTAGGTGGTGGAGACCTGCTGGCGGTTGCCGGGGACGTCCTCGGTGGTGATGGTGAACTCGTCCCCGAGGGTCAGGCGTACCGGCCCGTCGGGGAAGCGTCCGACGCGGATCTTTGGGCCCTGCAGGTCGGCCAGGATGCCGACGCCGCGGCCGGTGGCCTCGGCGGCGGCTCGCAGGCGGTGGTAGACCTGCTCGTGGACGGCGTGTTCGCCGTGGCTCATGTTGAGGCGGGCGACGTCGATGCCGGCCTCCACGAGCGCGTGGATCTGCTCCTCGCTGGAGCAGGCGGGACCGATGGTGCTGACAATCTTCGCTCGACGGGTCACGTGCACAACGCTACTTAGTTACCTGCCAGTACGGATATTCGTGCAGGATACGGTCGTCCAAGATTCATCGACTGGTCTAGGGCAAGGGTCTAGACCACCGGCCTGGAACCCGTCTCCTGCGCCGTTCGCGGCGGCCTGCGCCCCTGCCGTCCGCCGCCGTGGGCCCACGATCGCAACCCCCACAACACGCCGCACAAACCCCGACACGCCCACGCCCCCGGCGGCCGGGGGCGTGGGCTCGCGGAGATCGCCGCCGGGCGGGGTCGCCGGCGGCGTCGCGCCCGCCGGTTCGGCCGGGGCGGCGGGGCGTCGGCGCGGGCGCCGCGGGGCGGTCAGGCGCGGAAGGCTTCGACGGCGGCCTGGCAGAAGGCCTTGAGGTCGTCGGGTTTGCGGCTGGTGACCAGGGTGTTGGGGCCGCCCTGGCAGATCTGGACCTCCTCGTCGACCCAGGTGGCGCCGGCGTTGCGCAGGTCGGTCTGCAGGCTGGGCCAGGAGGTGAGGGTGCGGCCGCGGACGACGTCGGCCTCGATGAGCGTCCACGGCGCGTGGCAGATGGCGGCCACCGGCTTGCCCGCGTCGAAGAAGGCCTTGGCGAACGCGACGGCCTTGGGCTGCATGCGCAGGAAGTCGGGGTTGGCGACGCCGCCGGGCAGCACCAGCGCGTGGAACGAGGCGGGGTCGGCGTCGTCGACGGTGGTGTCGACGTCGAAGGTGTCGGCCTTGTCGAGGTGGTTGAATGCCTGGACGTGGCCCGCCTCGGTGGAGACCAGGCGCGGTCGGCCGCCGGCCTGTTCGATGGCGGTCCACGGTTCGGTGAGCTCGACCTGCTCGACGCCTTCGGGCGCGACGAGGAAGGCGATGGTCTTGCCCTGCAGATCGGTGGCCATGACGGTGACCTCCTTCTCGCTTGTGGTCGGCCACCGGTCCCCCTGCCCGTATGCGGGGTCCGTATGCAGTGATGTCGGTATGCGGTGATAGGCAGGGACGTGATGGGCGTCGCGCGCTACCGCGAGGACCCGGCTCCGCCCGGGTCGGGTCTGGTGTGCCTGTGGTCGCATGAGGTGGCCCCGGACGCGGGGTCGCATGTGCAGCGGGTGGTGCCGGACGGGTGCGTGGACCTGATCTGGTGGAGTGAGGACGCGCGGGTGACCGTGGCGGGCCCGGACACCGGCCCGCACCTGCCGGAGCTGCGGCCGGGTGAGCGTCTGGTCGCGATCCGGTTCGGTCCGGGGGCGGCGCCGCCGGTGCTGGGGATGCCGGCGGACGCGGTGCGGGACGGGCGGCTGCCACTGCGGGATCTGTGGGGGGCGGACGCCGACCGTCTGGGGGAGGCGATGGCCGGGTCGTCGTCGCCGCATGCGGTGCTGACGAAGGCGGCGCTGGCGCGGGCCGAGGGGCCGCCGGATCCGATCGTGCCGGCGGTGGTGCGGGCGTTGTCGCGGGGCGAGCCGGTGCGGGAGGTGGCGGACATGCTGGGGCTGGGTGAGCGGCAGTTGCGGCGGCGGGCCCTGGCGGCGTTCGGGTACGGGCCGAAGACGCTGCAGCGGGTGCTGCGTTTTCAGCGTGCTCTTGCCCGGGCGCGGGCGGGTGAGCCGCTGGCCGGGGTGGCTCATGGCGCCGGTTACGCCGATCAGGCGCATCTGGCGCATGACGTGCGTGATCTGGCGGGGGTGCCGATCAGCGCGCTTCTGTAGACCGCCGGGGTTTTCCGGGCGGTTCCGCCGGAAGCGCGGTTGATCATGGTCTTCCGCGATGGGGTCGGCACTGGTTCACTTGCCGCATGAGTGATCCTTTCGACGAGAAGGACCGGGTTGCGCCGGTCCTGCGGACGGTGGCCGACGCGGCGGGCCCGTATCTGGAGAGCCTGCCGACGCGGCCGGTGCACGACCGGGGCCGGGACGCCCTGATCGGCGAGCTGGAGGGGCCGCTGCCGGACAAGGGGGAGGGCGCGCAGGCGGCGGTGGAGCGGCTGCTGCGGGTGGGCGCGCAGGCCGCCACGCATTCGTCGGGGCCGCGGTTCTTCCACTTCGTGGTGGGCGGGGCGACGCCCGCGGCCATGGCCGGTGACTGGATCACCTCGCTGCTGGACCAGGTGTCCGGGCTGTGGCTGGCGTCGCCGCTGGCCACGCGGCTGGAGACGACGGTGCTCGAGTGGCTGAAGGACCTGTTCGGGCTGCCCGCCTCGTTCGGGGGCGTGGTGACGCCCAGCGCCACGCTCGCGCACGTGACGGGGCTGGCGGCGGCGCGGTCGTGGTGGGCGGAGGGGCACGGGGTGGACGTGTCCGCCGAGGGGTTGACGGGGCTGCCGGTCATGCCGGTGTTCAGTAGCGGGCTGGTGCACGCCAGCACCCGCAAGGCGCTGCAGATCCTGGGGTGCGGGCGCGACACGGTGCGCGTATTCGCCCGCGACGACGCCGGAGCGGTCGACCTGGCCGCGATGGAGCGGGCGTTGGCGGCGGTGGACGGCCGGGCGGTGGTCGTGGCGAACCTGGGGGACGTCAACACGGGCGGTTCCGACCCCATCGAGGCGCTGGCCGACCTGGCCGAGCGGCACGGGGCGTGGCTGCACGTCGACGGGGCGTTCGGGATGTTCGCCGCGGTGTCGCCGCGGACGGCGCATCTGGCCCGGGGTGTGGAACGCGCCAATTCGGTGACGGTGGACGGGCACAAGTGGTTGAACGTCCCGTACGACACGGGGTTCTCGTTCGTCCGCGACAATGCGCGCCTGCGGCAGGCGTTCGGCGCGTGGGGCGCGGCGTATCTGGAGCAGCCCTCGACGGGTGACGGGCGGATCGACTACAACACCTACGGGCCGGAGTCGTCGCGGCGTGCGCGTGCGCTGCCGATATGGGCGACGTTGTGCGCCTATGGGCGGGACGGGTACCGGGCCATGGTGGAACGGCATCTGGACGTGGCGGCCCGCCTGGGTGAGCTCGTCGAGCGCGCACCCGACATGGAGCTGCTGGCGCCGGTGCAGTTGTGCGTGGTGTGCTTCCGGTACCGGCCGCCGGGTGTGCCGGAGGAGCGGCTGAACGAGCTGAACGCCCGCCTGGGCGAGGCCCTGCTCGCTGACGGCCGGGTGTACGCGGGCACCACGTCCTACCGGGGAATGACCGCGTTCCGTCCCGCCATGGTCAACTGGCGCACCACCGAGGCCGACGTCGAGCTGCTGGTGGAGGTGATCCGGGAGTTGGCCGCCCGGCCGGGAACGGCGTAGGCCCGCGCCGCCGCCGTGCGCGGCTGCCCGGGTCCGGTCGTCGGAGCCGGGCGGCCGCGGCGGGGCGGCCGCGGGTCACTTCTGCGCGCAGGGATCCCAGTCGGCGGTCTGGTCGAACTCGCCGGTGGGCTGGGTGAGGCTGAACCAGTTGCCGGAGTTGTCGCGGAACAGCGCCTCGATGCCGTAGGGGCGCTTCTCGGGCTTCTGGATGAAGTCCACGCCGCGTGCCGAGAACTGCTCGTAGGTCTTCTGGCAGTCGTCCACGATGAACGCGCCGGCGCCCAGCACGCCCTTGGCGACCAGGGAGCGGATCTGCTCGGCCGACTCGGGGTCCATCGTGGGCGGGCCGGGGACCATGAGGGTGAGCTGCAGTTCGGGCTGGTCCTTGGCGCCGACGGTGACCCAGCGCATGCCGCCCTCGCCGAACGAGACGTCGTGGCGGACCTCCAGGCCGAGTTTCTCGGTGAAGAACTTCTTGGCCTCGTCCTGGTCGAGCACCCATACGGTGGCGATGCCGAGTCCGGTGATCATTCGTGGCTCCTTCGCGTTGTCGCGTGCGGCGTCGTTTCGTGGTGCCACGTTAGGTGCGCGCCGTCGCCCGCGCCTTCTCGAAAATTGCGACGGCGGCGCCGGGACCTCGACGTTCTCCACTCCAGGGCTCGCGGGGCGTGAAGGGTGGGCGATGTCAAGGTTCGCGGAAGCCGCCGGCCCAGTAGAGGACGAAGCACGCCGGGATCGGGGGGACGCCGGTGCCGCGCTGGCGGGCGCGGAACTCGGTGGGGGTCATGCCGGTCTGCTGCTTGAAGCGGGTGCAGAACGTGCCGAGGCTGGTGAAGCCGACGAGCATGCAGATCTCGGTGACGGTCATGTTGGCCGAGCGCAGCAGGTCCTGGGCGCGTTCGATGCGTCTGCGGCTGAGGTACTGGCCGGGGGTCTCGCCGTAGGCGTCGCGGAACAGCCGGACGAAGTGGAAGCGGGAGTAGCCGGCCCGTGCGGCGACGGCGGCCACGTCCAGGGGTTCGGCCCAGTCGCGGTCCATGGCGTCCTTGGCCATGCGGAGCCTGCGCAGGGTCCCGGTGTCCAGGGTGCGCGGGCCGCTCACCACTGCGTTGCCCATGTGTCGATGCTAGGCAGCGCCTGTGACAGCGGCCCGCGCCCTGTGACGGCTCGGGCGGTCGGGGTCGCCTCGGGCGGTCGGGGTCGCCGGGCGTCAGGTGCCGATGACGCCGCCGTCCTTCTTGCGGATGACGAGGGTGGCCGAGCGGGGGCGGCCCGCCGGGTCGAAGTCGGGCCAGTTGCTGACCGCGCGTGGGTCGGCCGGGGTCGGCGTGCCCCAGGCGGTGGTCGCCTCGCCCGGGTGCTGGACGTTGACGAACAGGGTGCGTCCGTCGGGCGTCATGGTGAACCCGGTGATCTCGCAGCCGCGCGGGCCGACGAGGAACCGGCGCACCTCGCCCGTGCGGGGGTCCGCCGCGAGCATCTGGTTGTTGCCGATGTTGTCGTAGCCCTTGGACGCGAGGTTCTGCGAGGAGTTGGACACGTCGGTCTCGATCCACAGGCGGCCGCTGGGGTCGAAGCCCAGGCCGTCGGGGGAGCCGAACACGTCCTCGGGCGCCAGCGTCACCTTCGGGTCGTAGGCGGGGTCGCCCGCCAGCAGGAAGATGTCCCACTCGAAGGAGGTGGCGGTGTTGTCGCCGTGCTTCTCCCGCCACCGGATGATGTGCCCGTAGGGGTTGGGCTTGCGGGGGTTGGCCTTGTTGTCCCAGCCGGAGCCGTTGGTGAGGGTGAGGTACACGTCCTTGTTGCCGGGGTGCACCGCGACCCATTCGGGACGGTCCAGCTTGGTGGCGCCCACGGCGTCGGCGGCCTGGCGGGTGCGCAGCAGCACGTCCGCCTGGTCCTTCCAGCCGTTGGCCTTGGTGAGGGGGCCGGTGCCGAACGTCAGCGGCAGCCAGGTGCCCGAACCGTCGTCGTTGAACTTGGCCACGTAGAGCGTGCCGTGGTCGAGGGGGCTCTTGCCGAGCGCGCGCAGCTGGCGCCAGGGCGCGCTGCCGACGAACTTGTAGACGTACTCGCCGTCCTGGTCGTCACCGGTGTAGACGACGACGCGGCCGCGTGACTCGGTGACGGTGGCGCTCTCGTGCTTGACGCGGCCCAGCGCGGTGCGCTTGACGGGCGTGTGGTGCGGGTTGAACGGGTCGATCTCGACGACCCAGCCGAACCGGTTGGTCTCGTTGGGGTTGACGGCGAGGTCGAACCGGGAGTCGGCGGTGTGCCACTTGTAGCCGCCGCCCGCGGCGTTCACTCCGTAGCGGGCGAGTTCGGGGGACGGCTTCCAGGAGGTGTCGGTGGTGCCGAAGTAGCTGTTCCAGTTCTCCTCGCACGCCAGGTAGGTGCCCCAGGGGGTGGCGCCGCTGGAGCAGTTGTTGAGCGTGCCCATGGGACGGTTCCTGGCCTGCAGCGCGGGGTGGGCGGCGTGCACCGGCCCGGAGAACGTCACGGGGGTCGACCCGGTGACCCTGCGGTTGTAGCGGGAGTCGACGCGCTGCCAGCGGCCCTTCACCTGGGCGACCTTGACGACGCTGACGCCGTGGGCGGCCAGGGCCTTGTCGACCTTCTCCTTGGTCATCACGGCGTCGCCGTCGGGGAACAGCAGCGCCTGGTCCACGTACTCGTGGTTGAGCACCAGCAGGCCCTCGTGCCCCCCGCGCAGGGGGAAGAAGTGCATGCCGTCGTGGTTCATGCCGATCTGCTGCGCCTGCTCGGCCGCGGTGTTGGAGGCGTCCTTCTTCCACTGGGGGCCGCGCGAGTGGAGCGGCGTGCCCCACGGGATCAGGACGTCGGCCGTGTAGCCGTCGGGGACGGTCACCTTGTCGGCGGTGCCGGCGGGGACGGCCTTGAACCCGAGCAGGCCGCGCCTGCCACGGCCGTGGGACGCCGGGGCCGCGGTCACCGCCGCCGTCGCCGTGCCGGAGCCCACACCGGCGCCGAGGAATCCCGCCGCGGCGAGCAGCGTGCCGCCGCGGATCGCCGACCTGCGCGACAGGCGGGCCTGGACGATCTCTCCGAACGTCGCGTTGCCCGACGGGTTGGAGCTGATGTCGTCAGGGTCGACGGTCATGTATGCACCTCATCACTCTGCGTTTCTTCACCGCGTTCCGGAAGGCGGGGCCCACCGGAACGCCACTGGGAAACTAGAGCGCTCCACTAACGTTCCGGCGGATCGCAGATGAACAACGCCTGACCAACCGCACGTCACAGCGCTCGCCCCCGCCACCGCCACACCGGGTGAGCGGACGCCCGCGTACGGCTCGTCCCGGCCGCGCGTCACCCGGGCCGGGTGATATCCGGAAGGCCGACGGCGGCGGTCACAGGCAGCCTTCGAACTGGGGCACCTCGACGATGGGGCGCCGGTCGAGCCCGGTGCCGCCGAACCACTTGCGCAGCAGCGCGGCGGTGGTCCCGTCCTGGTACATGCGGGTGATGGCGCCGTTGAGCGCCTCGCAGCCGTCGGGGTCGCCGCGGCGCATTCCGATTCCGCTGTTCTGCTCGCTGATCTGCGCGCCGATCAGCCGCATTCCCCCGCCCGCGCGTTTGGCCAGTCCCGCGAGGATCACGTCGTTGGTGGTGATCGCGTCGACGCCGTTCGCGCGGATCAGGGACATGCAGCGGTCGTAGTCCTTGGCGGGGACGAGCGCGGCGGTCATTCCCCGGACCGCCATCAGCCGTTTGGTGGTGTCCGAGCCCTCCACCGCGCAGAATCTGCGGCCCTTCAGGTCGCGCAGTCCGGTGACGCCTCTCATGTCGTCGCGTACCAGGACGTCCTGGTAGGAGGTGAGGTAGGGGCCGGCGAAGGCGATCCGGGTCTTGCGTTCGGGCGTGACCGAAAGGGTGGCGAGCACCAGGTCGGCCTTTTTCGTTTCCAGCGCCGGAATGCGGTCGGCGGCCAGCACCGGGACGAAGGTGACCATCCGACCCAGGTCGCGGGCGATATACCGGGCCACGTCGATGTCGAATCCCTCGAACGTGCCGTCCGGTCGCCGCAGCCCCAGCCCCGGCAGGTCGGGCCGCACGCCGACCACCCAGGTCTTCTTGTGGAGCAGCGACTCGCCGCCGCCGTTCCCGCACGCGGACAGCAGCGCACCCGCCAGCGCGGTCAGCAGGACGATCAGCGTCGGCAGGCGCACTCCGGCCTCCAGTAAAGGTCACGCCGGCGTACCAGGGGCCGGGGGCATGAGTGATGATTCCCGTTCCACGGCCGCAGTCAAGCCCCTGGCCGATCATGGACGGCCGTCGTGGCGGCCGGGGCGCGCGGAAGGCGGCCGCGCGCGGCGGGGACGCGCGGCCGCCCGCGCGTCACGTGCGGAACGGTCCGGTGACGCAGTAGGTGATGCCGCCGGACGAGGACCCCGACGTGCCGCGCTGGGAGGAGAAGTACAGGCGGTCGCCGGCGGGGTTGAAGGCCGGTCCGGTGATCTCCGAGCCGCTCTGCCCGTTGATCCGCAGGAACACCGAGATGGTGTCGTCCGGCGTGATCACGCAGATCTCCATGTTGCCGCCGTCCTCGGCCACGTACAGGTCCCCGAAGGACGATCCGGTGACGTTGTCGACGCCGGTCAGCGGCGCGGGGCCGGGGTTGACGAGGTTGTCGTCGTAGGCCAGGTCGTAGGTGCCGCCGGCCAGGTCGAGCTGCCAGACGCGGTTGTCGCCCTTGGTGGTGAACCAGACCGTGTCGTCGGCGTAGTAGCAGCCCTCGCCTCCGTTGAACACCTTCGCTCCCGGCACCTGGTAGCGGGTGGCGGTGGGAGAGCCGTCGGGGTCGGGCACGTTCGCCCAGGAGAACGAGCCGGACGTCGCGGAGCCCGCCACGAGGACCTGCAGGGTGCCCGACGACAGGTCGCCCCAGGTGGACGGGACGAACCGGTAGAACCGTCCGTCGCTCTTGTCCTCGGTCATGTAGATGACCTTCCGCACCGGGTCGGCGGCGGCGGCCTCGTGGGTGAAGCGGCCCATCGCCGGACGCGCCACGGCCGTGCCGCCGAAGGGGTAGGTCTCCCAGACCTGCCCGTTGGAGACCTCCTCGCACGACAGCCAGGTGTTCCAGGGCGTGGCGCCGCCCGCGCAGTTGGTGTTGGTGCCGCCGAGCAGGCGGTAGGCGGAGGTGACGTTGCCGCCGGCGTCGAAGCGCAGGGCGGAGGCGCCGCCGGCGCCGCCGCCGACCTCGGAGTTGGACACGTAGATCCAGCCGGTGCCGTCGGCGAAGCAGGCGCCGCCGTCAGGGGCGTCGTGCCAGGTGTAGGAGGTGCCCGGCACCGTCTGCCTGGACCGGGCCACCACCCGGCTGGTGAACCCGGCGGGGAGCTGGATGCCGTTGGCGTCGGCGGCCTGCAGCGGGCCGTAGGGGCCGGCGGCGTTCTGCGCGGGGGCGGCGAGCGCGGCGTTCTGCCAGAGCCCGCCGGAGAAGGCGACGGCTCCGGCCCCGGCCACCGTGGCGCGGAGGAATGTGCGACGTTCCATGGACGATGTCTCCTCAAAGGGGGGTTGCGAAGACGATCTGCTGCCGCGGCCTCGCCGAGTGTAAGCCGGGCGCGGCGAAATTCCGGTGGCCGCTTCGATGAACGCCGCCTGTACCAGGAATGGCCGATCCTCATCGCGGCTTTTCCACCGCTCTTCTCTCCGTCCGCCGGTACCGAATTCCGTCCTCACCGCACGAATTGGCCAGCGAAAAGACGCCCGGCACACCCCGTCCTTCCAAGGCCATTCCCGCGATCGCACCCGCCGGATTGATCACCTGCCGGCGAACGTGTTACGGCGAGGCTGATCACGACGCGGTCGGCGAATCGCCGAATGCCCCGGTATGTCCCGATCCGTCCGCCGACGCCCCCGTGGGCGCCCGGCAGCAGGCGCCCCCTGCCCGGAAGACGGCCCGTGCGACCTTCCGCGAGCGGCGGCGGACACACGGCCGTAATGGCTATAGTCTCTCTTGACCGGTTACAGTGACGGAGAATCCGCGACCATGAACATCCCCCTCAGCGACTACACGACCGGCGCGACCGTGGCGTCCGACCTGGTCAACACCTCCCCCACGGTGCGCGTCACCACCGGCGACGCCCTCCCCGACACCGCCGCGCTCGCGCGGTTCCTCGCCGAGCACGACGTGCGGCTCGACGCGCCGCCGCCGACCGACGACGACCTCCGCCTGGTGCACGTGCTGCGCATGCAGATACGCGTCATCCTGGAGACCGAGACCGAGGAGCATGCCGTCGCGGGCGCGTCCGTGCTGGTCAGGCGCGCCGCCCTCGCCCCGGTGCTGCACCGCGACGACGACGGCCGGTGGCAGTGGCACGTCCCGACGGCCCCCGGCGCCCCGCTGGCCGACGAACTGGCGGCGCTCGTCGGCGTCGGGCTGTTCGGCGTCGTCCGCACGCTGGGCCGCGAGCGTTTCCGTTCCTGCGCCGCCCCGGGCTGCCGCGGCGTGTTCGTCGACACCAGCCGGGCCGGGAAACGCCGCTACTGCATGCCCGACCTGTGCGGCAACCGTCTCAACGTCGCCAACCACCGCGCCCGGCGGCGCCTGGGGAGCGTGGCCCGGTGAACGCCCCGCGACTGCACGGCGCCATCCGGCTCCCCGACGGCACGTGGATCCGCGGCCGCGGACTGCGCCACCCCGCGCCCGACGGCCCACCGCCCGACTTCGGCCTGTACCTGGGCACGTCCCGCCTGCGCCGCCGTCACGAGGACCTGCTGACGTGGCCGTCCCACTGGATCGACTGGCCCGACTTCCTGCTCCCCCGCGACCGCGACGACGCCGTCCGGCGGATCCGCGCGCTGCACGAACGGGCACGCGCGGGCGAGGCCGTGGAGGTCGCCTGCGGTGGCGGCGTCGGCCGCACCGGCACCGTCATCGCCTGCCTGGCCGTCCTGGCCGGTCTCCCCCCGTCCGACGCCGTCCCCTGGACGCGCGAGCACCACCACCCCCGCGCCGTCGAAACCCCCTGGCAACGCCGCTGGGTGACGCGGTTCCCCCGTTGAGGACCAGCCGGTCCGGCGCGGTGGCGCGCCGCCGCGCCGGACCGGTAGAAACGGGCGGGACGCTTTGATCACCGGGACGGACGGGAGCCGGGTCATGGAGGCGCTCGCCGCGCAGGATCCTCGCAGCATCGGCCGCTACCGCCTGCAGGCCAGGCTGGGCGCCGGCGGCATGGGCCGGGTGTATCTCGGCCACTCCCCCGGCGGCCGGGCCGTCGCCGTCAAGGTCGTCCACCCGGACCTTGCCGCCGACCCGCAGTTCCGCCGCCGCTTCGCCGCCGAGGTGCAGGCCGCGCGCACCGTGGGCGGTTTCCACACCACGCCCGTCGTGGACGCCGACCCCGACGCCGACCCGCCGTGGCTGGTCACCGCCTACATCGCCGGCCCGTCGCTGGCCGAAGTCCTCTCCGTCCACGGTCCGCTGCCCGAACCCACGGTGCGGCGGCTGGGCGCCGGACTGGCCGAAGCCCTGGAGGCCATCCACGCCGCCGGGCTGGTGCACCGCGACCTCAAACCGTCCAACATCCTGCTCGCCGACGACGGGCCCCGCGTCATCGACTTCGGCATCGCCCGCGCCCTGGACGCCACCGCGCTCACCCGCCCCGGCGCGGTGCCCGGCACCCCCGGTTACCTGGCCCCCGAGCAACTCACCGACGGGCCGGCGGGCCCGCCCGCCGACGTGTTCGCCCTCGGCACCGTCCTGTGCCACGCCGCGGGCGTCCAGCCCTTCGGTGACGGCCCCGTCCACGCGCTGCTGTACCGCACCGTCCACCAGGAACCCGCGCTGGACGGCGTGCCCGCCTCCCTGCGCGACGTCGTGGCGGCATGCCTGGCCAAGGACCCCGACCACCGTCCCACGGCCGCGCAGGTCCTCGGCCGCCTGTCAACGGCCCCGCCCGCGGAGACGCCGACGGCCTGGCTGCCCGGCCCGATACGCACCATGGTCACCGAACGGATCACCCCGGTGCCGCCCTCGGATGAACCCGCCGGGACGCGTCAGATCACCGAACCGCCCCGCGAGCCCGCCCCGGCGGGCCCGGCCCCTTCTCCGCGACCGCCCACTCCCGAATGGGTCAGCCTCACAGGACGCAAGGCGGCGCAGGCGATGAGCCTGACCGGGTCCCTGGTGCTGATCGGCCTCTGCGCGTTCATCCTCGTGGCCGGGCTGGTGAACAACCCGGACTGGACGCCCCCGGAGCTGATCCTCGCGGCCGTCTTCGTGGTGGGGCTGGCCGGCGGCCTGCGCAGCGCCATCTACCACCTGGCCGCCGTGACGCAGCCGTACGAACTGCACGTCGGCACACCCGGTATCCAGGTGCAATACGGCGGACGCACCACCTTCTACGGCTGGGAGCATCTCGCCCAGGTGTCGGTGCGGCGCGGCGGTGTCGGCGGAACCGGCCCCTGGGCGCTGGCGGTGGTGCCCGCGCCGGGCGTCCGCACCCCCCGCCACCGCACCCCCCTCGTCCGCCCGTACACGCACATCTACCGCACGGGCCTGGAACGCAGGTGGGTGGTGCTCGCCCACGTCCGCGAACTCCACCGCGACCACGACCACGTCGCCCGGATCGTCCGCGCCTACGCCGGCACCCGCTGGCGGACCTGACCCCCGTCCTCCCGACCAGAGAGCGTGCGGGCGGTCCGGGTCTGGCAGTCGTCGTTGGTGCTGTCGGAGGCGCCGGAGGGTTTCGGCTCCCACCGCATGGCGCTCGACGGAAGGAAGGCGTAGGTCTCGCCCGCTGCGGTAGTGCTCAGCGGGCGCCGGGCCAGGGGCCTGGGGGGTGGTGGGGCAGGGCCTCGGTTTCGACCTTGGTGTCGTAGAGGCGGAAGCCGCGGGACTGGTAGTTGCGCAGGGCGGCGGGGCCGTCGAGGGAGCAGGTGTGCAGCCAGACGCGGGTGGTGGGTTTGCGGTCGGGCCAGCGGTCGGCCAGGTCCCAGGCGCGGGAGGCGGCGACGGTCAGCAGGTGGCCGCCGAGGCCCTGGCCGAGGAAGGGGCGCAGGAGGCCGAAGTAGGCGATCTCGACCTGGCCGTCGGGCTGCGGGTCGAGTTCGGCGAAGCCGGCGGGGGTGCCGCGGACGTAGGCGATCCAGGTCTCGACGCCGGGGCGTTCGAGCCAGTTGCGCCACTGCTCGTACGTCCAGGACAGGCGGTCGATCCAGTACCAGTCGCCGCCGACGGCGCTGTAGAGGAAGCGGCTCAGTTCGGGGAGGACGACCTCGGCGCGGACGATGTCGGCGGAGGTCTCGGGGGCGGGACACAGGTCGCCGGGGTCGCGCTGCTCCAGGTACCAGGTGGTGACGTCGATCCGGCGGCTCGGCATGCGGTTCCCCCCTTCGTGGCGCGACCATGGTTGAGGCCGGCCCCGGGCGCCGGGGCCGGCCTCGAACGTTTCCTACCCGATGGTACGTGAAACTTTTACGCGATTGGACGCGCGGTCGGGGGGATCGGGTACGGCAGCGTCGTGTCGCCGGACAGGTACTTGTCGACGCCGTGCGCGGCGGCACGGCCCTCGGCGATCGCCCAGACGATGAGGGACTGGCCGCGGCCCATGTCGCCGGCGGCGAACACGCCGTCCACGGAGGTGGCGTAGTCGGCGTTCCGGACGACGTTGCCGCGCTGGTCGAGCTCGACGCCGAGCTGCTCCAGCAGGCCCTCGCGCTGCGGGCCGAGGAAGCCCATGGCGAGGGTGACCAGCTCGGCGGGGATCTCCCGCTCGGTGCCGGGGATCGGCTTGAACCCGCTCTGCGGGCCCTCCACCTCGACCAGGCGCAGGGCGCGGACGTTGCCGTCCTCGTCGCCGAGGAACTCCTGGGTCGACATGGCGTACAGCCGGTCGCCGCCCATGTCGGCGAGCTCCTCGTGGGCGCTCTCCATCTTGAACAGCATCGGGTACGTCGGCCACGGCTGGTGGCCGGGCCGCGTGGCGGGCGGCTGCGGCATGATCTCCAGCTGGGTGATCGAGCGCGCCCCCTGGCGGATCGCGGTGCCGATGCAGTCGGCGCCGGTGTCACCGCCACCGATGACGACGACGTGCTTGTCCTTGGCCGTGATGGGCGACTCCGCCAGGTCGCCCTCCTGCACCTTGTTGGCCAGGGGCAGGTACTCCATGGCCTGGTAGATGCCCTTGAGCTCGCGGCCGGGGACGGGCAGGTCGCGCCAGGCGGTGGCGCCGCCCGCCAGCACCACCGCGTCGTACTGCGAGCGCAGCTCGTCGGCGGTGATGTCGACGCCGACGTTCACCGAGGTCTTGAAGTCGGTGCCCTCGGCGCGCATCTGGGCGATGCGGCGGTCCAGGTGCCGCTTCTCCATCTTGAACTCGGGGATGCCGTAGCGCAGCAGCCCGCCGACGCGGTCGGCGCGCTCGTACACGCGGACCTCGTGCCCGGCGCGGGTGAGCTGCTGGGCGGCGGCCAGGCCCGCCGGGCCCGACCCGATGACGGCGACCTTCCTGCCGGTCTTCACCGGCGGGGGCAGCGGGCGCACCCAGCCCTCGGCCCAGGCGCGGTCGATGATCTCGACCTCGACCCGCTTGATGGTGACCGGGTCCTGGTTGATGCCCAGCACGCAGGCGCTCTCGCAGGGGGCCGGGCACAGCCGCCCGGTGAACTCGGGGAAGTTGTTGGTGGCGTGCAGGCGCTCGATCGCCTCCTGCCAGTCCCGCTTGTACACCAGATCGTTCCACTCGGGGATGAGGTTGCCGAGCGGGCAGCCCTGGTGGCAGAACGGGATGCCGCAGTCCATGCAGCGGCTGGCCTGCTTCTCCAGGCGGTCGCGGCCGAAGTCCTCGTAGACCTCGCGCCAGCTCTTGATGCGCACGTCGACCGGGCGGCGCTTCGGGAGCTCCCGCTGGACGGTCAGGAAACCCTTCGGGTCTGCCATGTGGTGGAAACCCCCTTCCTCAGGCCTTGGCGGCGGCCATGACGGCCTCGTCGACGTCGCGTCCCTCGGCCTCGGCCTTGGCCATGGCCTCCAGGACGCGCCGGTAGTCACGCGGCATGATCTTGGTGAACCGGGCGGCGGAGCCCTCCCAGTCGGCCAGCAGCTTCTCGGCCACCGTGGAGCCGGTCTCGGCCAGATGCCTCTCGACGAGGCCGCGGACGAAGTCGGAGTCCTCGGCGGTGAGCGGTTCCAGGTCGACCATCTCCGGGTTGACCAGCTGCGGGTCCAGGTCCAGGACGTAGCCGATGCCGCCGGACATGCCGGCCGCCAGGTTGCGTCCGGTGCGGCCGAGGATGACCGCGCGGCCGCCGGTCATGTACTCCAGGGCGTGGTCGCCGACGCCCTCCACCACGGCGGTGGCGCCGGAGTTGCGCACGCAGAACCGCTCGCCGACGACGCCGCGGGCGAACAGCTCGCCGGACGTCGCCCCGTACAGCAGGACGTTGCCCGCGATGATCTGGTCCTCGGCGGCGAACGGCGCGTCGGGGTGCGGCCGCACCGTGATGCGTCCGCCCGACAGGCCCTTGCCGACGTAGTCGTTGGCGTCGCCCACCAGCCGCAGCGTGATGCCGCGCGGCACGAACGCGCCGAACGACTGCCCGGCCGAGCCGGTGAAGGTGATGTCGATCGTGTCGTCGGGCAGGCCGTCGGCGCCGCGCGCCCGCGTCACCTCGTGGCCGAGCATGGTGCCGACGGTGCGGTTGACGTTGCGGATCGGCATCTCCAGGCGTACCTGGCGGCCGTGCTCGATGGCGCCCTCGGCGAGCTGGATCAGCGTGTTGTCCAGGGCCTTCTCCAGGCCGTGGTCCTGCTGGACGACCTGCCGCAGCGCGGTGCCCTCGGGCAGCTCGGGCCGGTGCAGGATCGGCGACAGGTCCAGGCCCGAGGCCTTCCAGTGCTCGACGGCGCGGGTGGTGTCGAGCAGCTCGACGTGCCCGATCGCCTCGTCCAGCGAGCGGAAGCCCAGGGCGGCCAGGTACTCGCGGACCTCCTCGGCGATGAACTCGAAGAAGTTGACCACGAACTCGGGCTTGCCGTTGAACCGCTTGCGCAGCACCGGGTTCTGGGTGGCCACGCCGACCGGGCAGGTGTCCAGGTGGCACACCCGCATCATCACGCAGCCGGACACCACCAGCGGCGCGGTGGCGAAGCCGTACTCCTCGGCGCCGAGCAGCGCGGCGATGACCACGTCGCGGCCGGTCTTCATCTGCCCGTCGGTCTGCACGACGATGCGGTCGCGCAGGCCGTTGAGCAGCAGCGTCTGCTGCGTCTCGGCCAGGCCCAGCTCCCACGGCGCGCCCGCGTGCTTGATGGAGGTCAGCGGGGACGCGCCGGTGCCGCCGTCGTGCCCGGAGATCAGCACCACGTCGGCGTGCGCCTTGGACACCCCGGCCGCGACGGTGCCGACGCCGACCTCGGCGACCAGCTTGACGTGCACCCGCGCGGACGGGTTGGAGTTCTTCAGGTCGTGGATGAGCTGCGCCAGGTCCTCGATCGAGTAGATGTCGTGGTGCGGCGGCGGCGAGATCAGGCCCACGCCCGGGGTGGAGTGCCGGGTCTTGGCGATCCACGGGTAGACCTTGTGGCCGGGCAGCTGGCCGCCCTCGCCGGGCTTGGCGCCCTGCGCCATCTTGATCTGCAGGTCGTCGGCGTTGGTCAGGTACTCCGAGGTCACGCCGAACCGGCCGGACGCCACCTGCTTGATGGCGCTGCGCCGCAGGTCGCCGTTGGGGTCGGGGGTGAACCGCTCGGGGTCCTCGCCGCCCTCGCCGGTGTTGGACTTGCCGCCCAGGCGGTTCATGGCGATGGCCAGGGTCTCGTGCGCCTCGGCCGAGATGGACCCGTAGGACATCGCGCCGGTGGAGAACCGCTTGACGATCTCGCTGACCGGCTCGACCTCCTCGATCGGCACCGGCGGCCGCTCGCCCTCGCGCAGCCGGAACAGCCCGCGCAGGGTCATCAGCTTCTCGGCCTGGGAGTCGACCCTGCTGGTGTACTCCTTGAAGATCTCGTAGCGGCGGGTGCGGGTGGCGTGCTGGAGCTTGAACACCGTCTCGGGGTTGAACAGGTGCTCCTCGCCCTCGCGGCGCCACTGGTACTCGCCGCCGACCTCCAGGGTGCGGTGCGCGGGCTCGACGCCGCGCGGCGGGTAGGCGCGGCGGTGCCGCTCGGCGACCTCGCGGGCCAGCACATCGAAACCGACGCCGCCGAGGCGGGAGGTGGTGCCGGTGAAGCACCGGTCGATCACCTCGGCGCCCAGGCCGATCGCCTCGAAGATCTGCGCGCCGGTGTACGACGCGACCGTGGACACGCCCATCTTCGACATGACCTTCAGGATGCCCTTGCCGTACGCCTTGATCAGGTTGCGCACGGCGGTGGCCGTGTCCAGGGCGATGTCACCGGTGCGGACCAGGTCCTCGACGGTCTCGATGGCCAGGTACGGGTTGATCGCGGACGCGCCGTACCCGATGAGCAGCGCCATGTGGTGGCACTCGCGGGCCTCGGCGGTCTCCACGACCAGGCCGACACGGGTGCGGGACTTCTCCCGGATCAGGTGGTGGTGCACCGCGCCGGTGAGCAGCAGCGCCGGGATCGGCGCGCGGGCCGAGTCGGCGCCGCGGTCCGACAGCACGATGAGGCGGGCGCCGGCGGCGATCGCGCGCGACACCTCGGCGCAGATCTCCTCCAGGCGGGCCTGCAGGGCCTCCCCGCCGCCGCTCACCTCGTACAGGCCGTGCACGACGTGGGCCTGCAGATGCGGCAGGGCGCCCTCGTCGTTGATGTGGATGATCTTGGCGAGCTCGCCGTTGTCCAGGATCGGGGTGGGCAGCACGAGCCGGCGGCAGGAGTCCGGGCCGGGCTCGAGCAGGTTGCCCTCGGGGCCGAGCGTGGACTGCAGGGACGTCACCAGCTCCTCGCGGATCGCGTCCAGCGGAGGGTTGGTGACCTGCGCGAACAGCTGCTTGAAGTAGTCGAACAGCAGGCGCGGCCGCTGCGAGAGCACCGCCAGGGGCGTGTCGGTGCCCATGGAGCCGATCGGCTCGGCGCCGGTGCGGGCCATCGGGGTGAGGATGATCCGCTGCTCTTCGAGGGTGTAGCCGAAGGTCTGCTGCCGCTTGACCAGCGTCTCGTGGGTCGGGACCTCGCGCTGGCGGGCGGGCAGCTCCTCGAACCGCACCAGGCCCTCGTGCAGCCACTGCCCGTAGGGGTGCTGGGCGGCCAGTTCGGCCTTGACCTCGTCGTCCTCGATGATCCGCCCGGCCTCGGTGTCGACCAGGAAGATCCGGCCCGGCTGCAGGCGGCCCTTGCGGACGACCTTGTCGGCGGGGATGTCCAGCACGCCCGCCTCGCTGGCCAGCACGACCAGGCCGTCGTCGGTGACCCAGTAGCGGCCGGGGCGCAGGCCGTTGCGGTCCAGCACCGCGCCGACCACGGTGCCGTCGGTGAACGACACGCTGGCCGGGCCGTCCCACGCCTCCATCAGCGTGGAGTGGAACTCGTAGAACGCGCGGCGGTCGGGGTCCATCCCGGTGTGGTTCTCCCACGCCTCCGGGATCATCATCAGCACCGCGTGCGGCAGCGACCGGCCGCCCAGGTGCAGCAGCTCCAGGCACTCGTCGAACGAGGCGGTGTCACTGGCCTCGATGTCGATCACCGGGTAGACGCGGGACAGGTCGCCGGGGATCAGGTCGGACTTCAGCAGCGCCTCACGGGCCCGCATCCAGTTCCGGTTGCCCTTGACGGTGTTGATCTCGCCGTTGTGCGCGATGAACCGGTAGGGGTGGGCCAGTTCCCACGCCGGGAAGGTGTTGGTGGAGAACCGCGAGTGCACCAGCGCGATGGCGCTGGAGAACCGGCGGTCGGACAGGTCGGGGAAGAACGGCTCCAGCTGCGGGGTGGTGAGCATCCCCTTGTAGACGATCGTCCGCGCCGACAGGCTGGGGAAGTAGACCTTGACGTCCTGCTCGGCGCGCTCGCGCATGCAGAACACCACGCGGTCCAGCTCGATGCCGGTCTTGCCGGCGTGCTCGCCGCCCTCGGCGGCGGTCACGAACAGCTGGGCGAAGTGCGGCATGACGCGGCGCGAGGCGGGCCCGGCGAAGGTCGGGTCGTGCGGCAGCGCACGCCAGCCGAGGACGGTCAGGCCCTCCTCCACGCACAGCGTCTCGACGTGCGCGACGGCCGCGGCCCGCTCCTCGGGGTCGGTGGGCAGGAACGCGATGCCCGCCGCGTACGCGCCGGCCGGGGGCAGCGCGAAGTCGCAGACCTCGCGGAAGAACGCGTCGGGGATCTGGGTGAGGATGCCGACGCCGTCGCCGTCGTCGGGCTCGGCGCCCACGGCGCCGCGGTGGTCCAGGTTCTTCAGGACGGTCAGGGCCTTGCGAACGATGTCATGGCTCTTGCGACCGTGCAGGTCGGCCACCATGCCGACGCCACAGGCGTCGTGCTCATAAGACCGGTCGTACAACCCCTGGTTCTGGGGCGCACCCGGTGTGAGCGCAGCAGCAGCCATCAACCCTCCCGTCGTCGTCGTGTCACTGCTAAGGCGTCAGTGCAGGCTCGGGACGACGTTGGCCCTGCTGCGGTGAGATGACATTACATCACTGTCGGGATCATGCCCGACACGCCCTGATCGCGAAACTTCTCTGTGTCCGCGTTCCCGGAGCGTCCGTGAGTAGTCAGTTCAACCAAGGATACCGGCGACATACCACCACAAATCGCCCGCATCGCGGTGATGATCATCACCGGATCCGGATGTTTCAGGTGGTGAACGCCGCAACACCCCGGCAATCCGCATCATTCCCCATGAAAGCGGTGCCGAACCATGTGCGTGCCGGGCTTTCCGGCCGTCGCCCCGCCGTCACCGGCCCGTGACGGAGGATTCTCCCGCAGGTCACGGGCCGGGCGGCGGCGACGGCCGGTCGGCCCGCGCGAGGCGGGGCGGACGGGCCCGCGCGAGGCGGGGCGGACGGGCCCGCGCGAGGGCGGGCGGGTCAGGAGGCGCGGGCCGCGCGGCCGAGCGGACCCGGGGCCTTGCCGCCCTCGATCAGCAGCGACAGCAGCGTCTCGTCGGTCTCGTCGCCCTTGCCGTCCAGGCGCTGCGCCCAGGCCACCACCGCGTAGTGCCCCATCGCCAGGCCCCGGGCCATGCCGAAGCCCTGGCCGAAGCGGTCCAGCGGCGACGCGGCGGGCAGCGGGCGCACGAACCCGCCGCCGCGTCCCTGGCCGATCTCGTCGACGAACCGGTCGGCGTCCGAGGCGGTGTTCAGGTTGAAGACCGTGACCGACAGCGCGTACTCGCCGTCGTCGTCGGCGTACAGCGTCCGGGCCGCCTGGGTGCAGCCGTGTTCGCGCAGCTGCCCGCCCATGCTGGTGCCCCACACCGCGAGGGAGCAGTCGGTGTCCAGGCTCTTGACCTTCAGGGTCAGCCGCTTCGTCCCGGCGTCCTGGACGGTGATCTTGTTGGCGGACTCGGGGAACGCCTCGCCCACGGTCAGCGGCGCCCGGTCGGCCGAACGCTGCGCGATGCCCCGGTACGCCTCGGTCGACGGCGAGCTCGAGTAGGACGCGGGCGCCGGTCCGCTGACGGCCGGGCTGCGGCCCATGCTCTGCGGGGCCTGCCGCCCGTCCGGGCCGCCGTCGTCGCCGCCGCCCACGACCACCACGGCCAGCGCCCCCACCAGGAAGATCACGGCGAGGGCGCCGGCGGCGCCGTAGAAGACCCGGGGCGGCAACGACCCCATCCGCGCCGCCAGTCCCGCGTTCTTCGGCCGCTGTGCTCCGGACGGGTCGAGGACCGGCCCGTCCGGCCCTCGCGCGGGACGTTCGGCGTCCGTCCGGCCCGCCGGCCCTCGCCGGCGCCCGGCGCGCTCACGCCCCTTACCCCGGGGCCGCTTCTTCGCCGGCTCGTCGGGCGCGGCGTCCTGGCGTCCGCCGCCGTCCGGCCCGTCCTGCCACTCGGCCGCGTCCTGCCACCCGGCCCCGGCGTCCTGCCACCCGGCGGGCGCCTCCTGCCACTGTTCGTCCTGGCCCGCCCACTCCGCGGCCGTCTGCTGCCAGTCCGGGACGGGCTGCCCTCCGGTGGTCCGCCAGTCCTCCGCCTGGCCGCGCCACTGCTCGTCGGCCTCCTGCCAGTCGGCGGGTGCTCCCTGGCCGTGGGGCGCGTGGCCCTGCCATTCGTCCGTCTGCCCGTGCCATTCGTCGTGGGGCGCCTGCGCGGCGGCCTGGGCGTCGGGTTCCTGCCGCTTCCTGCCCCAGCGGCGCTCGCGGCCCGCGGCCCCGGCCTCCGGGGCGGGCGTCCGGTCGCGTGACCGGCGCTTCTTCGGGTCCGCGGCGGGCGGCCGGCCTTGCGCGCCGCGTGGACGGCGGTCGCGGCCGGGAGCCTGGCGGGGGTCCCGCTCGGGGCCCGGCTCGGCGGCGCGCGGCCGGGCGGCGGGCTTGGCCGGACGCTTGCCCGAAGCGGGCGGACGGGCGCCGTCACGGGCGGCGCGGTCACGGCCGGGGCCGGGCCGTTCGCCCGGGGCGGGAGCCTTGCCGCGTGAGCGCCGTCCGAGGCCGAACGGGATCCGGGCGTCCTGGTCCGGCCCCGGCTCGGCCGGGGACTGCCGCCGGTCCCGCCGGTCGGCCGCGGCGGGCGGGCGGCCCGGACGGGCCCTGCGGTCGGGCGGCTGCTGCGGCTGCCGGGGGCCGCCGGACCGCCGCTCGCCCCGCGGGGGCTGGCGCTCCCCCCGCGGAGGCTGGCGGTCGTCGGGGCGGCCCGGCCGCTCACCGCGCGGCGGCGGCCGCTCCTCCCGGGGCGGCCGCTCCTCCCGGGGCGGCCGCTCCTCCCGGGGCGGCCGCTGCCCCGCGGCGGGGCGGCGTTCGCGCGGGCCGGGACGTCCGTCGGCGGGACGGGGCTGGCGGGAACCTGAGCGGGGAGCCGCGCCGGGCCGTCGGGGGCCCGGGACGCGGCCGGGTTCTTGGCGGTCCACGAGGGCGCAGACTAACGTCCGCGCGCCGGTCGCGGGGCCGTTCCGGGCCGAACCGCCGGTCCGCGCCGCGTCAACGCCCGTTCCCCTCGTCGGGCAGGCGGCCCCACACGAAGTCGGCGGGCTTCTCGACGGCCAGGCTGATGTCGATCATCTCGTTGAGGGAGGCGGGCCTGGCGCCGCCCGCGCGCTGCACCCAGGTGACGATCGTGTAGTGCCCGTACGCCTGGGCGTAGGCGGCGCTGAACCCGCCGCCGAACTTCGGCGCGCCCGGCGCGACCAGCGGCAGCACGAAACCGGCCTTGGTGGCCGGGTCCATCACCCGCACGATCTGGTCGGCGCCCTCCTGGCTGGCCAGGTTGATCGCGGCGAACTGCCCGACGTACTTGCGGTCCTGGCTGACGTACGTGCCGCGGGCGATCTGCGAGCAGCCCGCCTTGGCCAGGTCGTCGTGCAGCCGCTGCCCCCAGGTGACCGACTTGCAGTCCCCGGACAGCTGCGCCCCCGCCAGCGTGAACGAATAGTTCTGGTAGGTGACCGTCTTGGTCTCGCCCGAGAAGACCTCGCCCTGCGTCATCGGCCGCTGGTCGGCCGAACGCTGGGCGATGCGGGCCATCTGACGGTCGGCCATCTGCGGGGTGTAGGCGGTCGGCAGCACGCCGGGCCCGTTGCTCAGCCCGGTCGCGGCGCCCTCCTCGTCGTCGCCGCCGGTCAGCACCACCACGCCCGCGGCGGCCGCCGCCACGACGGCCACCGCTCCCGCGACGGCGCCCCACAGCAGTTTGGGACTGCGCTTCTTCTTCCTCCTGCCGCCGGGCTTGCTGTCGTCCTCCGGCCAGAAGTCCCGCCCACCGGCCGGACGACCGGTCTCCGGCGCACCTGTGTCACGAGCCTCGATCACAGCACGCGAGCCTATCGACTACACCGCCTCCCGCGGGGGCAAACGAGCGGTTCCTCACCGTTTGTCGTTCGATCCCGCCGGGCCCCCAGCTAGGAGACGCCGCCCGCTCCGATCAGCGAGCCGACCACGTAGGTGACCCCCGCCGCGGCGGCGCCGAAGCCCAGCTGGCGCAGCCCGCCGAACCACCAGCTGCGCGTGGTCAGCCGCGACACCACCGCGCCCGCGGCGAACAGCCCGACGGCCGCGATGACGGCGGCGGGCCACAGGCTGGCGGCGCCGAACGCGTACGGCAGCACCGGCAGCACGGCGCCGACCGCGAACGACAGGAACGACGACACCGCCGCCAGCAGCGGGGACGGCAGGTCGTCCGGCGTCACCCCGAGCTCGGCGCGGGCGTGCACCTTCAGGGCCTGGTCCGGGTCGCGCGACAGCTGCCGCGCGACCTCGGCCGCCAGCTCGGGGTCGACGCCGCGCTCGACGTACAGGCCCGCCAGCTCGGCCTGCTCGGCGCTCGGATGGCGGGCCAGCTCCCGGCGCTCCACCTCGATCTCGGCCTCGGCCAGCTCCGCCTGCGAGGCCACCGAGACGTACTCGCCCGCGGCCATGGAGAACGCGCCCGCCACCAGGCCCGCCAGCCCGGCCAGCAGCACGACCTGCCGGCTCGCCTGACCGCCCGCCACCCCGGCGATCAGCGCGAAGTTGGAGACCAGGCCGTCCATGGCCCCGAACACCGCGGGCCGCAGCCAGCCGCCGGTGACGTCACGGTGCTGATGATGGATCTCCGCGGGCACCCCGGTCCCCTCGCCGTCCTACTTCGCGTCCTTGACGGCCTCCGCCTTGCCCCGCTCGCCGGCGTCCTCGGCGCCCTCGGTCTCCTTCGGTTCCTCGGGCTTCTCGGCCTTGACGGGCTCGTCGGCCTTCTCGGCCGTCCCCGCCGTGCCGGGCTCGGCGTCCTCGGCGTCCGCCTCCGGGTCGTCCGCTTCGGTGGTCTTGGCGTCGGTTTCACGGTCATTCTGCCGGGACGCCTGGTCCGCACCGTCGCCGGGGTCGTCCGCTCCGGCCGCCTCGGTGGATCCGGACGGCTCGTCCTCGGCGGCGTCCTTCTCCACCGTGTCGTGCGGCCGCTCGTCCTGCTCGGGCGCGTCCGCTCGCGGTTCGGCCGCCTCCTCGGCCTCCTTGGCGGGCGTCGCGGTCTCTTCGGCGTCCTCGGCCGCCTCGGCCTTCGCTGGGGGCTCGGCGTCCTCGGGGTCCTCCGCCTTCTCGGCGGGCTCGGCGGGCTTCGCGGGCGTGCCGCTCTCCGGGACGCTCTCCGGGGCGCTCTCCGGGGCCTCGGCGGTCTCGGCGGGGGCGGGCGGGGTCGCGGCGGGCGCCGCGTCCGGGCCCACGGTGACGGTCTCGGGGCCGGTCTTGGTCCGCGTCAGGTACAGGTACGCGACGGCGCCCAGGAAGACGACCAGCGCCGTCCAGTCGTTGAGACGCATGCCGAGGACGTGGTGGGCGTCGTCGATGCGCAGGGCCTCGATCCAGAACCGCCCGACCGTGTACGCGGCGACGTACAGGGCGAACACCCGCCCGTGCGCCAGCTTGAAGCGGCGCTGGGCCCAGATGACCAGGATCGCCACACCGACGCACCACAGCGACTCGTACAGGAACGTGGGGTGGTAGGTGGCGACGTCGGCGTAGCGGGGGTCCAGGTTGCCGTTCTCGAGGCGCGGCCGGTGCCCCTGGTCGATCTCCAGCGCCCAGAACGCGTCCAGCGGCCGCCCGTACAGCTCCTGGTTCCAGTAGTTGCCCCATCGGCCGATGGCCTGGGCCAGCGCGATGCCGGGCGCCACCGTGTCGGCCATCGCCGACACCGAGATCCCGCGCCGGCGGCAGCCGATCACCGCGCCCAGCGCGCCGAGCAGGATGGCGCCCCAGATGCCGAGGCCGCCCTCCCAGATCTTCAGCGCGTCCACCGGGTTGCGTCCGGAGCCGAAGTAGCGCTGGTAGTCGGTGATCACGTGGTAGAGCCGCCCGCCGAGCAGGCCGAACGGCACCGCCCAGATGGCGATGTCCATGACGACGCCCGGCGTCCCGCCGCGGGCGGCCCAGCGCCGCTCGCCCAGCCAGACCGCGACGACGATGCCAATGATGATCATCAGGGCGTAGGCGCGGATCGGGACGGGTCCGAGGTGCCAGACGCCCTGGGAAGGACTCGGTATGAAGGCCACCGGCTGCATGTCCGTTGACGTTACCGCCTCCGGCGTCCCCGAGTGCCCCGGAAGCCCCGGTAACCCGATATGCCGTGCCGGAAGGCCTGCCCTGACGGCGCGGTCAGCCGCGGCCCGCGTCGAGTACGGCCCGTTCGAGCGCCCCGGCGTCGAGCAGCTGGGCCTGCAGGTCCAGGGCGCGGCCGTTCAGGAACACGGTCGGAGTGGCGTCCACCTTCCGGGTCCGGGTGGCGTACCGCGTCATCACATCGACCTGGGCGGCCTTCTGCATTCTCTCGACGCAGGCGGCGAAGCCGGCGTCGGTGATGCCGGTCTCGCGGCCCCAGGCGACGAGCTGGGCCGGTTCGAAGCCGGCGACGCCCTCCTCCGGCTGGTGGGCGTACAGCGTGTCGTGGTAGGCGGGCCAGCGGTCGACCGGGGCGCACAGGGCGGCGTTGGCGGCCCGGCGGCTGTTGGACGCCAGCGGTTCGCTGCCGGGGCCGCGGAACAGCTGGAACGGCCAGTAGACGACCCTGACCCTGCCCTCGGCGGCCAGTTTCTTGATCGTCGGGCCGACGATGTGCTCCATGGCCCGGCACACGGGGCACTGGAAGTCCTCGAAGATCTCCAGCACCGGCCGGGTCACCCCGGCCCGGGTCATGACGGTGGCGCCGTCCGGGGTGCGGGACGCGGGCGCCAGCGGCCCCCGGTAGGTGCCGGGGCCGGTGGACTCCCCGCGGCCGTCACGGCCCCGCAGCGCCACGACCACCGCCACGGCCACGGCGATCACCGCGACGGCGCCGAGGACGGCCAGCAGCACCCGCTGCCGCCGCCGGCCCTCGGCCGTCCGGCCCGCCCTGTCCATCGCTCCCCCGATCGACGACGGCCACCTCCCCCGGAGTCGCCGGTAGAGACGCTACCGAGGGAACGTTCCAGGGCAGGTAAAACGACACCGTGGACCCGCACAGGGGGTCCACGGTGCTCGTCGTCGGCGCGGGACGGGCGCCCGCGGGGTCAGCGGCCGGACTGGGCGGCGGACTCGATCGCCTGGCGCAGGGTCTCGCCGCTGCCGATCTCGTTCTCCAGCTTGCGGCCGTCGAGGAAGACGGTGGGCGTGCCGGTGACCTTGCGGTCGTCCAGCGCGTACTTGGTCATCTCGTCGACCTGCGACTTCTTCTGCTGGTCGGTGACGCACTTGTCGAAGTTCGGGTCGGTGACGCCCACGTCCTTGCCCCAGGCGACCAGGTCGTCGGTGGCGAAGCCGTCCCGGCCCTCCACCGGCTGGAACTTGAACAGCGCGTCGTGGTACGACAGCCACTGCGCGGCCGGGACGCACAGCGCCGCCGCGGCCGACCGCAGCGAGTTCGACCTGATCGGGTCGCGCTGCTGGCCGAACAGGTGGAACGGCCGGTAGACGACCTTGACCTTGCCCTCGGCGGCCAGCTGCTTGACGGTCTTGCCGGTGGACTCCTCGAACTGCTTGCAGGCCGGGCACTGGAAGTCCTCGAAGATCTCCAGCACCGGCTTGGTCACACCCTGCTTGGCCATGACGATGGAACCGTCGGCCTCGCGGGTCACCGGCGCCTGCGGGCCGGTGTAGGCGACCGCCTTCTGGTCGCGCCGGCCCTGCTGGTCAACGATGATCACGATCGCCGCCACGACCGCCGCCACCGCGACCACCGCGCCCAGCACGACAGCCAGCAGCCGCCGCTGGCGCTGCCGCGCCTGCTCGCGCTTGCGCTGCTCGGCCAGGCGCTCGCGCGCGGACCGCTCCCGTGCGGCCTTGCTCATCAGCTCTCTCCTCGGCGGGAACGCCGCGGGCGCGCCGTGGCGCCGCGCGGCCGGGCGGACCTAGTCGACCTGACCGGCCCGCCGGTATTCATCGAACAGGACAAGTGCGAACAGCAGGATAGTGACGATGTGCACACCGGTGCACCACTGGCAATACTTGTGCAGGATCGCCGCCTCGACGGTCACCAGGTAGACCACGAACAGCACGCCGACGCAGACCGACAGCAGCCGTCCCCACCGCAGCGGGGGCCACGGCGATCTCAGCGCGGGCGGGCTGACCAGCGCGGCGAACCCGACGAAGAACGCCAGCCCCAGCCACGGCAGCGGGATGCCCAGCAGTTCAGAGTACTTGCTGCTGGTCACCGAGTGGCAGTCCAGCTTGCCGCTGGTGGTGCACAGCAGGGCGCCGTCGTCGTAGTGCGCGTAGACCAGGTAGCCCGAGATGCCCAGGCCGACCAGCGTGAGCACCCACACGGTGGGCGCGAACCACGGCGGCCGCGACGGCACGGCGGGCGCCGCCTCGCCGTGCCGCGTCTCGACGGATTCCTGCACGATCCTGATCCTTCCGCCACGGACGTCGTCCAGGGGCCGGGTCGCGGGCGGAGCTGGTCACGCGTCCGCCCGGACGCGACGCGACTTCACCTTAGAGGACGACGCATAAGTTGGGCGTTGGAAAGCGGCCTCGACGCGGCGCTTCCACACCGGACGGCGGCCCGCGGACGGGCCGGCCGTGTCAGCGCGGGTTGCGGACGCCGTCGGCCAGCTCGGCGGCGAGGGCGCGGACGGCCTCGACGCCGGTGCGCTCGTCGGGCGCGTCCAGCAGGCGGCGGATGAACGCCGAGCCCACGATGACGCCGTCGGCGAAACCGGCGACCTCGGCGGCCTGCGCCCCGTCGCTGACGCCCAGGCCCAGCCCGACCGGCAGCGTGGCCCCCCGCGCGTCCAGGACGGCGCGGGTGCGCTCCACCAGGCGGGGAGCGCCGGTGTCGACGGCGGCGCGGGCGCCGGTGACGCCCATCAGCGACGCGGCGTACACGAATCCCCGGCACACCCGGGTGATCTTGTCGAGGCGCTCGTCGGTGGAGCTGAGCGCGACGAGGAACACCCGGTCGAGGTCGTGGGCGTCGGACGCGGCGAGCCAGGGCCCGGCCTCTTCGGGGGTGAGGTCGGGGGTGATGAGGCCGGCGCCGCCCGCGGACTTCAGGTCGCGGGCGAAGGCGTCGGCGCCGTAGTGGTCGACGGGGTTCCAGTACGTCATCACCAGGGTGTGCGCGCCGGTGGCGGCGACGGCCTCCACGGTGCGGAAAACGTCGGCGATGCGGATGCCGCCGACCAGCGCCCGGTGCACGGCGTCCTGGATGGTGGGGCCGTCCATCATCGGGTCGGAGTAGGGCAGGCCGATCTCGATGACGTCGCAGCCCGCCTCGACCATCGCGGTGGCGGCGGCCACGGCGCCGTCGAAGCTGGGGAACCCGGCCGGCAGGTAGCCGACGAGCGCGGCCCGGCCCTCGGCCTTGGCCTTCTCGAACGCGATCTGGACGCTCACTTGCCCTCTCCTTCCGGCATGAGCCCGAAGAACTGGGCGGCGGTGTGCATGTCCTTGTCGCCGCGGCCGGACAGGCACACGACGATCGTGGCGTCCGGGCCGAGCTCCCGGCCGACCTTGAGGGCGCCGGCCAGGGCGTGCGCGGACTCGATGGCGGGGATGATGCCCTCGGTGCGGCACAGCAGCGCGAAGGCGTCCATGGCCTCGGCGTCGGTGATGTCCCGGTACTCGGCGCGGCCGGTGTCGCGCAGCCAGGAGTGCTCGGGGCCGACGCCGGGGTAGTCCAGCCCGGCGGAGATCGAGTGGGTCTCCAGGGTCTGGCCGTCGTCGTCCTGCAGCAGGTAGGTGCGCATGCCGTGGATGACGCCGAGCGACCCGCCGACCAGGGTGGCGGCGTGCCGGCCGGTGGCCACGCCGTCGCCGCCGGCCTCGAACCCGTACAGCTTCACGGACTCGTCCGGGACGAAGGCGTGGAAGGTGCCGATGGCGTTGGAGCCGCCGCCGACGCAGGCCACGACGGCGTCGGGCAGCCGTCCGGTCATCCGCAGGCACTGCTCGCGCGCCTCGACGCCGATGACGCGCTGGAAGTCGCGCACCATCATCGGGAACGGGTGCGGGCCCATGACCGAGCCGATGCAGTAGTGGGTGTGGTCGACGGAGGCGACCCAGTCGCGGAACGCCTCGTTGCAGGCGTCCTTGAGGGTGCGGCTGCCGGTGCGGACGGGGATCACCTCGGCGCCCAGCATCCGCATCCGCGCGACGTTGAGGGCCTGCCGCTCGGTGTCGACCTCGCCCATGTAGACGGTGCACTCCAGGCCGAGCAGGGCGGCGGCGGTGGCGGTGGCCACGCCGTGCTGCCCGGCGCCGGTCTCGGCGATGACGCGGCGCTTGCCCATGCGGCGGGTCAGCAGCGCCTGCCCCAGCACGTTGTTGATCTTGTGGGAGCCGGTGTGGTTGAGGTCCTCGCGCTTGAGCAGGACGCGGGCGCCGCCCGCGTGCTCGGCGAAGCGGCGGGCCTCGGTCAGCCGGCTGGGCCGTCCGGCGTACTCGGCCAGCAGGCGGTCCAGCTCGCCGGTGAAGGCGGGGTCCCGCCGGGCGGCCTCGTACTCGCGGGTCAGCTCGTCGAGGGCGGCCATGAGGGCCTCGGGGGCGAAGCGTCCGCCGAACACGCCGAAGTGGCCGGTGGCGTCGGGCACGACGGCACCGTTCGAGGTGGTGGCGATGGTCATGGGGATCCTGTCGTGGGAGAAGGGCTCATCCGGGCTGCTGGGTCGTCGGCCGAGCGCGCCATCGTTCGCGCAGGGTCTCGACGGGAGCCCCGGACGGGCCCGCTCCCAGGGACGGCTCTCTCCGCATGACGCTCACCCTATCGCGATCGCGTCAGCCGCTCTGCCGCAGGGCCGGATGCGCGCCCGCGGCCACCAGGTCGGCGACGGCGCCGCGCGGGTCGCGGCCCATCACCAGGCTCTCGCCCACCAGCACCGCGTCGGCGCCCGCCGAGGCGTAGGCGAGCAGGTCGTGCGGGCCGCGCACGCCCGACTCGGCGATCTTGACGACGTCCTTGGGGATCAGCGGGGCCAGCCGGGCGAACACGCCGCGGTCGACGCGCAGGGTCTTCAGGTCGCGCGCGTTGACCCCGATGACCTTGGCGCCCGCGTCGACCGCGCGGGTCACCTCCTCCTCGGTGTGCACCTCGACCAGCGGGGTGAGCCCGATCGACTCGGCCCGCTCGACCAGCGACACCAGCGCGTCCTGCTCCAGCGCGGCCACGATCAGCAGGGCGAGGTCGGCGCCGTAGGCGCGGGCCTCCCACAGCTGGTAGGAGGTGACGATGAAGTCCTTGCGCAGCACCGCCACGTCGACGTCGGCGCGCACGGCGGCCAGGTCGTCCAGGCTGCCGCCGAACCGGCGCCGCTCGGTCAGCACGCTGATCACCTTGGCGCCGCCCGCCTCGTAGTCGCGGGCCAGCGCGGCCGGGTCGGCGATGGCGGCCAGCGCGCCCTTGGACGGGCTGCTGCGCTTGACCTCGGCGATGACGGACACGCCCGGGGAGCGCAGCGCCGCGAGCGCGTCGCGCGGCGGCTCGGCCCGCTCGGCCTTGGCCTTGAGGTCGTCGAGCGTCACCGTGCGCTGCCGGTCGGCCAGATCTGCCCGGACGCCGTCGATGATCTCGTTCAGCACGCTCACGACCTGACCCCCGCTCCCCTACGCACCGTGCTCACGGCGCGGCCTTCCTTCCTTGCGGGCCGGTCGGTCCCGGCGGCGCGCCACTCCGGCGCGCTCACGCCGCAGCGCTCGGGCTCGCTCACGGGAAGGCCCCCTATATTCCGGTCGATCCGTGCACCGATCGTAGCCGCAGCCGCCGACGGCCCTCGAACCCGGGCCGGTCTCAGGACGCCCGAAACCGCGTCATGGGGCCAGCGCGTGAGCGAACGGCAGGTTCCGGACGATCCAGTACACGACGATGAGCCCGAGGAACGGGTAGATCACGCGCGGCCGCACCAGGGCCGAGGCGAACGGCACGCCCTTGGCCGCGCAGGCCGTCCAGCGCGCCCACAGGTAGGCGAAGACGGGCAGCAGAAGGAAGACCATGGGGTTGAGCCCGAACGCCTCCCAGACGCGGCCGTGCGTCAGCGAGTTCACCATGCGCATGCCCCCGCAGCCGGGGCAGTACAGGCCGGTTGCCCACAGGAACGGGCAGGTCGGGTAGTGGCCGGGCTCGTGCGGGTCGACGACGCTGACCAGCGTCACACCGGCGGCGGTCGCGGCCAGGACGATGCCGGGGCCGGCCAGCGCCCGCCTGCGGCGGCGCTGTTCCGCCGGGGCGGACGCGCACGGGTGCGGGGGCGGCTGCGTGGCGTGGGCGGGTGCGCCGGTCGCGTCGTCCACCGTGGGGTTCCTCTCCGGGAGCTCAGGGGTCAAGGACGTAGCCGACGCCGCGGACGGTGCGGATCGGGCTGCCGTCGCCCAGCTTGCTGCGCAACTGGGCGATGTGCACGTCCACCGTGCGGCTTCCGGCCCCGGCGCCCGGGCCCCAGGCGGCGTCGAGGAGCTGTTCGCGCGTGAAGACCCGGCCGGGGTTGCTCATCAGGAACTCCAGCAGGTCGAACTCGGTCACGGTAAGGGCCACGGCGCGGTCGCCCACGCTGACGGCGCGTCCCTGCGGGTCGAGGCTCACCCGGCCGGCCCGCAGCGGCCCCGGGTCGTGGTCGCCGGTGCCGTGGCGCAGCGCCTCGGCCACCGCGCCGACCAGGACACGGGGGCCGAACGGCCGCGTCACCTGGTGCTCGCCCAGCGCGCGCCGCGTGAGCGCGTCGATCGGCCCGGTCACGGCCACGACGGGCGCGGGACGGGCCGCCTCCGCCACCCGGCGGTACAGCTCGGCGGGCAGCGGGGTGTCGGACACGTCCAGCACCACCGCGTCGGGGCGGACGCGGGCCACGGCGGCGGCCGCACGCGAGGGGTCCGGTTCGATCTCGACGGCGAAGCCCTCGCGGGCGAGGTAGCGCCGCTCCAGTTCCGCCACGTCGGGTTCGTGCTCGGCGACCAGGATGAGCCCGCCGCCGTCGGCGCCCGTCGCGCGGCTCACGGCCGCTCCGTACGTCCGCGTCCGGTCTCCTGGGATACGGGGGCGTCCCCCTCCGCGGGCCGCGTGGGGTCAGCAGGAGGGTCGGCGGGGGCGGTGGGGTCCTCGCCGCGGTCGAGGGACTTCCACAGGCTGGAGGGGTCGTCGGCCCTGGGCGGGGTGCGGGGGGCGGCCGTGACGGGGCGTTCGTAGCGGGCCGACATGCCGGGCCAGCGCGCGCCGCGCAGCAGCGTCACGAGCCCCGCGGCCAGCAGCAGCAGGCCGCCGGCGAGGGACACGACCCACCACAGGTTGACGTCGACGGACGGGTGCGCGGCCAGCCGCAGCAGGGCGCTCTTCTCGTCCGCCGCCGCCCGGACGTGGGAGGCGCGCACGGACGCCACGGAGGCGTAGCCGATGGCGGCGCCGAACAGCACAAGCAGCACGCCGACCCCGGCCCGTACCTTGCCGCGGGTGGCGAACAGGGCCGCCAGCCCCGCAAGCCCGGCCCAGCCCAGGGCGCCCGCCGCTCCGCCCAGGTCACGCCCTGTGAGCTCCTGTGTGAACGGGGTGATGGCGCCGGTGGCCCGCACGTGCGCCCAGGCGCGCCCCGCGGCCAGCAGGGTCAGCGCGGCACCGGCCGCGCACAGCAGGGCGGCCAGGGCGCGTTCCCGGGCGGGGGTCACGAGCCTGCGGCGGGCCGTTCCCCGACGACGACGTCCAGCACGTCGGCGTCCCAGCAGGTGCGGTCGCCGGTGTGGCAGGCGGCGCCGACCTGGTCGACCTTCACCAGGATCGCGTCGCCGTCGCAGTCCAGGGCGACCGACTTGACCCACTGCTGGTGGCCGGAGCTCTCGCCCTTCACCCAGTACTCCTGGCGGCTGCGGGACCAGTAGGTGGCGCGGCCGGTGGTGAGGGTGCGGTGCAGGGCCTCGTCGTCCATCCACGCCAGCATGAGCACCTCTCCGGTGTCGTACTGCTGGGCGATGGCGGGCACGAGGCCGTCGGGCGTGCGCTTGAGACGTTCGGCGATCTTGGGGTCCAGGTTGGACGGGCGAGCGGACATGTGCTCCATTCTGCCGGGTCGGAGCGCGAGCCCCGTACCGGGTTCCCATCCGCCCGCGACGCCCGGGCCCGGCACCGGGCCCGGGAAACCACAGGGCCCGCACCCCTGGCGTGGGGAACGGGCCCGGCGGTACGACTACGGGTTACGAGAGGGGGACGACGTTGTCGGCCTGCGGGCCGCGCTGACCCTGCGTCACCTCGAACTCGACGCGCTGGTTCTCGTCGAGGGTGCGGTAGCCGGACGACTGGATGGCCGTGTAGTGCACGAACACGTCGGCGCCACCGCCGTCCACGGCGATGAAGCCGTAGCCCTTCTCGGCGTTGAACCACTTCACGGTGCCCTGCTGGGGCATGTCTTTCTCCTTGCGGCAAAACTCGGGCCCACACCGCGCGGGTCCCGCGCCGGTCGCTGCGGGACGTCTTCGCCCCCGGCACTGCCCCGGAAAAGCCAAAACGCCCGCTGCCATCAGTCCGCGGGCGTTCCTTACAAACGATCGAGAACCACGACTGCAACCGACCGCTCCACCGTATCACCGGATCCGCGTAAACCCCAGGAGCTACAACCCTCCCGATTCTCCTGTGGGCGAAGTGACGCGTTAATGGCCGCGGGCCGCGCCGCGGGGGGCCTCGCGGGCCCCGGGACGCCCGCGGCGGCCCGCCGCGGCGGGCTCCGCGGCCGCCGCGGCCGCCGCGCGCGGACGCCGCCGTCCGGCCCGCCGGGCGGGATGGCGGCCGATGATTTTCGGGCGTGCGAATCAGGTGATTTTGAACAAAGAACGCCGCCGTGTTGACGATTTCCTCGCCGCCGGACGGTGCGTACACGGAAAACCGGGGCGGGCTGGAACGAATCGGCTCCGATCACCCTCCACGGTCCGGCGGCGGGGCGGCCGCTGCGCCCGCCGTGCGCTCTGGCGGGCGCGGGCGGCCCGGCCGCGGGCCGCCCGGCGCGCGCGTGTTCCGCAGAGGGGGGAATCACCTGACTTCGGCAGCTCGTCCGAGTATGCCCGGGAATAAGCGATCAGTACGGATGGTAGGCATTGGGCGAGCCCGCCGGCCCCGGTGGTTCCTCCCATCGGGGTGTGCGGGCGCCGCCGTCTACAAGGAGATGCCGTGCCATCAGGGTCGACACGCGCCAGCCGCCGTCATGGGGCCCGCCCCCGGGCCAGCCGCCGTCCTGATGGAGAGCATCCTCTGAGACCCCGCGTCACCCCCGGCGTCCTGCGCGAGGGGATGCGGGTGCTGTGGGTCGCGGTCAAGGCCGAGCCGCGGGTGTTCACCCTGTCGGTGCTGGCCAGCGGGCTGTACGCGGCGATGACCGTGGGCACCGCGCAGGTGCTGGGCTGGGTCACCGAGGAGGTGGTGCTCCCGGTGTTCCGCTCCGGCGACACCACGGCGGGCGCGCTGGCCGGGGCCGCGACGGCGATCCTCGCGGTCGCGCTGTTCAAGGCGCTCGGCGTGGCGGGCCGCCGGTTCTACGCTGGGCTCATGCAGTACCGCATGCAGGCCCGCTACCGGCGGGCGGTCACCCGCCAGTACCTGCGGCTCCCCCTGGCCTGGCACCACCGCCACCCCACCGGGCAGCTGCTGTCGAACGCCAACGCGGACGTGGAGGCGGTGTGGGCGCCGATCGCGCCGCTGCCGATGGCGGTCGGCGTGGTGTTCATGCTGCTGATCGCGGCCGTGTCGATCCTGCTCACGGACGTGATGGTGGCCGTCGTCGGCTTCCTGGTCTTTCCGGCGGTGGCGCTGCTGAACGTCCTGTACCAGCGGCGTCTGTCGCCCGTCGCCACCCGCGCCCAGCAGCTGCGCGCCGAGGTCAGCGAGGTCGCGCACGAGAGCTTCGAGGGCGGCCTGGTGGTCAAGACGCTGGGGCGCGAGCAGGACGAGACGGAGCGGTTCGCCGAGCGCGCGCGGGCGCTGCGCGACGCCAACGTGGCGGTCGGCCGCATCCGGGGGCTGTTCGATCCGGTGCTGGAGGCGCTGCCCAACCTGGGGGTGCTGGCGGTGCTGCTGGTGGGGTCGATCCGTCTGGAGGCCAGGGCCATGACGGAGGGCGACCTGGTGCACGTGGCGTATCTGTTCACGTTGCTGGCCTGGCCGATCCGCGCGCTGGGCTGGGTACTGGCCGAGGTGCCGCGCAGCGTCGTCGGCTGGAAGCGTGTCCGGGGGGTGCTGGACGCCACCGGTTCCCTGCCGTACGGCGACCGTTCCCTGGGCCAGGGCAACGCGGCGGCGCTGGAGGTGCGCGACGTCCGCTTCGCCTATGAGTCCGCAGACGAGGACGGGGACGCCTCCGTCAACGTGCTGCACGACGTGTCGTTCTCCGCCGCCCCCGGCCGGACGCTCGCCGTGGTCGGCCCCACGGGTTCGGGCAAGTCGACCCTGACGTCCCTGCTGGTACGGCTGGTCGACCCGGCCGACGGGTCGGTGCTGCTGGACGGCGTGGACGCCCGCGACCTGCGACGCGGCGGCGTGGCCGAGACGGCGGCCCTGGTGCCGCAGCAGACGTTCCTGTTCGACGACACCGTGCGCGGCAACGTCACCCTGGGACTGGACGTACCGGACGAGCGCGTGTGGGAGGCGCTGCGTCTCGCCCAAGCCGACGGCTTCGTCGCGGCCCTTCCCGACGGTCTCGACACCCGCGTGGGGGAACGCGGAGCGACCCTGTCGGGCGGGCAACGGCAACGTCTGGCGCTGGCACGTGCCGTGGTGCGGCGCCCCCGGCTTCTGGTGCTGGACGACGCGACGTCCAGCGTCGACCCACAGGTGGAGGCGCGGATCCTGGGGGCGCTGCGGGACGCGCAGTCGGCCGGCGGGAGCGGCGCGACCGTGGTGGTGGTCGCCTACCGCAAGGCCACGATCGCGCTCGCCGACGAGGTCGTCTACGTCGAGCACGGCCGCGTCGCCGCCCGGGGCACCCACGCCGAGCTGCTGGAACGCTCCGAGGGCTACCGCGCGCTCGTCAACGCCTACGAGCGCGCCGAGGTCGAGCACCAGCTCATGGGCGAGCAGGCCGGCCCCGGGGAGGCCGACAGCGAGGAGGCTGTGGCGTGACCACGCTCAACGAGACGGCCGTCGGCGAGGGCGCCCTGACCACGCTGCGCCGCGGACTGCGGCTCAGCCCCGAGTTCCGCGCGGGCCTGGCCGGGACGCTGCTGCTGGCGCTGCTGGCGACGGCGGGCCGGGTGGTGGTGCCGATCGCGGTGCAGCAGACGATCGACAAGGGGCTGGGCGGGCCCGACGGCCCCGACATCGGGTTCGTCCGCACCGCCGTGCTGGCGTGCGCGCTGGCGGTGGCCGTGACGGCGCTGAGCGCGTACGCGATGAACGTGCGGCTCTACCGGACCACCGAGTCCGGGCTGGCCACGCTGCGGATCAAGGCGTTCCGGCACGTGCACGACCTGTCCATGCTCACCCAGAGCTCCGAGCGGCGCGGGGCGCTGGTGTCGCGGGTGACCGGCGACGTGGACCAGATCAGCCAGTTCATGCAGTGGGGCGGGCTGCTGATCATCGTGTCGACGGGGCAGCTGGTGGTCGCCAGCGTGCTCATGGCGGTGTACTCCTGGCCGCTGGCGCTGCTGGTGTGGGCGGCGTTCGTGCCGCTGGCGTTCGCGCTGCGCCGCTTCCAGCGGCTGATCTCCGGCGCCTACACCCGGGTCCGGGAGCGGATGGGCGACCTGCTGGCCGTGGTGAGCGAGGCGGTGGTGGGCGCCTCGGTGATCCGCGCCTACGCGGCCGAGGACCGCACCGCCCGCCGCGTCGACGAGACCGTCGAGGAGCACCGGCGGGCGCAGACCCGGGCGCAGGGCCTGGTGGCGCTGACGTTCCCGTCCAGCGAGCTGGTGGCGGCCGTGGCGACCGCCGCCGTCGTCGTGGCGGGGACGCTGCTGGGCGTGGGCGGCGACCTGACCGCCGGGGAGCTGGTGGCGTTCCTGTTCCTGGTCACCCTGTTCGTCAGCCCGATGCAGACCGCCACGGAGGTGCTCAACGAGGCGCAGAACGCGATCGCCGGGTGGCGGCGGGTGCTGGGCGTGCTGGACACCGTGCCGGACGTGGCCGACCCGGGCGGCGAGGGCGAGGTGCTGCCGCGCGGGCCCATCGAGGTGCGGTTCGAGGACGTCGAGTTCGCCTACCCCGGCGGGCCGCCCGTACTGCACGACGTGAACGTGGACATCGCCCCCCGCAGCCGCGTCGCGGTCGTGGGCGAGACGGGCTCGGGCAAGACGACGTTCGCCAAGCTGCTGACCCGGCTCATGGACCCGACGTCCGGGCGCGTGCTGGTGGACGGCGTGCCCCTGGACCGGGTGCGGTTCTCCTCCCTGCGCGAGCGCATCGTCATGGTGCCGCAGGACGGCTTCCTGTTCGACGCCACCCTCGGCGACAACATCCGCTACGGGCGGCCGGACGCCACCGACGAGGAGGTGCTGCGGGCGCTGACGGAGCTGGGCCTGGGCGACTGGCTGGAGGGCCTGCCCCGCGGCCTGGACACGCCCGTGGGGCAGCGCGGCGAGTCCCTGTCGGCGGGCGAGCGGCAGCTGGTGGCGCTGGCGCGCGCCTACATCGCCGACCCGGATCTGCTGGTGCTGGACGAGGCCACGTCCGCCGTCGACCCGGCCACCGAGGTGCGCATCCAGCGCGCGCTGGACGGGGTGACGCGGGGCCGCACGGCCATCTCCATCGCCCACCGGCTGTCCACGGCCGAGGCCGCCGACGAGGTGCTGGTGTTCGACGCGGGACGGATCGTCCAGCGCGGCCCCCACGCCGAGCTGGTCGCCGTCCCCGGCGTCTACGCCGACCTGCACGCGTCCTGGATCGCCCAGCGCCGCATCTAGCCGTACCGAGCCGGAGGGCCGCCGCGGTCCGCTCCCGCGGTGGCCGGCGATTCGCCGAGGTAAAGCACTTGCCGGTTTTGTGGTCGGGTGCGCATTCTGCTTGGGTGAGCAACGAGGTCGTGTTGGAATCAGCTGGCACGCTGCACGGACAACTGCAGCGGGGCCTGGGACGGGCCGCGCGTCGCGCGGCCGACAAGCCGGGTGCGGGCGAGTTCGTCTACGACTGCATACGCCGGGACCCACGCTGGGACCCGCTCTGTGAAGCACGCGGCCTCTATTACGCGCGTTTGATGGTGGACCTGGAACTGCCCGTCGGCCCGGTGGCCGAGCACCTGTTCGACCCGTCCGACCATACCGACGGCGACGGCCGGCGGGTGCAGCTGGCGCTGGACGTGCTGGCGGACCTGGTGCGGCTCAGCCGCCGGGAGGCGGCGTCGGCGCTGTACCGGTACGCCGAGGAGGGCACCCACTGGTTCGACGCCATCGACACGCTGGTCGACCTGGGCGATCCGGCGTTGACGCACGGCCTGGACGAGCTGGTGACGGCGCGGTGCAACGAGTCCGCGCTGGACGCCCTGGTGGCGGGCCCGCACAATCCGGTGATCGAGAGCTGGGCGGCGCGGCAGCCGCGGATCGCCGACGCCCTGGCCCGGCGCCGCGAGACCGGCCGTGCCCGCCGCCCCGGGGTCGGCGGCGACCGGGCCCAGCGGACCGAGGCCGAGCTTCTGGAGGCCGCCCGGCGGCGCGACGACGGGGCCGTGGCGGCCATATTCGAGCTCGGCCGCAGACGCGCCCCGGCCCTGCTGGACCTGGCCGAGGAGCTGCTGCCGCAGCGGCCGAGCCGATGGGGCGGGGCGGTGTGCCGGGCGTTGCGCGAGTACGGCCCCGAGGCGGTGCCTCGGGCGCGGGCGTGGGCGACGGCCCGCGGCGGGTGCCAGGACATGGCGCTGGACATCCTGGCCCGCTACGGCACCCGCCAGGACATCCCGTTGTTGATGAGCGAGCTGCGCGACGCCCTGGACCGGCGCGACTGGGGCGACGCGGCCGGGCCTATCGAGGGCCTGGGCAGGTTGCGCGCCGGTGAGGCCGTGCCGTTGCTGAAGACCGCTTGGACCGAGTCGACCTACGCGTTCCTGCGTCCGCGCGTGCTGACCGCCTTGACCCGTACCGCGCCGCACACCGCCGAGTCCTACACCGTCGAGGGGCTGTGGGACTGCGAGGAGGGCGTGCGCCAGGTCGCCGCCGAAACCGTCCCCCTCACCCGTGAGACCCGCATCCGCCTGCAGCGCCTCCATCACGACGCCGCCGAGGAACCCTCCGTGCGCGCCTCCGCCGCCGGGCGTCTCATGACCTGAACCACCACGCCCCCTCCCCCGGCCACGGCTGAACCCCGTGGAAGCGTCCACCCGTACCTGTGGGCGAATCGCTCAACTCTTCCCGGGGAGGACGGGCCATGGTCTCCGACAATCACCGATCGCCCTTGAGGGCCGCCCTGCTGTGCGGTGCCGCCGCGGTCCTGCTGCCGCTGGCGGCCGGCTGCACGGGGCAGGCGGACGGCAGCGAGGCGGGCGGGCAGGGCCAGGTGAAGCAGGCCCAGCCCGCCACCGCCGAGCAGCTCGCCCAGCAGACAGGGTGCACGCTGAGCGGCGTCCGCAAGGTGGCGGACCTGTCCCAGGGCGCCTGCCAGACGGGCAAGGGACGCTTCACGGTGGTCAGCTTCACCACCGACCAGGGGCAGCAGGCCTGGCTGGAGGAGGCCAAGCCCTGGGGCGGGTCGTACCTGGTGGGGCCGCGGTGGGTCGTCGTCAGCACCGAGCAGACGCTGAAGTCGCTGCAGGAGGACCTGGGCGGGCAGATCCAGCACGGCGCCGACCACAGCGGCGGAGGCCACCAGGGCGGCGGCGCGGGCCACCAGGGCGGCTGACACGCCAGGGCTGGCGCACAGGGGCTCGCGGGAAGGCGCGGGCATCGCCGCCGGGTACTACTTTCGGCCTCGGGGAGTTCACTCTCCAGGAGGGGCGGCGGGCGGGGGCCCGGCGCCTAGACTCACGGGCATGTTCCCCTCTGTTCGGCGAGCACTGACCGTACTGCCGTTCGCGCTGCTGCCCCTGACCGCCGTGGCGGCGTGCAGCAGCGAGGGCGCCACGACCGACTGCAACGTGAACTCCTGCACCATCACCTTCGACCGCGGTGTCGAGGCCAGCGCGTCCATCCTGGGCGTCAAGGCGGAACTGGTGAGCGTGCAGGGCGACACCGTCACGCTCAAGGTGGCCGGCCAGCAGATCACCGTGCCCCGGGGCGAGGCCGAGCAGGCCGAAGGCTTCGACGTCTCCATCCAGTCGGTCACCCAGGACAAGGTCGTCGTCAAGATCTCCAACAACGGCTGACACGACGGCGGGGCGGGCCGGCCTCCGGCGGATGTCGGTCCCGCCCCCTAGGATCCGCTCATGCGTTCGATGACCCGTTCGATGGGGGATGCCGCGCGCCGCGCGCGGGCGGCGGCACGGCACCGGCTGGCCCCGGCGGCGCGCACCGACGACGTCGCCGAGATCGCCCGGTCCCTCGTGGCGCTGCACGCCACCGACCCGGCCACGGTGTTCCTGTCGGTGGCCGCGCGCAGCCGCACCGCGACGCACGAGGCGGTGGAGAAGGCCCTCTACGACGACCGGACGCTGCTGCGGATGCTGGCGATGCGCCGCACCATGTTCGTCGTCCCCGTCGAGCTGGTCCCGGCGCTGCAGGCGTCCTGCGCCACGCCCCTGGCCGCCAAGCAGCGCCGCACCTACAGCCGCATCATCGAGCGGGCCGGGGTCGTCGACGACGTGGACGCCTGGTTCGGCGAGGTGCTGGAGGCGGCGCACCGCGCGCTGCTGGCGCGCGGCGAGGCGACCGGGGCGCAGCTCAGCGCCGACGAGCCGCGCCTGCGCACGCAGGTCGACCCGGCGCCGGGCAAGTCGTACTCGCGTCCCACCAGCATCACCACGTGGGTGCTGGTCACGCTGGGCTGCGAGGGACGGGTCGTGCGGGGCCGCCCCAACGGTTCGTGGATCAGCAGCCAGTACGTGTGGTCGCCCGTCGAGACGTGGCTGCCCGGCGGCATCCCCGAGATGCCCGCGGACGACGCGCGCGCCGAGCTGGTCGCCCGCTGGCTGCGGTCGTTCGGCCCCGCCCCCGTCTCCGACCTGAAGTGGTGGACGGGCTGGACCGCGGGCGAGGTGAAGAAGACCCTGGCCAGCCTGGACGTCGTCGAGGTCGGCCTGGACGGCGGCGGCACCGGCGTCATGCTGGCCGCCGACGCCGACGCCGACGCGCCCGCCGGGGGCCGGGACGCCGACCCGTGGGCGGCGCTGCTGCCCGCCCTGGACCCCACCCCCATGGGCTGGCAGGAGCGCGGCTGGTTCCTCGGCGGGCACGCGCCGATGCTGTTCGACCGCAGCGGCAACATCGGCCCCACGGTCTGGTGGGACGGCCGCGTCGTCGGCGGCTGGGCGCAGCGGCCGGACGGGGAGGTCGTCACGCGCCTGCTGGAGGACGTGGGCGCCGACGCCCGCGCCGCGATCGACGCCGAGGCCGCCCGCATCGCCGCCTTCCTCGGCGACGTGCGGGTCACTCCGCGTTTCCGCACGCCGCTGGAGCGTGAACTCTCGTCCTGACGGGGGCCGCAGGGGGCCGCCCCCCTCACCGAACGCGCGGATGATCCGTCAAGATGGGGGCATGCCCGCCGAACGCATGCTTCCCACTCCCGAGGCCGAGGACCTCCTCGCGCTGACCCGCGAGATCGTCCGCAAGGAACTGGCGCCGCGCGCCGCGCCCGCCGAGGAGGCAGAGGACTTCCCGCGCGAGATCTTCCGGCTGCTCGGCAGGTCCGGGCTGCTGGGCCTGCCCTACCCGGAGGAGGTCGGCGGCGGAGGCCAGCCGTACGAGGTCTACCTGCAGGTGCTGGAGGAGATCGCGGCGGTGTGGGCGTCGGTGGCGGTGGGCGTCAGCGTGCACACGCTGTCGTGCTACCCGCTGGCGGTGTTCGGCACCGACGAGCAGCGCAAGCGGCTGCCCGAGCTGCTCGGCGGCGAGCTGCTGGGCGGGTACGCGCTGTCGGAGGCGCACGCCGGCTCGGACGCGGGCGCGCTGAGCACCCGGGCCGTGCCGGACGAGGACGGCGCGGCCTACCGCGTCACCGGCACCAAGACCTGGATCACCCACGGCGGCGAGGCCGACTTCTACACGCTGTTCGCCCGCACCTCCGACACGGGCTCGCGCGGCATCAGCTGCTTCCTGGTCGAGGGGCGGATGCCGGGCCTGACGTTCGGGCCGCCCGAGCGCAAGATGGGGCTGACCGGCTCCACCACCGCGCAGCTGCACTTCGACGACGTGCGGGTGCCGGCGGAGCGGCGGGTCGGCGACGAGGGCCAGGGGTTCCCGATCGCGCTGTCGGCGCTGGACTCGGGCCGCCTGGGCATCGCCGCCTGCGCGGTCGGCCTGGCGCAGGGCGCCCTGGACCACGCGGTCGGGTACGCGGCGCGGCGCGAGCAGTTCGGCCGTCCCGTCATCGCCAACCAGGGGCTGGCGTTCATGCTGGCCGACATGGCGGCCGCGGTGGAGTCGGCGCGGGCCACGTACCTGGAGGCGGCCCGCCGCCGCGACCGGGGCCTGCCGTTCTCCCGCCAGGCGTCGGTGGCCAAGCTGGTGGCGACGGACGCGGCGATGCGCGTCACCACCGACGCGGTGCAGGTGCTCGGCGGGTACGGCTACACCCGCGACTTCCCGGTCGAGCGGTACATGCGCGAGGCCAAGGTCATGCAGATCTTCGAGGGCACCAACCAGATCCAGCGCATGGTGATCGGCCGTCACCTGGCCCGCACGGCGGCGCTGCACGACGCGACGTGACGGCGCCGGCACCGGCGACGGCACCGGCGGCGGCCCGCCGATGCGGGGCTCAGGGCATGCCGTAGAACAGGCGGCGCCGGGTGAGACGACGCCGCACGAAGATCACCACGAGGCTCACCGCGCCGGCGCCGGCCAGGGCCATGGCCGCCAGGGCGGCCAGTCCCAGCAGGCCGTGCACGGCGTCGTCCGGCGCGATCATGAGGCGGGAGACGGCGCCCGCGCAGGTGAGCCGGGTCGGCCCGGACGCCGGAGCCCGGAACGAGGCGACGAAGCGGTAGCCGTGCCGGCGGGTGGCGCTCCACGGGTCCGTCCTGGTCAGCGCGAGCGGCACCGACCACGCGCCGACGGTGGCCGCGCACGAGGCGGGCTCCGGCGTCCCGCTCGGGACGTACAGCAGGTAGCGGCGTCCGGCGGCCAGGTCGGGCCGCATCGTGCCGCGCCCGTCGACGACGACCGGGTCGGCCTGGGCGGCCTCGGAGGCGTCCCAGGTGGCGGCGATCACGGCCGTCATCCCGATGACCGCGGCCAGCAGCAGCACGACGGGCAGGGCGTACCAGCCGGCGGCCGGGCGGACCGGCGGCGGGCCCGCGCTCCGCAGCGCCCCGCGCGCACGCGGCCCTGTCGGCGAGTAGTGCCCGGCCCACATTGTCGGCCCTCCCCGTACCCGTGATCGCCCGATGCCAGCCGTCGGGACCCCTGCCTCCGTGTTGACCTGCCCGAATTCACGGTCACGTCACGTAAGGAAATGATGGCGAAGCGTCGCCGCGCGGGCCTCGGCGGGGGTCCTGGCCAGGAGAAGGGCGGCCATGGCCAGACACCGCGCGAGCGGCTACCGTTATTACCAGGTAGTAGCCACGAGATGCGGAGTTCCCATGGCCCTCAGGGACCGCCTGGATCGACTGCCGCCGCCGCCGATCCGCCTGACCCGCTCCCTCCCCCGCTACACCGTCGAGCGCGACATCCCGGTCGCCATGCCGGACGGGGTGACGCTGCTGGCCGACCGGTACGTCCCGCGCGGCGTGCGCTCCGCGCCCACCATCCTGGTGCGGACGCCGTACGGGCGGCGCGGCCCCGCCGCCGTGCTGAACGGCCTGCCGTTCGTGCCGTTCGGGTTCCAGCTGCTGGTGCAGAGCGTGCGCGGCACGTTCGGGTCGGGGGGCGAGTTCGACCCGCTCGGCAACGAGCGGGAGGACGGGCTGGCCACGGTCGCCTGGCTGCGCGAGCAGCCGTGGTTCGACGGGTCGTTCGCCACCTACGGGGCCAGCTACCTGGGCTACTCGGCGTGGGCGCTGGCGGCCGAGGCCGGGCCCGGGCTGAAGGCGATGGCCCTGCAGATCACCGCGTCGTCGTTCCGGGAGGCCGCGTACGTGGGCGGCTCCTTCGCCCTGGAGTCCACGCTGGGCTGGACGGAGCTGACCCGCCGCCAGACCTCGACGCTCGGCCTGCTCACCGCGCCGCTGCTGTCGCGGCGCCGCGCCCTGCGCGCGGCCCGCTCGCTGCGCCCGCTGTCGGAGCTGGACGTGCTGGCGGGCGGCGAGCCGATGCGCTTCTACCGCGACCTGCTGGCCAACCACGAGTCCGGTGCCGACTACTGGCGGCGCCGCGACTTCAGCGGCACGGTCGGGCAGGTCGGGGCGCCCGTCACGCTGCTGGGCGGCTGGTACGACGTGTTCCTGCCCTGGGAGATCAAGGACTACCTGGCGCTGCGGGCCGCGGGGCACCGCCCGTACCTGACCATCGGGCCGTGGTGGCACGCCGACGCCCGGCACAACCTGGTGTCGTTCCGCGAGGCGCTGGCCTGGTTCAAGGCGCACCTGCGCGGCGACTTCTCCGCCGTGCGCGCCAACCCCGTCCGCCTTTACGTGACGGGGTCGCGCGAGTGGCGCGACTACCGCGACTGGCCGCCCCCCGGGATGCGGCAGGAACGCTGGCACCTGCACGGGGGCGGGGGGCTCGGCGAGGACGGCCCCCAGGACATCCGGCCCAGCGCCTACCGCTTCGACCCGTCCGACCCCACGCCCGCCCTGGGCGGCCCCTCGCTGCTGGGTTCGTCCAAGCCGGTCGACAACCGGCCCCTGGAGAAGCGGCGGGACGTGCTGGTGTTCACCTCGGCCGTGCTGAGGAAGGACCTGGATCTCATCGGGCCCGTCGTCGCGGACCTGTTCGTGCGGTCCAGCCGCGAGCACACCGACTTCCTGGTCCGGCTGTGCGATGTGGCGCCCGACGGCACGTCGCGCAACGTCTGCGAGGGCGGGCTGCGCCTCGATCCGGACCATCCGGTCGCCGACAAGCCGGTGGGGACGGAGGGCGTGCGGCGGGTGGCGATCGACCTGTGGCCGATCGGACACCGCTTCTGCCGCGGCCACCGCGTCCGGGTGCACGTCACCAGCGGCGCCTACCCGAAGGTGGCCGTCAATCCCGGCACGGGCGAGCCGCTGGCCACCGCGGCGGCCCCCGGCGTCCCCGCCGACCAGGAGGTCTTCCACGACCCCGACCACCCGTCGGCGATCCTGCTGCCCGTCGTGGAACGCTCCCCCGAGGCCGCCGTCTCCGACCCCGGAGCCGAGGATTCGTCCGACTTTGGGGCGTGTTGATATTCTTGCGTGTTGTGATCGGTTCGACGACGTCGCTGCGCATGGTGCTGTTCACCATGACGCTGGCCTGCGTCGACGACGGCCTGTGTCGCGCCTGACCGCGATCCCCGCCGTCCCCGCCCGCTGAACCGAAACCCGATCTTCTTCCCCATCCCCCGGCCGCGTGTGCTCCCCTACGTCCGCGCGCTTGGGAAACCCCTGGAGTTCGCACTGTGACGACCCTCGCTCCGTCCCGCCTGCTGTCCCCCGCCGTCACCGCCTCCCCGCCCCCGGACGCCGAGCCCGCCCCGCCCGTACGCCGCGTACCGCTCCTGGTCGCGTCCCTCATCTCGGTGGCGCTCACCACGTACGTGTGGGCGCGGCACGGGGCCAAGCCCGGCGTCCTGCTGCTGCTGGGCCTGGGCCTCGGGCTGGCCCTGTTCCACTCCCGTTTCGGGTTCACCTCGGCCTGGCGGCAGCTGGTGGCCGTGGGCAACGGCACCGGCCTGCGCGCCCACGCCCTGCTGCTCGGCACCACCGCCACGCTGTTCGCCCTGATCATCGGCACGGGCACCGGGCTGTTCGGGTCGGTCCCGGCCCCGTCGTCGGGCGACCTGGGCGTCGGCGTGGTCGCCGGGGCGTTCCTGTTCGGCGTCGGCATGCAGCTCGGCGGCGCCTGCGCGTCCGGCACGCTGTTCGCCGTCGGCTCCGGGCAGTCGGCGGTCCTGCTCACCCTCGGCGGGTTCGTCGCCGGGTCGGTGCTCTACACCTGGCAGTACGACCTGGTCGACGACCTGCCCGCCGTGCCGGGCGTGGTGCTGGCCGACCACATCGGCTGGTTCGGGTCCTGGGCGGTCACGATCGCGGCGCTGGCGGGCATCGTCGCGCTGACCCGGGTGGTGCAGGCCCGCCGCAACCCGCCGCCGGTCGGCGCGCCGCCCACCGCGCGCGGGGCGCTGCGGATCGTCCGCGGGTCCTGGCCGCTGGCCGCCGGAGCGGTCGCGCTGGCCGTGCTCGGCGCGGGCGTGCTGCTGGTCTCCGGCGGCGCCTGGGGGATCACCAGCGCGTTCGCGCTGTGGGGCGCCAGGATCCTGCAGGCGGTCGGCCTGCACCCCGAGCACTGGACGTACTGGCAGGAGGCCAGGAACGCCAAGATGCTCGCAGGGCCGGTCCTGGCCGACAAGAACAGCCTCACCGACATCGGCATCATCCTCGGCGCGGCCGTGGCCTCCGCCGCCGCGGGCGCCTGGACGCTGCACCGCGGCCTGCCGTGGCGCACCGCCGTCGCCTCGGTCCTGGGCGGCGTGCTGATGGGCGTCGGCGCCCGGCTGGCGGGCGGCTGCAACATCGGCGCCTACCTGGCGGGCATCGCCTCCGGCAGCCTGCACGGCTGGCTGTGGGGCGTGGTCGCCCTCGGCGGCACGTGGGTCGGCCTGCGCGCCCGCACCCTGTTCTCCCTGCCCAACCCCACGCCCCGCGACAGCGTCTGCTGACGCCGCCGCGCCGGGCCGGCGGAACGTCCGCCGGCCCGCGGGCTCGGCGGACGCGCGGCTCAGCGGACGGCGTGGCCGGCGGCGCGCAGGGCGTCCTTGACGGCGGAGATCTTCAGGTCGCCGAAGTGGAAGACGCTGGCGGCCAGCACGGCGTCGGCGCCGGCGTCGACGGCGGGGGCGAAATGCTCCAGCGCCCCGGCGCCGCCGCTGGCGATCACCGGCACGGAGACCGCCTCGCGGACCCGGCGCAGCATGTCCAGGTCGAACCCGGACTTGGTGCCGTCGGCGTCCATGGAGTTGAGCAGGATCTCCCCCACGCCCAGCTCCTCGCCGCGCCGCGCCCACTCCAGCGCGTCGATGCCGGTGCCGCGGCGGCCGCCGTGCGTGGTCACCTCGAACCCCGACGGGGTGCCCTCGGCGCGGCGGGCGTCCACCGACAGCACCACGCACTGCGACCCGAAGCGGTGCGCGGCCTCGCGCAGGAACTCCGGACGGGCGATCGCGGCGGTGTTCACCGACACCTTGTCGGCGCCCGCGCGCAGCAGCCGGTCCACGTCGTCGACGGTGCGCACGCCGCCGCCGACGGTCAGCGGGATGAACACCTGCTCGGCGGTGCGCCGCACCACGTCGTAGGTGGTGGACCGGTCGGCGCTGGACGCGGTGATGTCCAGGAAGGTCAGCTCGTCGGCGCCCTCGGCGTCGTAGCGGCGGGCCAGCTCGACCGGGTCGCCCGCGTCGCGCAGGTTCTGGAAGTTGACGCCCTTCACCACGCGCCCGGCGTCCACGTCCAGGCACGGGATGACGCGCACCGCGACCTTGCTCGCCTGCGGGCTCATCTGACCGCCTCCAGGGCCTCCTCCAGCGTGAACGCCCCCGCGTACAGCGCCTTGCCCACGATCGCGCCCTCTACGCCCTCGGGGACGAGGGCGGCGATGTCGCGCAGGTCGTCCAGGGACGAGACGCCGCCGGAGGCGATGACGGGCTTGTCGGTGCGGGCGCACACGCGGCGCAGCAGGTCGACGTTGGGGCCGCGCAGGGTGCCGTCCTTGGTGACGTCGGTGACGACGTAACGCGGGCAGCCGTCGTCCTCCAGCCGGTCGAGCACCTCCCACAGGTCGCCGCCCTCGCGGGTCCAGCCGCGCGCGGCCAGCACGTCGCCGCGCACGTCCAGCCCCACCGCGATCTTCTCGCCGTGCGAGGCGATGATCTTGCGGCACCACTCGGGGTTCTCCAGCGCGGCCGTGCCGATGTTGACGCGGGCGCAGCCGGTCGCCAGGGCCGCCTCCAGGGACGCGTCGTCGCGGATGCCGCCCGACAGCTCCACCCGCACGTCCAGCCGCCCGACCACCTCGGCCAGCAGCTCGCGGTTGGAGCCGCGGCCGAACGCCGCGTCCAGGTCGACCAGATGGATCCACTCCGCTCCCGCCTTCTGCCAGGCCAGGGCGGCCTCCAGCGGGGCGCCGTAGGAGGTCTCGGTGCCCGCCTCGCCCTGGACCAGGCGGACGGCCTGGCCGTCGGCGACGTCGACTGCGGGAAGGAGCGTGAGAGTCATGAACGAAACCCTATCGGTGCAGGTGAAACGCGGCGTTCGGGGGAACGCGGCGGACCGGGCGGTCAGCCCAGCGTGGACAGCCAGTTGCGCAGCAGCTCGGCGCCCGCGTCACCGGACTTCTCCGGGTGGAACTGCGTGGCGCACAGCGGCCCGTTCTCCACGGCGGCCACGAACCGGTCGCCGTGCTCGGACCAGGTCACCAGCGGCGGCGCGAGCCGTCCCGTCGGGTCGGGCTCCAGCTCCCAGCGGCGCACCGCGTAGGAGTGCACGAAGTAGAACCGGGTGCCGGGGTCCATGCCGCGGAACAGCACGGTGCCGGCGGGAGCCTCGACGGTGTTCCAGCCCATGTGCGGCACGACGGGGGCGTCCAGCCGGTCGACCGTGCCGGGCCACTCGCCGCAGCCCTCGGTGGTGACGCCGTGCTCGATGCCCTTGGCGAACAGGATCTGCATGCCGACGCAGATGCCCAGCACGGGACGGCCGCCCGCCAGCCGCCGCCCGATGATCTGCTCGCCGCGCACCGACCGCAGCCCGGCCATGCAGGCGGCGAACGCGCCGACGCCCGGCACGACCAGCCCGTCGGCGGCGAGGGCGGCGTCCCAGTCGGCGGAGACCTCGACGTCCACGCCGTGCCGGGCGACCGCGCGCTCGGCCGAACGCAGGTTGCCCGAGCCGTAGTCCAGAATGACGATCTTGTGGGTCACAGGTACAGCACCCCCGCGGTGGCGGCGAGCGCCATCAGCACGAACACCACCCCGGCGGCGACCTTGAGCCCCTGCCGGAGGAAGCTGATGACGCCCATGAGCAGGAAGACGGCCAGCCCGAAGAGCGCGACGTTGCCGTAGGTGAAGTGCAGGCCGCCGACCTCCACGGCTACAGAGCCCCCTTGGTGGACGGGATGCCGTGCACCTTCGGGTCGAACGCGACCGCGTCGCGCAGCGCCCGGGCCAGGGCCTTGAACTGGGCCTCGACGATGTGGTGGGCGTTGCGGCCGTACGGCACGTGCACGTGCAGGCAGATCTGGGCGTTGGCGACGAACGACTCCAGGACGTGCCGGGTCATCGTGGTGTCGTACTCCGGCCCGATCATCGGCGCCATGCCGTCCGGTTCGGAGTGCACCAGGTACGGGCGGCCCGCGATGTCCACGGTGACCTGGGCGAGCGCCTCGTCCAGCGGAACGGAGGCGTTGGCGAAACGGCGGATGCCCGCCTTGTCGCCGAGCGCCTGCCGGAACGCCTGGCCGAGCGCGATCGCGGTGTCCTCGATCGTGTGGTGGCTGTCGATGTGCAGGTCACCGCTGGTCTTGACGGTCAGGTCGAACGACCCGTGCTTGCCGAGCTGGGCCAGCATGTGGTCGAAGAACCCGACGCCGGTGGCCACGTCGACGCGGCCCGTGCCGTCCAGGTCGATCTCGACCAGGACCTCGGTCTCCTTGGTCCCGCGTTCGACACGTCCAGTACGGGCAGTCACAGAATCTCCTTGAGTGCGGTGCGGAAGGCGGCCATCTCCTCGGGGGTGCCCACGCTGACCCGCAGCCATTCGGGCGGGCCCACCTCGCGGATCAGCACGCCCCGGTCGAGCAGGCCCTGCCAGACCCGCCGCCGGTCGGGGAAGGTGCCGAACAACACGAAGTTGGCGTCGGAGTCGGCCACCGTGAGGCCCTCGCGGCGCAGCCAGGCCACCAGGTCGTCGCGCTCGCGGCGCAGCAGCTCCACGGTGGCCAGCAGCTCGTCGCCGTGCGCGACGGCGGCGCGCGCCACCGCCTGCGTCACCGCCGACAGGTGGTACGGCAGCCGCACCAGCAGCAGGGCGTCGATCACGGCGGGATCGGCGGCCAGGTAGCCCAGGCGGGTGCCGGCCATCGCGAACGCCTTGGACATGGTCCGGGTGACGATCAGCCGCGGGTTGCCGGGCAGCAGCGTCAGCGCCGAGGGGGTGCCCTCGCGACGGAACTCGGCGTACGCCTCGTCCACCACCACCATGCCCGGCGCGGCCGCCAGCACCGCCTCGATCACCCGCGGCGGCAGCGCGGTGCCGGTCGGGTTGTTGGGCGAGGTCAGGAACACCACGTCCGGCCGGTGCTCCTCGATCGCCGCGACGGCGCCGTCCGGATCGATGCCGAAGTCGGCGTCGCGGTGCGCGTTCACCCAGGTGGTGGCGGTGACGCGGGTGATGATCGGGTGCATCGAGTACGACGGCTCGAAGCCCAGCGCGGTGCGGCCCGGCCCGCCGAACGCCTGCAGGATCTGCTGGATGATCTCGTTGGAGCCGTTGGCGGCCCACACGTGCCGCACGGTCAGCCCGGCGCCGGGGGTGTCGGCGTTGAGGAACGCCGCCAGGTCCTCGCGCAGGGCCGTCGCGTCGCGGTCGGGGTAGCGGTTCAGGCCCGCGGCGACCCCGGCGGCGGCCTCGCCGATCGCCTTCACCAGCCGCTCGGACGGCGGATAGGGGTTCTCGTTGGTGTTGAGCGCGACGGGCACGTCCAGCTGCGGCGCACCGTAGGGCTCCTGGCCGCGCAGGTCGTCGCGGATGGGCAGGTCGGACAGCGACGTCACCGGCCCTCCCCCGGGATCTGCCAGCCGAAGCGGGCCTTGAGGGCGGCGCCGTGCGCGGGCAGGTCCTCGGCCTCGGCCAGCGCGACGACGCGCGCGGTGGCCTCGGCCAGGGCGTCGCGGTCGTACTCGACGACGTGGACGCCGCGCAGGAACGACTGCACCGACAGCCCCGAGGAGTGGCAGGCGCAGCCGCCGGTGGGCAGCACGTGGTTGGACCCGGCCAGGTAGTCGCCCAGCGACACCGGCGCGTGCGTCCCGATGAAGATCGCGCCGGCGTTGCGGACGCGCGCGGCGACCTGCCGGGCGTCGGCGGTGTGGATCTCCAGGTGCTCGGCGGCGTAGGCGTCGACCACCCGCAGACCGGCGTCGACGTCGTCGACCAGGACGATGCCGGACTGCCGCCCGGCCAGCGCCTCGGTGATCCGCTCGACGTGGCGGGTGCGGGCGACCTGCGCCTTCAGCTCCCGCTCCACCGCGTCGGCCAGCTCGGGCGCGGTGGTGACCAGCACGGCGGCGGCGAGCGTGTCGTGCTCGGCCTGGCTGATCAGGTCGGCGGCCACGTGCACCGGGTCGGCGGTGCCGTCGGCGAGGATCGCGATCTCGGTCGGGCCCGCCTCGGAGTCGATGCCGATCACGCCCTTGAGCAGCCGCTTGGCCGCCGCGACGTACACGTTGCCGGGCCCGGTGACCAGGTCGGCGCGGGGGCACTCGGCGGTGCCGTAGGCGAACATCGCGATCGCCTGGGCGCCGCCAACCGCGTAGACCTCGTCCACGCCCAGCAGCGCGCACGCCGCCAGGATCGCCGGGTGCGGGCGGCCGCCATACTCGCGCTGCGCGGGCGAGGTCACCGCCAGCGACTCGACCCCGGCCTCCTGGGCGGGGACCACGTTCATGACCACGCTGGACGGGTAGACGGCCCGCCCGCCCGGCACGTACAGCCCGACGCGTCCCACCGGCACCCACCGCTCGGTGACGGTGCCGCCGGGCACGACCTGCGTGGTGACGTCGGTGCGGCGCTGGTCGCGGTGCACCAGGCGGGCACGGCGGATCGACTCCTCCAGCGCGTCCCGCACGGCCGGGTCGAGCGCCTCCAGCGCCTCGCCGATCGCCTCGACCGGGACGCGGGCGGACTCCAGGTCGACCCCGTCGAAGGCCTTGGTGTACTCCCGTACCGCCGCCGAGCCCCTATGCCGCACGTCCTCGCAGATCGGCCGCACCTTCTCCAGGGCGGCCTCGACGTCGAGATCGGCGCGGGGCAGCACGTCGCGCAGGTCGCCGGGCAGCGAGCCGCGCAGGTCGATACGGGAAATCACCCGTCCAGTCTACGGAGTGCCGCAGGCCCCTCGCGCAACGTCTCACGCAACGAGACGCCCAGGTCAGCGACCTTCCGAGGGTCCGGACGGGTGGCCGACATCACGCCCGGAGCGTGCCGTCGAGGACGGTGACGGCGCGCCCGCCCAACATCACCCGGTCGCCGCGGACGACGGTCCGGACGTCGCCGCCGCGCTCGGACGCCTGGTGGCCGAGCAGGGCGTCGCGGCCGAGCTCGGCGCTCCAGTACGGGGCGAGCGCGCAGTGGGCGGAGCCGGTCACCGGGTCCTCGTCGACGCCGACCGCCGGGCCGAACACGCGGGACACGAAGTCGTGCGGGGCGTCCGGGTCGGCGGGGGCCGTGACGATGACGGCCCGCGCGTCGAGGCGGGCGAGCGCGGCGATGTCGGGGGCGAGCTTGCGGACGGTGGCCTCGTCCGCCACCCGCACCAGCAGGTCGGGCTGGTCGTTGCGGCCCACCCAGGAGAACGGCGTGCCGAGCGCCTCGGCGAGCCCTTCGGGCGCGTCCACCGGTTCCGGCGGCGCGGCGGGGAAGTCCATGCCGAGCGCGCCGTCGTCGGCGCGCGTGACGGTGAGCACACCACTGTGCAGGGTGCGGAACCGGATGGGCCGGTCGCCGGGGACCGTGCCCGTCTCGTACAGGGCGTGCCCGCTCGCCAGGGTGGCGTGGCCGCACAGCGCCACCTCCACCTGCGGCGTGAACCACCGCAGCTCGAACTCCTCGCCGACGGGGCGGACGAACGCCGTCTCCGAGTGCCTCATCTCCGCCGCCACCCGCTGCATCCAGGCGGGGTCGGCCGCCTCGTCCAGCAGGCAGACCCCGGCGGGGTTCCCGGCGAACGGGCGATCGGTGAACGCGTCGACAACCAGCATCCTCATACCGCCGACGCTAACCACCGCGCGCGGGACGGCGGCAGAGCCAATCGCGACCAGTGGCCCGCCCGGTCGCCGCGCGGCGGGGCAGGGCGGCGGGGCGGCAGGGCGGCAGGGCGGCGATCCGGCGGCCGGGCCCGGTGCCGGGCGTCGCGGCGCCGGGCTTCAGACTGTGACAATCCCGGCCTTCTTGATCATCGGCGCCGGACGTACCCTGACGCCGTGGGCGCCGCACGGCGTCGGGGGCGCGAACCACGACAGCCCCGAGGGGGCCGCAGGCGACCGGGAGGAGCGGTGACCGAACGGCTTCCACTGTTCCCGCTGGGCACGGTGCTGTTCCCCGGCCTGGTGCTGCCGCTGCACCTGTTCGAGGAGCGCTACCGCCTGCTCGTCCGCGACCTGCTGGAGCGCCCCGAGCCGCGGCGGTTCGGCGTGGTCGGCATCGAGCTCGGCCACGAGGTGGGCGCCGAGTCGGCGCGCCGCCTGGCGGACGTCGGCTGCGTCGCCGAGGTGCACAGCGTGACCCCGCACCCCGACGGGCGCTACGACATCGTCACCGTCGGCGGCCGCCGCTTCCGGCTCAAGCGGGTCGACCGGTCGCTGCCCTACCTGCGCGGCGACGTGGAGTTCCTGCCCGAGGAGGCGGGCGCGGACGCCGAACCGCTGGCGCACCGGGTGCGGCTGCTGTACCAGCTGTACCGGCACCGGCTGGCCGCCGCGGGCGCCGAGATCGCCGAGCCGGTGGACCTGCCCGAGGACCCGGTGCGGCTGTCGTACCTGATCGCCGCCGCCGTCGTGCTGGACGGCCCCGACAAGCAGCGGCTGCTGGAGGCCGAGGACGCGGCGCGGCGGCTGCGCGCCGAACGCGAACTGCTGGTCCGCGAGACGCGGCTGCTGGACATGCTGCCGACCGTGCCCGCCGGGCAGTTCCTGGACGGCGCGTTCAACCCGAACTGAGCCCCCCGCGCCGACCCGCGCGCCGAAACCGGCGTGCGCTCGTGCGGCGCGGTCGGCACACTGGCCGCATGAGCCCAGCCAAGTCCCCGTCCAGGAAGAAGGCCAAGGCCGGCGGCACGCCCGCGACCGTGGCGGCCGCACAGGCCGAGATCGACTTCACCCTGCACGCCTACGAGGTCGACCCCGAGGCCGACAACTACGGGCAGGCCGCGGCCGACGCCCTGGGCGTACCGCACGAACGGCTGTTCAAGACCCTGGTGGCCGAGGTGGACGGGAGGCTGACCGTGGCCGTGGTGCCGGTGTCGGCCACGCTCGACCTCAAGGCGCTCGCCGCCGCGGCCGGCGGCAAGAAGGCCCGCATGGCCGACCCCGCCGACGCCGAACGCGCCACCGGGTACGTCGTGGGCGGCATCAGCCCGCTGGGCCAGCGGCGCCGGCTGCCGACCGTGGTGGACGACTCCGCGTCAGGGTTCGCGACCGTCTACGTCTCGGCCGGCCGGCGCGGCCTGCAGATCGAGCTGTCCCCGGACGATCTCCTCCGGCTCACCGGCGCCGAGGTCGCCCCGGTCGCGCGCGCCGGGTAGCCGGCGGACGACCAGCTCGGCCACGCCGTAGGCGGCCACGGCCAGCAGTGGCCAGAACACCAGCACGCCGGTGGCGCGCAGGTCGGCCACGCCGGTGACGGTGCGCCCGTCCTGGGCGGCGCGCACCGCGCGCTCGTACTCGGCCAGGCCCACCTGGTGGCCGACCCGCCAGGCCAGCAGCGAGGCGGCCAGCCCGCCCGCGGTCAGGCCGAGCAGCAGCGGGACGTCGTTGCCGCGTCCCCCGGCCAGGTAGGCCAGCAAGCCGCAGACCAGCCCGGCCACGACCGCGACGAGCGCGAACGTCCCGTCGACGGCGATGGGGCCCTGCCCCTCGGGGTCGAGCGGCAGCGCCTGACCGCGGATGACGACGAAGCTCACGTCGGGGGCGAGCCAGGCCCACAGCAGCCCGGCGGGCACTCCGAGGACCGCCACGAGGAGAGTGATGACCGCACAGGTCCGCAAGGCACTCCCCGTCGGTCGCCGCACCTCGTACGCTCCCTGGTATGGCCGTGCGTCCCCTTGCGAGACGTGATGTCTCCTGACAGCGAAAGCCTAGCCTGCCCAGGTCAGCCGATCGACTGCCGTGTGGTGTCCGATTCCCGCCCCAGAGCGGCCGTTTCCTTGGGATAATGTGCCCGACATGTCCGGATTCAGCCCCGCCTTCCAGCGCCTCGGCGCCGCCCTTGCCGCGGTCGTCCTCCAGCAGCAGGAGACCCTCGCCGAGTTCCTCCCCCGTGAGGACTGGAGCGCCGACCTGACCGCCCGCACCTACACCAGCGGCGGCGTCACGGTCCGGGTCTCGCTGCTCGGCAGCTACGCCGCCCGCGAGCGCACCTGGCTGTGGGGCTGGGCCAACCCCCAGTTCGGCGACGACCACCCGTCCGTCGAGCCGACCCTGGTCATCCGCGGTCTCGGCGAGCGGCTCGGCATCCCCGAGTTCACCACGCCCGAGATCGACCTGTCCTGGTACACCGGCCCGGCCGGGCACGGCGGCGAGCTGATCGCCATGGCCGCCGGGGGCGTCCTCGGCGGAGGCGGCTACATCGGCGCGGGCTACGACGGCGGTTCGGCCTACCTGCACGTCGACGACCCGCAGGCGCCCCCCGCCACGTGGGATCCGGTGCCGGTGCCGCGGCTGCTGATGAACGCCGTCAGCCTGTTCCCGCACCACCCGCAGCTCACCCTCGCGCGGCTGCTCAGCCACCACCGCGTCCCCTTCCGCGAGACGGCCGGCACGACCGAGGCCCGCCTTCCCGGCGGCGGCGTGGCCCGCGCCCGCTTCGACGACCTGGGCCGCTTCATGGACTGGCACGCCGAACACCCGGCCCCCGCCCCGCCCAAGACCCCGGTCACCCCGTAACCCCGCCCCCCGGGCGGCACATGCGAAAGAGGCCCCTGTCCGCAAGCCGAAGACTTGCGAACCGGGGCCTCCGCCGTGCGGGGGTTCCAGGGGGTCGCCCCCCTGGGGGATGCAGGCGAAGAGGCCCCGGGAAGCAAGCCGGAGGCTTGCGAACAGGGGCCTCCCCCTCGCAGCGGGTCTCAGCCCAGGCAGGAGGGGCCGAGGAGCTGCTTGAGGTCGCCCATCAGGGCCGGGGACGGGGCGACGCGCAGCCGGTCGTCCAGGCGGACGACCGTGGTGCGCGGGCCGTTCTGCACGTGCAGGTGGACCTCGGACGTGCCCGGGTGGTCGGTGAGGACCTCCTTCAGGCGCGCCACCACCGGCGGCGTGCAGCGGGCGATCGGCATGGTGACGGCCAGCGGGCCCGTGCCCTCGGTGATGGTCAGGTCCGGCTGGGTCACCTCCATCGCGATGATCTTGGCGACGTCCTCGCGCTTGTCGACGCGTCCCTTGACCACCAGGATGGCGTCCTCGGCCAGCAGCGTGGAGCACAGCTGGTAGGTGGACGGGAAGCACATCACCTCGATGGACCCGCCCAGGTCCTCCAGCTGGAACATGGCCCACGAGTTGCCCTGCTTGGTGACCTTGCGCTGCAGGCCCGACAGCAGACCCGCCACGATCACCACCTGGCCGTCGGGCCGCTCGCCCTCGCTCAGCGCGGCGATCGTGCAGTCGGCCTCGCGTTCCAGGATGTGCTCGACGCCCAGCAGCGGGTGGTCGGAGACGTACAGGCCGAGCATCTCGCGTTCGAACGACAGCAGCGTGGTCTTGTCCCACTCGTCGCCGTCGGGGATGGCCACGGCGAACGCGCCGCCGCCGGAGTCCTCCTCCAGGGCCCCGAACAGCGAGTCCTGGCCGATGGCCTCCTTGCGCTTGATGTCGATGACCGAGTCGATGGCCTGCTCGTGCACCATCAGCAGCGACCGGCGCCGGTGCTTGAGCTCGTCGAACGCGCCCGCCTTGATCAGCGACTCGACGACCCGCTTGTTGCACACGTGCGGCGGGACCTTGTTGAGGAAGTCGTTGAAGTCGGTGTACGCGCCCTTCTCCCTGCGCGCCGCGATGATGCCCTCGACGACGTTGGTGCCGACGTTGCGGACCGCCGACAGGCCGAAGCGGATCTCCTTGTCGCCCATCGGGGTGAAGTCGGCGTCGGAGGTGTTGACGTCGGGCGGCAGGACGGTCAGGCCCATGCGGCGGCACTCGTTGAGGTACAGGGCGCTCTTGTCCTTGTCGTCGCCGACGGAGGTCAGCAGCGCCGCCATGTACTCGGCCGGGTAGTTGGCCTTCAGGTACGCCGTCCAGTACGACACCAGGCCGTAGGCGGCGCTGTGCGCCTTGTTGAACGCGTAGTCGGAGAACGGGACCAGGATGTCCCACAGCGTCTTGATCGCCTCGTCGGAGTAGCCGCGCTCGCGCATGCCCTCGGAGAACGGCTTGAACTCCTTGTCGAGGACCTCCTTCTTCTTCTTGCCCATGGCCCGGCGCAGCAGGTCCGCCTGTCCCAGCGTGTACCCGGCGACCTTCTGGGCGATGGACATGACCTGCTCCTGATAGACGATCAGGCCGTAGGTCGTGCCGAGGATGTCCTTGAGCGGTTCCTCCAGCTCGGGGTGGATCGGGGTGATCTCCTGCTGGCCGTTCTTGCGCAGCGCGTAGTTGGTGTGGGAGTTGGCGCCCATCGGACCCGGCCGGTACAGCGCGCCGACCGCGGAGATGTCCTCGAAGTTGTCGGGCTTCATCAGCCGCAGCAGCGCCCGCATCGGCCCGCCGTCGAACTGGAACACCCCGAGGGTGTCGCCGCGGCCGAGCAGCTCGTAGGTCTTGGGGTCGTCCAGCGGCAGTTCGAGCAGGTTGACGTCGATGCCCTTGTTGAGCTTGATGCCCTTGAGCGCGTCGTCGATGATCGTCAGGTTGCGCAGGCCCAGGAAGTCCATCTTCAGCAGGCCCAGCGTCTCGCAGGTCGGGTAGTCGAACTGCGTGATGATCGCGCCGTCGGAGTCGCGGCGCATGATCGGGACGTGGTCGGTGATCGTCTCGCCGCTCATGATGATCCCGGCGGCGTGCACGCCGGTCTGGCGGATCAGGCCCTCCAGACCCTGCGCCAGGTCCATGATCTGCTTGACGTCGGGCTCTTCCTCGTAGAGCTTGCGCAGCTCCCCCGCCTCGCTGTAGCGGGGGTGCTTGTCGTCGAAGATGCCCGAGAGCGGGATGTCCTTGCCCATGACGGCGGGCGGGAACGCCTTGGAGATCCGGTCGCCCAGCGCGTACGGGAAGCCCAGGACGCGCCCGGCGTCCTTGATGGCGGCCTTCGCCTTGATGGTGCCGAACGTGGCGATGAAGGCGACCTTGTCCTCGCCCCACTTCTCGGTGGTGTACCGGATGACCTCGGCGCGCCGATCTTCAGGGAAGTCGATGTCGATGTCGGGCATGGACGCGCGCTCGGGATTGAGGAACCGCTCGAAGATCAGCCCGTGCGGAAGGGGGTCCAGGTCGGTGATGCCCATCGCGTAGGCCACCAGCGACCCCGCGGCGCTGCCTCGGCCCGGCCCGACCAGGATGCCGTTGTTCTTCGCCCACATGATGAAGTCGGCGACGACCAGGAAGTACGACGGGTACCCCTTGGCGAGGATGACGCCCATCTCGTACTCGGCCTGCTCGCGGTACCGGTCCGGGATGCCGTCGGGGAAACGCCGCTCCAGGCCCTTCCAGACCTCCTTGCGGAACCAGGTCTCCTCGGTCTCGCCCTCGGGCACCGGGAAGCGCGGCATCAGGTCGTGGTGCTCGAACATCCCCGCCGTGTCGACCTTCTCGGCGATGAGCAGGGTGTTGCGGCAGCCCTCGGCCCAGATGTCGGAGCCGTCCAGGGCGCGCATCTCGTCCGGCGACTTGATGTAGTAGCCGCTGCCGTCGAACCGGAACCGATCCGGGTCGGCCAGTTGCTTGCCGACCTGGACGCACAGCAGGGCGTCGTGCGCGGTCGCCTCGCTCTCATGGGTGTAGTGCGAGTCGTTGGTGACCACCGGCGGGATGTTCAGCTTCCTGCCGATCTCGACCAGGCCGTCGCGGACGCGGCGCTCGATCTCCAGGCCATGGTCCATCAGCTCCAGGAAGTAGTTCTCCTTGCCGAAGATGTCCTGGAAGGTGGCGGCCGCCTTGAGCGCCTCGTCGAACTGCCCCAGCCGCAACCGCGTCTGGATCTTGCCGGACGGGCAGCCGGTGGTGGCCATCAGCCCGTCGGCGTGCTCGGCCAGCAACTCCTCGTCCATACGGGCGTACTTGAAGACGAAGCCCTCGGTGTAGGAGCGGCTGGACAGCTTGAACAGGTTGTGCAGCCCGGTCCGGTTACGCGCCCAGATGGTCTTGTGGTTGATCAGGCCGCCGCCGGACACGTCGTCGCGCTTCTGGCTGGGCTCGCCCCACTGGACCTTCTTCTTGTGGAAGCGCGACTCGGGCGCCATGTACGCCTCGATGCCGATCACGGGAGTGACGCCGGCGTCCTTGGCGTGCTTCCAGAAGTCGTAGGCGCCGTGCATGTTGCCGTGGTCGGTCATGGCGATCGCGGGCATCTTCTGCCGCTGGACCTCGTCGAACAGCTGCTTGAGCCGCGCGGCCCCGTCCAGCATGGAGTACTCGGTATGAACATGTAGATGGACGAACGAGTCCGCCATGCCCGCTGCGCCTCCTGGTTGCACGCGACCGCGCACGCACCTGCCGGTGCGTGGCTGTGTTATCCGTTCCGGGGGAAGATCGCCGCCCGGGTGAGCGCCCGGGACGACGCGGCTCTGAGAGCCTAACCCGCCCCCGGGACACCTCGCGCCTCGACACTCCGGGATGCCCGCTCACCCCATGTTCGCCCTGCCACGTCCCTAACCTGCCCTTATGGCGCTGATCAGCCGGATGCCGCGCCCGCGCCCCGTGGAGACGGTCAGGACCGGGCGGCACCCCGGGCGTGCTGGTAGGCGCCGGGCGGAACGCCGACGACACGTTTGAAATGACGGGTGAGGTGGGCCTGGTCGGCGAAACCCGTGCGGGCGGCCACCTCGGCCGGGCGCAGCCCCCTGTCGAGCAGCCCGCGTGCGCGCCGGACGCGCACCTGGTTGAGGTAGGCGTGGGGCGGCAGGCCCGTGGCGGCCCTGAACGCCCGGATGAGGCGGAACGGGCGCGTGCCCACGGTCTCGGCCAGCTCCTCCAGCGTGGGCGGGTCCACCAGGCGGTCGTGCAGGATGTCGCGGGCGGCGCGCACGGACGGAGACAGGGCCGTCCCGTACTCGGCGGGCATGTCGCGGGCGTGGTGGCGCAGCAGGGCCCCCAGGGCCGTGCGCAACAGCGACGAGGCCGCCAGGGCGTCGCCGCCCTCACCGGCGCGGTGGGCGGCGCGGACCAGGGCGGCGGCGGGCGTCCGCTCGATGACGGTCTCGGGGAAGTAGGGCGTGCCCGCCCGCGCGCCCAGTTCGGCGGCGACGTCGGCGACGACGTCCACCGCCGGGTACAGGACCCGGTAAGCCCACCCCTCGGGCGCGCCCGCGTACCCGGTGTGCACCACGTCGGGGTTGACCACGATGAGGGCGCCCTCGGGGGCGCGCTCGGTGCTGCCCGCGTGCTCGAACGCCTCCACTCCGGCCTCGATGAGGGCGACGACGTACCCGTCGTGGGTGTGACGGCCGAAGCGGTGGGTGACGTAGCGGGCCCGCAGCAGGTCCACATCGGGCTGAGCGGGATGTCGCCAGTAATGAGCGACCTCCTGTGACACGACTGAAATCATAGGAGGATGCATATCTCGCTGGTCACCGGCCCACAGGAGCGGGCCGCCGCCGAGGAGATCCGGTTGCGGGTCTTCGTCGGCGAGCAGGGCGTGCCGCCGGAACTGGAACTGGACGAGCACGACGCGGACGCCGACCACTTCCTGGCCCGCCTGGAGGGCCGTCCCGTGGGCACGGCGCGGATGCTGCGCCGCGACGGCTGCGGCGTGCTGGGGCGGCTGGCGGTGCTGCCGGAGACGCGGGGCACCGGCCTGGGCGCCGCCCTGGTGCGGGCGGTCGAGCAGCGCGCGCGGGAGGCGGGGCTGCGGTCGGTGGAGCTGCACGCGCAGACGGCGGTGCGCGCGTTCTACGAGCGGCTCGGGTACGAGGCGTACGGCGAGGAGGACATCGAGGCGGGCATCCCGCACATCTGGATGCGCAAACCCCTCTAAGTCGTCTCAACATGCGAGATGTTCGTTCCGTCCATTGGCGTGTCGGTGACGGCGGAGCCTACGATGACAAGCGTGAACCGTCGCTATCCCGTGTTTATGCAGCCGGCTCCGGGCGAGCCGGTCGGCGCGGGCTGACCCGGCGACGACCCCGGAGCCGGCGAAGGCAGAGCCCCAGAGGGCTCTGCCTTTTCGCGTTCAGAGCGCGGCCCGGGTACGGACGGCATCACCTTCCCTGACGCGGGCCGCCACCGCAGAAGGGAACCGGACATGCCAGACCAGACGCTCCAGACCGAGACGTTCCAGACCGACGCACTCCGCAACGAGGCGCTCGAGAACGAGGCGCTTCAGCACGAGGAACTGCGCGTCACGATCCCGCGCCCCGACAGGCTCTCCACGGTGGAGGAGGCGCGCGCGGCCATCGACGGGATCGACGCGGCGCTGGCCGCGCTGCTCGAACGGCGCGCCGCCGTGGCGGGCGTCGTGCAGCGCCTGAAACCGGTCGGGGGCTTCGCGGGCCGCTGCCCCGACCGTGAGCGGGAGATCGTCGCGGCGATGGCCGAGCGCGCCCCGACGCTGGGGCCCGAGCGCCTGGCCCGCATCATGAACGTCGTCATCGAGGCGGGTCTCGAGGTCTCCGAACGTGACCGCAAGAACGTTCAAGACGGTTCCCGGGCCCGCTGACTAGCGTCCATGCCCATGACGGTGACGGAATCGGATGTCGGGACCGCTCAGCGGCGTTCCGCGGCCATGCGGGACGGGCTGGGCGTGGGCCTGGGAGTGGGGGTGTCCGGGCTTGCCTTCGGGGCGGCCGCGGTCACGGCGGGACTGTCGGTGGCGCAGGCGTGCGTGCTGAGCCTGGTGGCCTTCACCGGCGCGTCGCAGTTCGCCCTGGTGGGCGTGATCGGCAGCGGGGGCGCGCTGGCGACCGGGGCGCTGGGCGCGGTGCTGCTGGGCGGCCGTAACGCGCTGTACGGGCTGCGCCTGGCGGACCTGCTGCGGGTGCGGGGCTGGCGCCGCCTGGCGACCGCCCATGTCGTCATCGACGAGACCGCGGCCGTGGCGACCGCCCAGCCGGACCGCGCCTCGGCCCGTACCGGCTTCTACGTGACCGCGGTCAGCCTCTACCTGGCCTGGAACCTGACGACGCTGCTGGGGGCGCTCGGCGCCGCCCGGGTGGGCGACCCCACGGCCTTCGGCCTGGACACGCTGGGGCCCGCGGCGTTCCTGGCGCTGCTGTGGCCCCGGCTGACCGCGGGCGGCACGGAATGCTGGGTGGCGGCGGCCGCCGCCGTCATCGCCGTCGGGGCGACGCCGTTGCTGCCGGCCGGCGTGCCCGTGATGCTGGCCGCCGCCGCGGCCCTGCCCGCGCTGCTGCGGCCCAGGCGCGGCGCCCGCCCGGACGCACAGGAGCGGCCGTGAACGTGTGGATCGCCGTGATCGCCACCGGCGTCGGCTGCTACGCGCTCAAGCTGGGCGGGCTGGTCACGCCCCAGCGGGTGCTGGAGGACCCCCGGGTGCGCCGGTTCGCCGACCTCATCCCGGTCGCGTTGCTGACCGCGCTGATCGCCGTGCAGGCCCTGGCCCAGAACGGGCCCCTGGAACTGGACGGGCCGCGCCTGGCCGGGCTGGGCGCCGCCGTGGCCGCGCTGCTGCTGCGCGCCCCGTTCCTGGTGGTGCTGGTCGTGGCCGCCGGCGTGACCGCCGCCCTGCGCCTGTTCTAGGCGGTCACGTTCCAGGCGGTCACGTCCGGCGGATCCCGGCGCGGCGGTCAGGACCCGGCGGTCAGGACTCGGCGTCGACGATCTCCAGGGCGCGCGCGAGGTCGTCCGGGTACGGGCTCTCGAACTCCACCCAGTCCCCCTGGGTGGGGTGCTCGAACCCCAGGCGCACCGCGTGCAGCCACTGGCGGGTCATGCCGAGCCGGGCGGCGAGCGTCGGGTCGGCTCCGTAGGCCAGGTCGCCGACGCACGGGTGCCGGATCGCCGACATGTGCACGCGGATCTGGTGGGTGCGGCCGGTCTCCAGGTTGATGTCGAGCAGGGTGGCCGCGCGGAACGCCTCCACCGTGTCGTAGTGGGTGACCGACGGCTTGCCCCCGGCCACCACGGCGAAACGGCCGTCGCCGGACGGGTGCCGGTCGATGGGCGCGTCCACCGTGCCGCGGAACGGGTCCGGGTGGCCCTGCACCAGGGCGTGGTAGCGCTTGTCGACGCGGCGCTCCTTGAAGGCCCGCTTCAGGCGCGAGTACGCGACCTCGCTCTTGGCCACGACCATCGCCCCGGTGGTGTTGGCGTCCAGCCGGTGCACGATGCCCTGCCGTTCGGCAGCGCCGCTGGTGGCCACGGTGTGCCCGGCGCCAAGCAGCCCGCCGAGGACGGTCGGGCCGGTCCACCCCGTGGTGGGGTGGGCGGCGACCCCGACGGGCTTGTCGACGACGACGATGTCGGCGTCCTCGTACAGGATTCCCATTCCGGGCACGGGTTCGGCGACCGGGGCGGGGGCGGTGGGCGGGGGCGGCAGGGTCACCTCCAGCCAGGCCCCGGCGTGCAGCCGCTCGGACTTGGCGACCTCGCGGCCGTCCAGCAGCACGTCACCGGCGGCGATGATGTCGGCGGCCCGACCGCGCGACAGCCCGAACAGCCGTGCCAGCGCGGCGTCCACGCGCTCGCCCTCCAGGCCGTCGGGGACGGGGAGACTGCGTACGTCGGCCATCAGGACTTCTCCTCCGGAGCCGCGGACCCGCGGGCGCCCGGCCCGGCGGCCGTCCCGCCCTCCTCGGCCGGCCCGTGCTCGGCCGACGCGGCGGGCTCGTCGCCGCCGCGGCCGTCAGAGCCACCGTCGGCGGCGCTCGCCGCCCTCTCGGACGCGGGAGCCGCGTCGGCGGGGACGCGGCCCGCAGGCGCCTCCTCACGCGCTCCGGCGGCCCCTTCTCGCGCGGCCGGGTCACCGGCGGCGTCGCCCTCGCCCGTCACGGCGCCGGACGCGCCCGAACCGGACGCGTCGGAGCCGGACGTGTCGGGTTCGTCGGGTTCGCCGGGCTCCTCCTCGCCCAGGCGGGTGCCGTCGAGCTGGAGGCCGCGCGCGGCCAGCACGACCGCGAGCACGCCGCCGCACACGATCGCCGAGTCGGCGAGGTTGAAGACCGGCCAGTACGGCAGCTCGATCCAGTCGACCACGTGCCCCTTCAGCGGCGCGGGCGCGCGCAGCATCCGGTCGGCCAGGTTGCCCACCGCGCCGCCCAGCAGCAGGCCCAGGCACACCGCCCACGGCAGGCTGCGCAGGTTGCGGGCGGTGCGCAGGATCGCCACGACCACCCCGCAGGCGATCAGCGTGAAGACGATCGTGTAGCCGGTGCCGATGGAGAACGCGGCCCCGCTGTTGCGCGTCTCGCGCAGCGTCAGCAGCCCGCCCAGCAGCCGGATCGGTTCGCGGTCGGACAGGGTGGCCACCACGACGACCTTCGTGACCACGTCCAGGGCCAGCGCGGTCAGCGCGACCGCGACCAGGGTGCCCACACGGCGCGGCCGAGGCGATCCGGACGATCCCTCGGCCCCGCTCGTCGACGACTTCTTCGTGTCGCTCAGCGACGTTCCTCGCGTTGTTTGCATCTCACACATAGGGTCGCACGCGGGAACGCCTGGAGGCGCGCCTTGCCGATCGGCCTGCCGCACGACTCGCAGATCCCGTACGTGCCCGCGTCCATCCGCTGGACGGCCCGCTCGTTCTGGGCGAGCAGGTCACGCGCATTGTAGGTCAGCGCCAGCTCGTGCTCGCGCGCGTACGTCTTGGCCCCCGCGTCGGCCTGGTCGTCACCCGCCGATGCGGTGGAGTCGCCGTCGGCGATGTGCGTGGTGGTGGCCGCGATCTCCGCCTCCAGCGCGCTGCTCTCCTCGCGCAGCCGCGAGCGGACCTCGGCCAGCTCCTCCTCGGTCCAGCGTTCCTCGTCCTCACGGACCGGCAGCTCGGCCGCCTTGGCCGCGGCGCCCCCCGCGCCCTCGCCCGGCGCCGTCCTGGCCGGGGCCTTGGCGGTGTTCTTGGACGACGTGGCCGCCCCGTCCTTGGCCGCGGCCCTCGACGCGGCCCTGGTCGTCGTGCCCGTCGTGCCGGCCGGGTTCGCCGGGCCCGTGGCGCCCGCCGCCCCTTCGGACGGGGCGTCCGCCCGCCGGGTGACGGCGTCGGCCGTCCGGTCCTTGGGGCCCTTGGTGCCCGCGGGTTTCCTGCCAGGGGCGCGCGCGTCCGTCCCGGAGGACGGGGCCGCACCGGAGACGTTCCCCGAGGCCGCGCGTCCACCGCGGGCGCGCCCACCGGGAGGCTTGTCCCCCTTCGCCGCGCCGGCCATTTCGGCCCCCCTCGCGCTGATGTCCTCCACACGCAGTGCGGGCAGCATAGGTCCCCTTTCGCGGGACGGCAAACGACGTGCGCCGACGCCCCAGAGACGCCGGCGAAGATTACTGACCGCATATGCCCCGTCACGACCGCACGGGAACCTCCCGCCGGCCAGATCGCAAGAGTGACCTACGCCACATTCTCGTGGCCGTGGGTGGGGCCGGTGGCGCGGAGGGAAGAGATTCGGGCCAGGGTGCGTTACGGTCACAGCAAGCGGCCTCATCGGCACGGCCTTGATGGGGACACCTGCCGCCGAAGGCAGCCATGAGCGACCCGGGGACGGTGCGAGCCCGGGGGCGGGCCCGGCGGCCAGATCACCCCGGAGCCGCCGGAAGAACCGCCCGCCCGCGCCCCGGCGGGACGCACGCGTCCCACGGCGACCGGACGGGCCCAGTAGACCCGGCAGTCGAGAGGTGAACGAAGCGGGTCGCGCCCAGGGCGCGGCCAAGGAGGGTGGTACCGCGGGGCCCCATGGCGCCTCGTCCCTCCGGTCCACGTGCCGTCACATGTGAGCATCCGGAGGTCCGCCCCGTGAGTCGTCGGTTCCGCCCGCTGCCCGCGCAGGTCGACCTGCCCGCCCTGGAGCGGGAGATGCTGCGCCGCTGGCAGGAGAACAAGGTCTTCGAACGGTCCCTGGAGCGCACCGCGTCCGGGCCGCGCTGGACGTTCTACGAGGGCCCGCCCACCGCCAACGGCATGCCGGGCGTGCACCACGTGGAGGCCCGCGTCTTCAAGGACGTCTTCCCCCGGTTCAAGACGATGAAGGGCTTCCACGTCCCCCGCAAGGCCGGGTGGGACTGCCACGGCCTGCCCGTCGAGGTGGCGGTGGAGAGGGAGCTCGGCCTGTCCGGCAAAAAGGACATCGAGGCCTACGGCGTCGCGGAGTTCAACCGGCGGTGCCGCGAGTCCGTGCTGCGCCATGTGGACGCCTTCGAGGAGATGTCCGACCGGCTGGGCTTCTGGGTGGACACCGCCCAGGCGTACCGCACCATGGACCCCGAGTACGTGGAGTCCGTGTGGTGGTCCCTGAAGGTGGTGTTCGACAAGGGGCTGCTGTTCCGCGACTTCCGCATCACCCCCTACTGCCCCCGCTGCGGCACCGGCCTGTCCGACCACGAGCTCGGCCAGCCCGGCGGGTACGAGACCGTCACCAGCCCGTCGGTGTACGTGCGCATGCCCGTCACGTCCGGCCCCCTGGCCGACATGGGCGCGTCCCTGCTCATCTGGACCACCACCCCCTGGACGCTGGTGTCCAACACCGCGGTCGCCGTCCATCCGGACGTCGTCTATGTCGCGGCCCGTCCCGCCGGTTCCAACGAGGTGCTCGTCGTCGCCGAGCCGCTCCTGGAGCAGGTGCTGGGCGAGGGGGCGGACCGGGTCGCCACCTTCCGGGGCACCGATCTGGAACGCACCTCCTACCGGCGCCCGTTCGACCTGGTCGACATCCCCGACGCCCACTACGTGGTGCTGGGCGACTACGTCACCGTGGAGGACGGCACCGGTCTCGTCCACCAGGCCCCCGCGTTCGGCGCGGACGACATGACCGTCTGCCGCGCCTACGGCATGCCCGTCGTCAACCCGATCGGCCCGGACGGACGCTTCCTGCGCGAGGTCCCCCTGGTGGGCGGCAGGTTCTTCAAGAACGCCGACGAACCCCTCACCGCCGACCTGCGGGAGCGCGGCCTGCTCTACCGGAACGGGGAGCTGGAGCACAGCTATCCGCACTGCTGGCGCTGCCACACGCCGCTGCTCTACTACGCGCTGCCCGCCTGGTACATCCGCACGACCCAGATCAAGCAGCGGCTGCTGGAGGAGAACGAGAAGACCAGCTGGTTCCCCGAGACCGTCAAGTACGGCCGCTACGGCGAATGGCTGCGCAACAACGTCGACTGGGCGCTGTCCCGCAGCCGCTACTGGGGCACGCCCCTTCCGCTGTGGGTGTGCGAAGCCGACGACGACCACATCACGTGCGTGGGCTCCCTGGCCGAACTCGGGGAACTGGCCGGCCGCGACCTGTCCGCCCTGGACCCGCACCGCCCCTATGTGGACGACGTCACCTTCCCCTGCCCGCAGTGCGGTGCGCAGGCACGCCGCGTGCCCGACGTCATCGACGCCTGGTACGACTCCGGCTCCATGCCGTTCGCGCAGTGGGGCGCCCCCCACCGCAACAAGGAGGTCTTCGAGTCCTCCTACCCCGCCCAGTACATCTGCGAGGCGCAGGACCAGACGCGCGGCTGGTTCTACTCTCTGATGGCCGTCGGCACCCTGGTCTTCGACCGCTCGTCCTACGAGAACGTGCTGTGCCTGGGGCTCATCCTGGCCGAGGACGGCCGCAAGATGAGCAAGCACCTGGGCAACATGCTGGAGCCCATCCCGCTGATGGAACAGCACGGCGCCGACGCGCTGCGCTGGTTCATGCTCGCCAGCGGCATGCCGTGGGCCTCGCGCCGGGTCGGCCACAACGCGCTGGAGGAGATCGTCCGCAAGGTGCTCCTCACCTACTGGAACACCGCGTCGTTCCTGGTGCTGTACGCCGGCGCCGCCGCGTCCCAGGGCGGACGCCCGTGGACGCCGGAGCGGATGGACGAGGCCCCCGCCCCCGCCGACCGGCCCCTGCTGGACCGCTGGGCCCTGGCCGAACTGCACCGCACCGTCGGTGAGGTGGACGCGGCCCTGGAGCGGTTCGACTCGGCCGCGGCGGGACGCCGTCTCGCCGAGTTCGTCGACGACCTGTCCAACTGGTACGTGCGGCGCTCCCGGCGGCGCTTCTGGGAGGGCCCGGACACCCCCGCCGGGGCCGCCGCGTTCGCCACCCTGTACGAGTGCCTGGAGACCCTGACCCGGCTCATGGCGCCGATGGTGCCGTTCGTCACCGACTACGTCTGGGACGTCATCCGTCCCGCCGACGGCCCCGAGTCGGTGCACCTGGCCGACTGGCCCACCGTCCGCGAGGACCTGCTCGACCCCGGGCTGACCGCGCGGATGGGGCTCGTCCGGCGGCTGGTGGAGCTGGGACGGTCCGCGCGGGCCGCCAGCGGCGTGCGCACCCGCCAGCCCCTCGGCCGCGCCCTGGTCGGCGCGCCCGGCTGGCCGGACCTGCCCGAGGAGCTGCGCGCCCAGATCGCCGAGGAGCTGAACGTCGCGGCGCTGCAGGACCTGTCGTCGATCGGCGGCGACCTCGTCCACTACCAGGTCAAACCCAACTTCCGTGAGCTGGGCCGCCGGTTCGCCAAGGACACCCCCAAGGTCGCCGGGGCCGTCGCGGCCGCCGACCCCGCCGCGCTCGTCGCCGCGCTGCGCGCCGACGGCACGGCCACCGTCGAGGTTCCCGGGATCGGCGCCGTGGCCCTGTCCCCCGCCGAGGTCATCGTCACCGAACGGCCGCGCACCGGCTGGGCCGTGGAGAGCGCCGCCGGCGAGACCGTCGCGCTCGACCTGACCGTCACGCCCGAGCTGCGGCGCGCCGGTCAGGTCCGGGAGGTCGTCCGGCTCCTGCAGGACGCCCGCAAGGCCGCGGGCCTGGACGTCACCGACCGGGTCGCCCTGTGGTGGCGGGCCTCCGGCGACGACCTCGCCGAGGCCCTGCGCGAGCACGGCCCGGAGATCGCCGCCGAGGTGCTGGCCGTCGAGTTCCACGAGGGCCGCCCGGACGGGGACCTGCCCGCCCGCCGCGACGACGAGCTGGGCCTGACGTTCTGGCTGCGCCGCTCCACCGCCTGACGGGCCGGTCGACCGCCTGACGGGCCGGTCGTGAGGAAAGGGTTCTTCGCGACACATCGCGTTTGCGATGATGGCGATGTGAACCTGCCCGAACCTCCCTCTTCCTCCGATCCGGCCCCGTCCGGGCCCGTTCCCTCCAAGCCCGTTCCGTCCGAGCCCGTTCCGTCCGAGCCCGTTCCCTCTGAGCCCGTTCGCTCCGAGCCCACACCCGCGGGGGTCGTGTCCGCGGAGGCCGACGCCACGGCGGACCCGGCGCTCATGCGGGCCTCGGACGCCGACCGCGACCGGATCGCCGACCTGCTGCGCGAGGCCCTCGCCGAGGGCCGCATCACCGCCGAGGAGCACGCCGAGCGGATCGACGCGGTGTACCGGGCCAAGACCTACGCCGAGCTGGTGCCCCTGGTGGCGGACATCCCGGGGGCCGCCGAGCGGGCCCCCGTCCCGCCGGGCGCGGCCCAGCCCCGCGTCAACCTGCGCAAGGAGATCGCCCCGGACCTGCCGCCGCCCGAGCGGCAGCCCTCGGCCGTCGTGGCGATCTTCTCCGGGGCGCAGCGGCGGGGCCGCTGGCTGGCCGAGCCCACCACCCACGTCAACTGCGTGTTCGGCGGGGCCGAGCTGGACTTCCGGCAGGCCGTGCTGGCACAGGCGGAGGTGACCGTCAACGTGTCCTGCGTCTTCGGCGGCGTGGAGATCACGGTGCCGCCGGGCGTGCGGGTGACCAACTCCACCGCGGCGATCTTCGGCGGGGTGGAGCTGCCGGACGACGATCCGCTGGAGCCGGACGCGCCCGTCATCCGGCTCACCGGGTTCGTGCTGTTCGGCGGCGTCAACGTCAAACGCCGGGAGCTGGACGGCACCCGCGCCGACCGCAGGCGGCGGCGCCGGGAGCTGCGCGAACGGCAACGGGAGGTCGGCGACGAACGGCGCGCCCACCTGCGCGAGTCACGCGACACGCGCCACCGCGGCCACCTGGGGCACTGACCCCGGGCGTCCCGGCGTCCGGAGCCCGGGCGTTACGAGGAGGCCTGGTCGCGGTCGGGCTGGCAGACCAGGCAGGGCGTGCAGCCCCGCGCCACGGCCTCCGCCCGGGACAGGGTCTCCAGGTCCTCGGCCTCGTCGCCGATGTCCTCGATCAGCGCGCAGTCGACGCGGTGGTAGCGCTTGGTGCCGCTGAGGATGCGCACCTGCGGGCCGTCGCCGTCGCCCGCCGCGGGCGCGTCCGCGTGCGCCTCGCCTCGCGCGGGCCCGTCCCCCTGGGGGGCCGTGGGCGAGATGGGCCGCGTCGTCGTCGTGTCGGCGGGGGAAGCGTCAGCCGTGCCGCCCTCGGCGGCCCGTGACGGAGCGTCCTTGGCGGACCCGTCCTTCGCCGGCGTGGTCGGGGCGGCCTCCTGTGCGGAGGCGCCGTCGGACGGACGCGCAGCGGCGGAGGATGCGGAGGCCGTCCCCGGAACGGGCCATGCCGACGGCGGCGCGCCCGCCCCGGCCGCGGGCTTGCCGGCCGCGGGCTTGTCCGGGGCCGGCTTGACGGGGGCGGTCTCGGCGGACGCGGACGCCGTCGCGGACGACGCCGAGGAGCGGCCGGATCCGGCCACGCTCTCGGCCGGCGAGGCCGACGAAGAGGAGCGGCCCTGCGCACCGGACCGTGCGGGCACCGACACCGCGGCGCGCGCCGCCAGAGCGGTGTCGGGCATGCAGGCCGTGCAGGGGCTGAACCCCTCCTCCTTGGCCTCGATGTAGGTCAGCTCGTCCTTGTCGCGTCCCGCGAGCTGGCGGCAGGTGTCCAGGTGGTAGCGGCGACGGCCGCGCACCACGTACACCAGGGCGTCGTCGGGGACGTTCGCCGGCTGGACGGGAATGTCCAGGGGCTCGTCGGCGGGCGGGGCACCGGCGTCCTTGCCGGGGGCCGCCGAGCCGGCGGGGGCTGCGGTGGGCGCCGGGGCGGTCGAGGACCGGCCGAACGTGGCGCCCTTCTTCTTCTCCTTCTTGTCCTTACGGCCGGACCTGGCCTTGCGCGGCGGGGCCGCGGCGGGGGCGGGGACCGCGCCGAACAGCTCCTTGCGCCGCAGGAAGACCCCGATGGCCAGGCACAGGAACGACACCAGGCTGACGGCGATCGAGGTGTAGATCACCACCAGCGCGTCCACGCCGAGCACCTGTGCGCTGTCTCCGCTGCCCGCGACGATGCCCGCGACCAGCAGGGCGATCGCCACCACCACGAGGACGCCACTGAGGATGATCAAGGGTCTCTCCCCTTCCAGGGCCGGGCGCTCTCCGGAGCACGTCGCTCCGGACGGCCTTCACCGACGTACCGGAACGCCGCCGGAACGGCTTCGGCCCGCGCGGTCGCCGCGACGGACCGGCCGCGCGACGCGGCGGTCGGGAAGACACTATCGCCTGCGGGCCGGGGCTCAGCGCCTCTCGTGCGGCGGGTTGTCAGCCGCGTGGAAGGCGCCGGTCGCCGAGTGCTGGACCTGCTGGGCGTGCTGGGCCGGCTCGGCGGGCGGAGGGAAGGGGGTGGGTCCGGTGGGGGCGGAGCCGCCGGGGGCGCCGGTGCGGCCGTCGTGGGCGAGGGTGCTCTGCGGGCCGGTGGCGGTCGGGGCGGGCTGCGCGGGGGCGCCGGGCTGGAACGCGCCGGTCTCGGTGCTGCCGGCCTCCAGGTCGCGCAGCTGTCCCTCCAGGTAGACCTTCAGGCGGCTGCGGTACTCGCGTTCGAAGGCGCGCAGGTTGTCGACCTCGCGTTCGAGCTCCTCGCGCTGCTGCACCAGCGAGCCCATGACCTGGCGGTGCCGCTCCTGGGCGTCCCGGTCGAGGGCCTCGGCGCGGGAGCGGGCCTCGCTGACGATCTGGTCGGCCTGGCGGCGGGCCTTGCCGAGGATCTCCTCGGCCTCGCGGCGGGCCCGGCCGAGCGTCTCGTCGGCCTCCCGGCGGGCGTCGGCGATCGCCTGGTCGGCGGTCTGCTGCGCCAGCGCCAGCACGCGCGCCGCGGTGTCCATGTTGTCCTCGCCGGAGGGGGCGGGGGCCATGCCGAGGCCGCCGCCGAGGCCGCCGCCGAGCGGGGCGGGCTCCGGCTCGGGCTGGGGCTGCGGCTCGGGCCGGGGCGGCTCGGGGATCTGCGGCACGTCCGGCTTGGGCTCGACGATCGGCGCGGCCATGGCGGGGACCTTGCCGCGCAGGCACTCGGCCAGCTTCGCCCGCAGCTCCTCGTTCTCCTGGATGAGGCGGTCGAGCTCGGCCTCGACCTCGTCGAGGAAGGCGTCCACCTCCTCTTCGTCATAACCCGGCCTCAGCCTGGTGGTACTGAACTGCTTGTTCCGCACGTCGGCGGGTGTCAGTGGCATGTCGTCTCCTTGGCGCGCTTGGAGTCTGTCCGCTAGGACGGTATCCGATCAGAGCCTCTGCACGAAGATGATCATGACCCAGACCACAAGGATGAGGACCGTGAAGCTGAGGTCCAGGGCCACGTTACCCAGCCGTATCGGTGGGATGAAACGCCTCAGCAGTTTCAGTGGCGGATCGGTGATGGTGTAGGTGGTCTCGGCGATCACCAGCACCAGCCCCGTGGGACGCCATGACCGGGCGAACGACTGCAGCACCTCCAGGATCAGTCTCCCGATGAGGAACAGCAGGAAGATGTACAGCACCGCGCTGAGCACGGATCCAACGATGGTCACGAAGTATCAGTCTCTCGCATGTTCGCCGTCAGCTCTGGTTGAAGAACCCTCGTTCTGCCATCCGGGCCTTGTCCTCGGCCGTCACCTCGACGTTGGCGGGCGACAGCAGGAACACCTTGTTCGTAACACGCTCGATGCTCCCGTGCAGGCCGAATACCAGACCCGCCGCGAAGTCGACCAGGCGCTTGGCGTCGCTGTCGACCATCTCGGTCAGATTCATGATCACTGGTGTGCCCTCACGGAAGTGCTCCCCGATGGTCCTCGCCTCGTTGTAGGTCCTGGGATGCAGGGTAGTGATGCGCGCGAGGTCGGTGGAACCGCTCTCGTACAGTGCCACGGAGCGTCGGTCGCCCGGTGACGCGCTGTGATGATCGCGTTCCCGCTCCGCGGCGTCCTCGGCCCGTGTAAGCTGGCCGCCGGACTCCTCGTCGCGTCCGGTACGGCGGCCGGTGAGGGTGTCGGCGTCGTCGTCGTAGACCTCGTACTCGTCGTACTCGTCATACTTGCCGTACTTGTCGTCGTAGCGGTCGTCCTCCACAAGGCCGAGGTAGACCGCCATCTTGCGCATCGCGCTGGCCATACGCCCCTCCGTCGTCCTGTGGCCGCGGCACCGGCGCCTCGACGCCGCCTCGGACCGCCCGTCCGTATACCCCGCCGTTTCGGCAGGTACCCCTGGGGGGACATTACCTGACGATTGCCCGCCTGCCGCCGAGCAACGCCGTACCGACACGCACATGTGTCGCGCCGCACGTGACGGCCTGCTCCAGATCGCCGCTCATCCCTGCCGACATCACGGTGGCCCCCGGATGCTCCCGCCGCAGGTCCGCGGCAATCCGGGCCAACCGGGCGAACGCGACGGAAGGGTCGCCGCCCAGCGGGGCGACCGCCATGACGCCGTCCAGCTCCAGTCCGTCCGCCGTGGCGATCGCGTCGGCCAGCGCGGGAACGTCGGCCGGGTCGGCGCCGCCGCGCGTCCCGGCGGCCGGGCCGCGCCCGCCCTGCCCGGGCTCCGGCTCGTCCAGCGACACCTGGATCAGGCAGCGCAGCGTCCGTCCCGCGCGGGTCGCGGCGTCCGACAGCGCCCGCACCAGCCGCACCCGGTCGACCGACTGCACCACGTCGGCGTAGGCGGCCACCGAACGCGCCTTGTTGGTCTGCAACTGCCCGACGAAGTGCCAGCGCAGCGGCAGCCCCGCGCAGTCCTCCGCCTTGGGGCGGGCCTCCTGGTCGCGGTTCTCCGCGACGTCGGTCACGCCGAGCTCGGCCAGCAGCCGGACGTCGGAGGCGGGGAACGTCTTGGTGACCGCGACCAGCGTCACCTCGCCGGCGTCGCGTCCGGCCGCCGCGCAGGCGGCCGCGATGCGCTTGCGGACCTCGGCGAGGTTGGCGGCCAGCTCCTCCCGGCGCGCCTCGCCCCCGGCCACCGCGTCACCCATGACCGGCCTCCGCCGCGTCGTCGGTGAGCCAGACGAAACCGGCGAAGCGGCCGGTGCGCCCCTCGCGGCGGTACGAGAACAGCTCGGGCGTCTCGATCGTGCAGCGCGGGTCGACGCGGATGTCGGCGACGCCGTCGGACTTGAGCTGCCCGACGATCCCGGCGCGGATGTCCAGGCCCGGCGTGCCCGCCCGCGTCGTCGCGTAGGCCTCGGGCACCCGTGCGGCGACCTCGTCGCGCATCGCGGCGGGCACCTCGTAGCAGCCGCCGCACGCCGCCGGGCCGATCGCCGCGGCGATCCGCGCCGGCTCGGCGCCGTGCTCGCGCATCCGCGCCACCAGCGCGCGGACGACGCCCAGGGCCGTTCCGGGGCGGCCGGAGTGCGCGGCGCCCACCACGCGGGCGACCGGGTCGGCCAGCAAGACGGGCGCGCAGTCGGCGACCAGCACCGCCAGCGCGAGCCCGGGTTCGGTCGTCACGACCGCGTCCACGCCGGGCGCCGGGTCGCCCGTGAACGGACGGGTGACGAACGCCACGTCGGCGCCGTGCACCTGGCGCATCCAGACGGTGCGCTCGGGGTCGACGCCCAGCGCCGCGGCGACGCGGCGGCGGTTGTCGCGGACGGCGGCGGGGTCGTCGCCGACGGCGCCGCCGAGATTGAGGCCGTCGAACGGGGCGGCGCTGCGGCCGCCGGCGCGGCCGGTGAACGCGGCGCCCACGCCCGCGCCCAGGGGGACGGTCGTGATCACTGCACCGATCACTTCAGGAAGTCGGGCACGTCGAGATCGTCGTCCTCGTCGAACACCACGGGGCGGCGGCGCTGGCCGGCCGGGCCGGAGCCGGGCTCGCCCTCCCCGCCCGGCCCGCGGCCGGAGGACGAGTCGGGGGCGGGACGCGGCGCGGGCGGACGGATCGACGGCTCCTCGCCCCGCCCGGCGTCGCGGTCGGACGCCGGAGCGAGACCGGGGCCGCCGGTGTCGCCGCCGTCCTGGGCCGACGGGCTGTGCGCACCCGGACCGCCGCCGTCGGCGCGTTCGCCGCCGGACGCGGAACGGCCGCCGGACCGTTCCCCCTCGTCGGAGGACGGGCCGCCGGCCTGCGGGCGCTCCTGCTCGGGCCGCGGTGGCGGCGGGGGCGGCGCGGCGGGCTGCGCCGCGGCGGCCTGCGCCACGGTCGTGGGCGGCGGGTCGGACCGGCCGACCCGGCTGGGGATCGGGTTGCCGCCCGTGGCGCCGGGCGGCGGCGGGGCCGGACGCGGCGGCGGGGGCAGCCGGCGGGTGTCCGGCTCGGGCGCGGGCTTGCTGGGACGGCCCTCGTCGAACCCGGCCGCGATCACCGTGACCCGCACCTCGTCGCCGAGGGCGTCGTCGATGACCGCGCCGAAGATGATGTTGGCGTCGGGCGCGGCGGCGTTGGACACCAGCTGGGCCGCCTCGTTGATCTCGAACAGGCCCAGGTCGGACCCGCCGGAGATGGACAGCAGCACCCCGTGCGCGCCGTCGATGCTGGCCTCCAGCAGCGGGCTGGAGATCGCCATCTCGGCGGCGGCCACCGAGCGGTCGTCGCCGCGCGCCGAGCCGATGCCCATCAGCGCCGACCCGGCGCCGGACATGACCGACTTGACGTCGGCGAAGTCCAGGTTGATCAGGCCCGGGGTGGTGATCAGGTCGGTGATGCCCTGGACACCGGACAGCAGCACCTGGTCGGCGGCCTTGAACGCGTCCAGCACGCTGACCTGCCGGTCGGAGATCGACAGCAGCCGGTCGTTGGGGATGACGATGAGGGTGTCGACCTCGTCGCGCAGCGTCTCGATGCCGGCCTCGGCCTGCATGGCGCGCCGCTTGCCCTCGAAGCTGAACGGGCGGGTGACCACGCCGATGGTCAGCGCGCCCAGCGAGCGGGCGATGTTGGCCACCACGGGCGCGCCGCCGGTGCCGGTGCCGCCGCCCTCGCCCGCCGTGACGAAGACCATGTCGGCGCCCTTGAGCACCTCCTCGATCTCCTCGCGGTGGTCCTCGGCGGCCTTGCGGCCCACGTCGGGGTTGGCGCCCGCGCCGAGGCCCCGGGTGAGCTCGCGGCCCACGTCCAGCTTGACGTCGGCGTCACTCATCAGCAGCGCCTGGGCGTCGGTGTTGATCGCGATGAACTCGACGCCCTTGAGTCCCTCTTCGATCATCCGGTTGACGGCGTTGACACCGCCGCCGCCGATGCCGACGACCTTGATGACCGCGAGGTAGTTCTGCGGTGCTGCCACTACGAGGGGCCTTTCCGCTCGCTCTATCGGACCGGACGACCCGGTTCGGCGAACCGGGTCGCTGCGGTGCTCTGGACCTGATGTCTGTGTGGTTGTCGCCTGCCGCCTCCGTCGCGGGTGCGGCCGGTGCCGCGGGCCGTGGACGGCGGCGGTGCCGTCCGGACAAACCCTCACCCTCAACTTGAGGCTTACAGTTATGTCAACCTGCTGACTGATACGGACAGTAGGGCGGCCCAACCGCCAGGGTCAACTAACCCCCGGCCAACCGATCCGGCGTGTCGCGGTGAGTCCCGCTTGCCCCGGTTGGCGAAGCACGCCAGGCCTTCCATGCTCCCAGCGTGCCCCATCGGGCGCCCGGAATCGCCCCGACACACGCACCGCCGCGGTTTCACCGGGTGGTGACGACCTCGGGCGAGCTGACGTCGATGATCCGCGCCGAGCGTCCCGCGGCCGTGCGCCGCAGGGCCTCCAGCAGCCGCGCCTTCTCCTCGGTGCGCTCGGCCGAGCCCCACACGACCAGGGGCCCGCCCGTGAGCCGCAGCGTCACCGACTCGGCGCCCGTCGCCCGCACCTCGGCGACCCGCGGGGCGAGGCGGCCGGGCAGCTCCCCCAGCACGCGCAGCGCCGCCAGCGTCGCCGGATCCGACGGCCCCGGCGACCCCGTGACCAGCTCGGGCAGCCCCGACGGCCGGGACGCGCCGTCGGCGACGGCCACCCCGTGCCGGTCGAGCCGGTAGTACCGGCCGCCGCGCTGCACCACCGCGACCGGGACGCGTTCGCGCACCACGATCCGCACGGTGGTGGGCCAGCGCCGCTCCACCGTGGCCGACTCGACCTCGCGCAGCCGCTCCAGCCGCGCCCGCGCCTCCTCGGTGCCCAGCCGCACCATCGGCACGCCCAGGCGCACCCCGGCGGCGGCCACGATCCGGTCGCGCGGGGCGAGCTCGGTACCGGTGATCTCGACGGTGCGCACCACCAGCAGCCGCGAGCCCAGCAGTACCCAGCCCACCGCGCCGAGCACCCCGAACACCAGCAGCGTGACGAACGCCACCTTCCAGCGGCCCGGGTGGCCGCGCCGCGTTCCCGTCTGCCCGCCGACGTTGGTCATGCCGTCCAGGATGGCCGCGCCGGCCGGCGATTCCGGGGATCCCACGCCCGGCAACGACGAAACTCCCCAAAGATCACACTCTGGGGCGTCCGTCCCAGAGCGCGCGGAACGCTCCCTTCAGGACGTGCGGGCGGCGAGGCCCTCCAGAATGCGCGGGCCCAGGTCGGTGACGTTGCCCGCGCCCAGGGTGATCACCACGTCGCCGGGCCGCGCCAGATCCGCCACGAGGGCGGGAACCTCGTCGAACACCGGCGCGTACACGGTGCGCGTCGCCTCGGGCACGGCGTCGGCCACCAGGGCGCCGGTCACGCCGGGCTCGGGATCCTCCCGGGCGCCGTACACGTCCAGCACCACCGCGACCTCGGCCAGCCCCAGCGCGGCGCCGAACTCGGCGGCGAAGAAGCGGGTGCGGCTGTACAGGTGCGGCTGGAACACCGCGACGATCCGGCCGCCGCCCTTCTGCTCCACGTAGTCGCGGGTGGCGCGCAGGTCGGCGGTCAGCTCGGTCGGGTGGTGGGCGTAGCTGTCGAACACCTCGACGCCCGCCGCCTCGCCCTTGGGCTCCAGGCGGCGCATCGCCCCGCCGAACGAGGCCAGCCCGTCCAGCACCCCGGCCAGGTCGGCGCCCAGCGCCCGCGCCACGGCGAGCACGGCGGTGGCGTTGAGCGCGTTGTGCAGGCCGGGCACGGTCAGCGCCACGTCGCCGACGCCCTCGACGTGGAACCGGGAGCCCAGGCCGCGCGGGGTGAAACCCGTGACGCGCAGGTCGGCGCCGGGCGCCTCGCCGTAGGTGCGCACCGTCAGGCCGCGTTCGCGCGCCCGCCCGGCCAGCTCCATCGCCACCGGGTCGTCGGCCCCGGCCACCAGCGTCCCGCCGGGCTCGATCCGGTCGACGAACCGGACGAAGTTCTCCTTGACCTTCTCGAACCCGCCGTAGTTGTCCAGATGGTCGGCCTCGACGTTGGTGACCACCGCCACCCGCGGGCTGTAGGCCAGGAACGAGCCGTCGCTCTCGTCGGCCTCGGCGACGAACACGTCCCCGGAGCCCTCGTCGGCGCCCAGCCCCGTGGTGACCAGCTGCCCGCCGATGCAGTACGACGGGTCGGCGCCGACCCGCTGCAACGCGACCGTGAGCATCGAGGTGGTGGTGGTCTTGCCGTGGGTGCCCGCCACCGCCACCGCGCGGCGCCCCGCCATCAGCGACGCCAGCGCCGCCGACCGGTGCAGCACCCGCAGCCCGCGCCGGCGCGCCGCCACCAGCTCGGGGTTGGTGTCGCGGATCGCCGTGGACACCACCACGGTGTCGGCGTCGCCCAGGTGGGCGGCGTCGTGCCCGACGAACACCTTGGCCCCCAGCTCGCCGAGCTGCGCCAGCAGCTCGGAGTCCCGGGCGTCGCTGCCGGAGACGGGAATGCCGCGCCGCAACATGATCCGCGCGACGCCGGACATGCCGGCGCCGCCGATCGCGATGAAGTGGACCTTGCCCAGCTCCCCCGCCGGCACGACCTCACCAGGACTGATCAGACTCATCGGGCGGTGCCCGTCCCCTCGTTGCCCGTCCTCTCGCCGCGCGCCGTGGCCACGCCGGCGGCGTCGGGGGCGCCCGCGGCCCGCCGCGTCACCGGTGGCCCGCCGCGCGGACGACGTCGTACACCATCTGCGCCAGCGCCTGGTCGGCGTCGCGGCGGCCCAGCCGCCCGGCGGCCTCGGACATGGCCGCGACACGGCCCGGGTCGGCCAGCACCGGCAGCAGCTGGTGCACGATCCACTCCGGGGTGAGCTCGGCGTCGTCGACCAGCAGGCCGCCGCCGCCCGCCACCACCGGCTCGGCGTTCAGCCGCTGCTCGCCGTTGCCGTGCGGCAGCGGCACGTACACCGCGGGCAGCCCCACGGCGGTCAGCTCGGCGCAGGTCATCGCGCCCGCCCGGCACATGGCCATGTCGGCGGCGGCGTAGGCCAGGTCCATCCGGTCGCAGTAGGGGATGGTGACGTACTGCGGGCCGCCGGCGGCGGGCTCGGGCTCCTCGGTGTTCTTGGGCCCGACGATGTGCAGCACCTGGATGCCCGCCTGCCGGAACGCCGGGGCGGCGGCCACCGCGGCGCGGTTGAGCGAGCGCGCCCCCTGCGAGCCGCCGAAGATCAGCAGCGTGGGCAGGTCGGGCAGCAGCCCGAAGTAGGAGCGGGCCTTGTCCCCCATCGCCAGCCGGTCCAGCGTGGCGATCTCCCGGCGCAGCGGGATCCCGACGAACCGGGCGTTCGGCAGCGGCGAGTCGGCGTGCGAGACGGCCACGTGCTCGGTGAACCGGGCGCCCAGCTTGTTGGCCAGGCCCGGCTTGGGGTTGGCCTCGTGCACGATGATCGGGATCTTGCGCTTGCGGGCGGCCAGGTAGCCGGGGGTGGCCACGTACCCGCCGAACCCGACCAGCACGTCCGCCTGCGCCTGGTCCAGGACGCCCGCGGCCGCGTTGATGGCGCCGCGCAGCCGGCCCGGGACGGTCAGCAGCTGCGGCGTCAGGGTGCGGGGCAGCGGCACCGGCGGGATCAGCGCGAGCTGGTAGCCCCGCTGCGGGACCAGCCGGGTCTCCAGGCCCCGCTCGGTACCGAGGCAGGTGATCCCTGTGTTGGGATCGATGCGCCGCAGCGCGTCGGCGAGGGCCAGCGCGGGCTCGATGTGTCCGGCGGTGCCGCCGCCGGCCAGGACAACCCTCATGCTCGCTTACATCTCCTCAGCATGTTCGTGACGGGGGGACTCACTGACGCCGTGCCAGGCCAAGCCAGCTTAGGGCGCGGGCGACCGGCCCGGGACCCCGGGCGGCCAGCGCCTGGCGGGCGCCGGGCTCGCGTTTGGCGAAGGCCAGCAGCATGCCGAGCGCGATCAGGGTCGGGATCAGCGCCGACCCCCCGTAGGAGACCAGCGGCAACGGGATCCCGGTGATGGGAAGCACACCGATCACGGCTCCGATGTTGACGATCGCCTGCACCACCACCCACGCCGTGGCCCCGGCCGCGGCCAGGCGGGTGAAGGGATCGCGGACCCGCCGGGCGATGCGCAGCCCGGCGTAGGCCAGCAGCCCGAACAGGCTCAGCACCACGAGGGTACCCACCAGCCCGAGCTCCTCTCCGATGATCGCGAAGATGAAGTCGGTCTCGGCGTGCGGCAGGAAGTCCCACTTGGCCCGGCCCTCGCCCAGGCCGGTGCCCAGCCAGCCGCCGGAGGCGATCGCCAGCTGACCCTGGGTGCCCTGGTAGTTGGTGGTGTACTGGTTCTGGGACGGGTCCAGGTAGCCGGTGAGCCGCTGCAGCCGGTACGGCTCGACGATGATCAGGATCGCCACCAGCAGGCACACCAGCCCGGCCATGCCGACGAACAGCCGGCCCGGGGCCCCGACCACCCACAGCAGCGCCAGGAAGATCGTCAGCAGCACGAGGGTGGTGCCGAGGTCGCTGCCGAGCATCACCATCAGCACCAGCATCCCGGCGCCGGGCAGCAGCGGCACCAGCAGCGGCCGCCACTCGTTGAGCTGGCCGAGCCGCTCCTTGCGGGCCAGCAGGTCGGCGCCCCACAGCACCAGCGCCAGCTTCGCGGGCTCGGACGGCTGCACCAGCAACGGCCCGAGGCTGATCCAGCGGGTCGCGCCGCCCGCCGAGTGGCCGAGGCCGGGCACCAGCACCAGGCCGAGCGCCACGATCGACAGCAGCAGCAGCGGATAGGCGAACGCGCGGAACGTGCGCACCGGCAGCCGCGAGGCCAGCCACATCAGCGGCAGCCCGATCGCCATCCACATGGCCTGCTTCTGGAACAGCGTGTACGCCGACCCGGTCGCCTGGATCTGCTGGACCAGCGACGCCGACAGCACCATGGTCAGCCCCAGCGCCAGCAGCATGATCGAGCAGCCGAGCACCAGGTAGTACGAGGTCAGCGGGCGGTCCAGCAGGCCGACGGCGGCGGCGACGTGCTCGCGCGGCCCGGCCCGGCGCGGGCGTTCCTCCCGGCCGTCGCCCGCCGGCGCCGACGGCACGGCGGCGTTCATGCTCGCGCTCCCCTCCTCTTTCGCGCTGCGCCGGACCCGCGCCTCCCGCCGCGCCCTACCGGGACTCGGCGAGCCGCCGCACGGCCGCGGCGAAGGCGTCGCCGCGCGCCCCGTAACTGGCGAACATGTCGAACGACGCGCCCGCGGGGGCCAGCAGCACCGTGTCACCCGGCCGGGCCAGCCCGGCGGCGGCGGACACGACGCGGTCCATCGCCCCAGTGTCGGTGTCGGGAACGTCCACCACCGGGACATCCGGCGCGTGTCGCGCAAGTGACTCCGCGATCCGTGCGCGGTCGGCGCCCAGCAGCACCACGCCGCGCAGCCGGTCGGCGCACGCGCGGACCAGGTCGTCGACGTCGGCGCCCTTGAGCAGGCCGCCCGCGATCCACACCGCCGACCGGCAGGACGCCAGCGACGCGGCGGCGGCGTGCGGGTTGGTGGCCTTGGAGTCGTCGACGTAGTCGACGCCGTCCACGTTCGCCACGTGGGCGATGCGGTGCGGGTCGGGGGTGAACGCGCGCAGCCCCTCCCGTACGGCCTCGGGCGGGACGCCGTAGGCGCGGGCCAGGGCCGCGGCGGCCAGGGCGTTGGCGACGTTGTGCGGGGCATAGGGCCGCACGTCCGACAGTTCGGCCAGTTCCACGGCCTCGCGCCGCGGGTCGGGCACGAACGCGCGGTCGACGAGCAGGTCCTCGACCACGCCGAGCTGCCCGGGGGCGGGCGTGCCGAGAGTGAAGCCCTTGGCGCCGGGGCCGCCGAGCCGCGTGGACACCGGGTCGTCGGCGTTGACGATCGCCACCGTGCCGGGCGCGTAGATCCTGCCCTTGTCGGCCGCGTACGCCTCGAACGAGCCGTGCCAGTCGATGTGGTCGGGCGCCACGTTCAGCACCGCCGCCGCGTAGGGCGCCACCGTGCTGGACCAGTGCAGCTGGTAGCTCGACAGCTCCACGGCGAGCACGTCGTACTTGTCCAGCACCGCCTCGACGATGGGCGTGCCCACGTTGCCGACGGCGACGGCGCGGTGTCCGGCGGCGGTGAGCATGCACGCCAGCATCCGCACCGCCGTGGTCTTGCCGTTGGTGCCGGTCAGCGCCAGCCACGGCGCCGCCCCGTGTCCGCCTGCCCCGCCCTGTTGTTCCAGGGGGGACGACCCCCCAGAACGCACGGCATCCCTTGCTTCGCTGCGGGTGCCGTGCGCGAGCCGCCACGCGAGTTCGACCTCGCCGATGATCTCGATGCCGGCGGACGCGGCGGCCGACAGCAGCGGCACGTCGGGCCGCCAGCCGGGCGAGGTGACCACCAGGTCGGTGCCGGCGGGCAGGGTGTCGCCGTCGCCGAGGCGGACGGTCACGCCCGCGTCGGCGCGCAGCCGTTCGGCCCGGTCGCGCAGCGCGTCGTCGTCGCGGGCCTCCACGACGGTGACGCGGGCGCCGCGCTCGGCCAGGACCCGGGCCGCGGCCCGGCCCGACACGCCGAGGCCCGCCACGCACACCGCGCGGTCGCGCCAGTCACCCATCGAGCCGCTCACCCCTTGGGCATCCATTCCAGGTAGAACAGGCCGAGACCGATCGCGGTGAACAGCGCCGACATCAGCCAGAACCGGACGACGATGGTGGTCTCGGCCCAGCCGGACAGCTCGAAGTGGTGCTGCAGCGGGGCCATCTTGAACACCCGTTTCTTGGTCATCTTGAACCAGCTGACCTGGATCATCACCGACAGGGTGATCATCACGATCAGGCCGCACAGGATGGCCAGCAGGAACTGGGTGCGGGTGAGGATGGCCAGGCCCACCAGGACGCCGCCCAGGGCCAGCGACCCGGTGTCGCCCATGAAGATCTTCGCGGGCGGGGCGTTCCACCACAGGAACCCGAACACGCCGCCGAGCACCGCGGCGGCGACCACCGCCAGGTCCAGCGGGTCGCGCACGCTGTAGCAGTTGGGCGCCAGCGCGAAGTCGTAGCAGCTGTTGCGCAGCTGCCAGTTGCCGATGATGACATAGGCGCCCAGCACCATCGCGGCGGGACCGGCGGCCAGGCCGTCCAGCCCGTCGGTCAGGTTCACGCCGTTGGACGTCGCGGCGATCAGCAGCAGCGCCCACACCACGAACAGGTAGGGACCGATGTACGGCCCGAAGTCGCGCAGGAACGACAGCTGCGGGTAGGCGGGGGTCACGTCGTAGCCGTTGGGGAAGTTCAGCGAGCCGACCGCGAACACCACACCGACGATCACGATGCCGATCATCTTGGCGCCGCTGCGCAGGCCCAGGCTGCGCTGCTTGAACACCTTGATGAAGTCGTCGACGAAGCCGACCAGGCCGAGCCCGGCCATCAGGAACAGCACCAGCGCGCCGGAGATCGTCGGCGCGGTCCCGGTGAACAGGTGGGCCGCGCCGTACCCGACCAGGGAGCCGACGATGAACACCGCGCCGCCCATGGTGGGCGTGCCGCGCTTGGTCAGGTGCGCCTCGGGGCCCTCGTCGCGGATCATCTGGCCGTAGCCGAGCCGCCGGACGATCCGGATCCACACCGGGGTGCCGAGCATGCCGAACACCAGGGCCACCCCGGCGGCGATGATGATATTGGTCACGCCCGGTCACCCTCCGGCCCACCGGAGAGCAGAGCCTCGGCGGCCCGCTCCAGCCCCGCGACGCGAGAGCCCTTCACCAGCACGACGTCCCGCGGCCGCAGCCGCTCGCGGAGCGCGGTCACGGCCGCGCCGACGTCATCCACCTGTACGCACTCTCCCGTCCATGACCCCACTCGCTCGGCCCCCTCGGCCATCGCCGCCGCGTTCCCGCCGACCACGACGAGCCCGGCGAACCCCCGTTCGGCGACGTGCTGTCCGATCTTGGCATGTTCCGCGGCGGAAGAAGGGCCGAGCTCGGCCATTTCCCCCAGTACCGCCCACGCCCGGCGCCCCCGGGCCATGTGCGCGGCGGCGTCGATCGCGGCCCGCATCGACTCGGGGTTGGCGTTGTAGGCGTCGTTGACGACGGTCACGCCGTCGGGCCGCTCGGTCACCTCCATGCGCCAGCGGCTGGCCGGGGCGGCGTCCGACAGCGCCGCGGCGACCTCGGCGACGCCCATGCCGGCCTCCCGGGCCACGGCGGCCGCCGCCAGCGCGTTCAGCACGGCGTGGGCGCCGTGCAGGCGCAGCTCCACCGGCGCCGACCCCTCCGGGGTGACCAGGGTGAACCGCGGGCGCCCGGTGTCGTCCAGGCGCTCGTCGGCGGCCCGCACGTCGGCGCCGGCGGACCGGCCGAACGTCACGACGCGGGCGCGGGTGCGGGCGGCCATGGCGCGCACCAGCGGGTCGTCGGCGTTCAGCACCGCCGCGCCGTCCGCGGGCACCGCCTCCACCAGCTCGCCCTTCGCCTCGGCGATCTTCTCGCGGCTGCCGAACTCGCCGACGTGCGCGGTGCCGACGTTCAGCACCACGCCGACGCGCGGCCGGGCGATGCCGGTGAGGTAGGCGATGTGGCCGGCGCCGCGGGCGCCCATCTCCAGCACCAGGTGGCGGGTGGACTCCTCGGCGCGCAGCACGGTCAGCGGCAGGCCGATCTCGTTGTTGAACGAGCCCGGCGGCCACACCGTCGGCCCGGCGCGCCCGACGACCTGGGCGATCAGGTCCTTGGTGGAGGTCTTGCCGGCCGACCCGGTGACCGCGATGACGGTGGTGCCGGGCAGCCGCGCCAGCACCCCGGCCGCCAGCCGCCCCAGCGCGGCCCGCACGTCGTCGACGACGACGGCGGGCCCGCCGACCGGGCGCTCGGCGAGCACCCCGGCGGCCCCCGCGGCCAGCGCGGCGGCGGCGAAGTCGTGGCCGTCGACGCGTTCGCCGCGCAGCGCGGCGAACAGCGCGCCGGGCTCCACGGCCCGTGAGTCGATGACGACGGGGCCGCGGACCACGGCGTCCGCGCCGTCCCCGTGGGCGACGCCGCCGGTCAGCTCCGCGATCGTCGTCAGCGGAAGTGGGATCACGCCTGCGTCCTGTCTCCTCGTGCGTTCTCGACGTTGGACGCGCCCGCGGCGGCCTGCGTTCGGCGCAGCGCCGCGCGCAGGACCTCCCGGTCGTCGAACGGCAGCACCTCGCCGGCGACGTACTGGCCCAGCTCGTGGCCCTTGCCGGCCACCACCAGGACGTCGCCGCGGCGGGCGCGGGCGACGGCGAGCTCGATCGCGGCTGCGCGGTCGGGCTCCACCACCACATGGGCGCGCTGCCCCTGCGGCACCTTCAGCCCGCCCTCGACCATAGCGGCGAGGATGGCCAGGGGGTCCTCGGACCGGGGGTTGTCGTTGGTGAAGTACGCCATGTCGGCCAGCCGCGCGGCGGCCTCGCCCATCAGCGGGCGCTTGCCGCGGTCGCGGTCGCCGCCGCAGCCCAGCACCACGGCCAGCCGTCCCTCGGTGAGCGGGCGCAGCGCGGTCAGCACCGCCTCGACCGCGCCCGGCTTGTGCGAGTAGTCGACCAGGGCGACGAAGTCCTGGCCCTCGTCGACGCGTTCCAGGCGGCCGGGCACGCCGGTCAGCGACGCCACGCCGTGCACCGCGGCGGGCAGCGTCAGCCCCGCCTCCACCAGCGCCACGATCGCGGCCAGCGCGTTGGCGACGTTGAACGGCCCGGGGAGCTGGACGGCGGCGTCGGCCTCGATGCCGCCGGGGCCGACCACGCGGAAGACGCTGCCGTCGGCGCCGACCCGCACGTCCTCGGCCCGCCAGTCGGCCGCCGGGTCGCCGGTCGCCGAGTAGGTGGTCAGCGGGATGGTCGCGACCTCCACCAGCTCGCGGCCCCACTCGTCGTCGAGGTTGACCACGCCGACCCGCGCGTACTCGGGGGTGAACAGCCTGGCCTTGGCGGCGAAGTAGTCCCGCATGGTCGGGTGGTAGTCCAGGTGGTCCTGGGACAGGTTGGTGAAGATCGCCACCTCGTAGTGGGCGCCGCCGACCCGGCCCTGGTCGAGCGCGTGGCTGGAGACCTCCATGGCCGCCGCGCCCACCCCGCGCTCGCGCATCGCGGCGAACAGCGCGTGCAGGTCGGTGGACTCGGGGGTGGTCAGCGCGGCGGGCACCCGCTCGTCGCCGATCCGCACCTCCACGGTGCCGATCACGGCGGTGTCCACCCCGGCCGCGCGCAGCCCCGCCTCCAGCAGGTACACGGTGGTGGTCTTGCCGCTGGTGCCGGTGACGCCGATGAGGGCCAGGTCGCGGGCCGGCTCCCCGTACACCCAGGCGGCGGCCTGGCCGAGCCGGGCCCGCACGTCGTCGACCACGAGCACGGGCAGGCCGGCGGCGGCGGCCCGGTCGCGTCCGGCGGGGTCGGTGAGGATCGCCGCCGCGCCCGCGGCGGCGGCCTGCCGGGCGAAGTCGGCGCCGTGCGCGCGGGCGCCGGGCAGCGCCGCGTACAGGTCGCCCGGCAGCACCCGCCGGGAGTCGTGGGTGATGCCGGTCACCGACACTCCCGCCGGGTCCCGGCCGTCCCCGGCGTCCGCGACCCCCAGCAGCGCCGCCAGCCCGGACAGCGGCCGGGCCGGAGTGGTCGTCGGGCGCATGGCGTGTCTTTCGGTACGGGACGTTCGGGCGGACGTCTGGACGGACGTTCGGGCGGACGAGGGTGCCGATGCTGAACTCACGGCGAGAGAGGGTACTCGCTGCGGTCAGTCCCGGGCGTAGATCTTGACGGTCGGCGGTTTGCTTCCCGTCGGCGGAATCTTCCGGGTCTGCAGCGCGAAGCTCATCACGTCCCTGAACACCGGCGCGGCCGCATCGCCACCATAGTGGCTTCCCCGCCGCGGGTCCTGCAGGACCACCTGAACGACCAACTGAGGGTCGTCGGCGGGCGCGAATCCGGCAAAGGAGGCGGTGTAGCCGCCGCCCCGGTAACATCCGCAGGCGGGGTTGACGATCTCCGCGGTGCCGGTCTTGCCCGCCACCCGGTAGCCCTTGATGCGCGCCTTGGGAGCGGTGCCCTCCTTGGACGTGACGCCCTCCAGCATGTCGCGCAGCTTGCGGGCGGTGTCGGCGCTGATCACCTGGCGGCGTTCGGGCGCCGCCGCCGGGGTGAACGAGCCGTCGCCGCCGGTGCTGCCCAGGATCAGGTTGGGGGCGACCCGGACGCCGCCGTTGGCGATGGTGGCGTAGACGCTGGCCATCTGCAGCGCGTTCACCGACACCGTCTGCCCGAACGAGATCGGGTAGCGGTCGGTGCCCGACCACTTGCTCGGCGGGCTGAGCTGCCCGGGGGTCTCGCCCGGCAGCCCGATGTCGGTCTTCTCCCCGAACCCGAAGGCGCGCAGGAACTGGTAGAGCGTCTGCTGGGAGATCCGCTCACTGGCCAGGATGGTGCCGACGTTGCTGGAGGTGGCCAGCACGCCGGCGAACGTCAGCCGCTGTGTGGGGTGGTGGTGCGAGTCGTGGAACGTCCGGTCGTACCTGGTGATGCTGTAGGGCACGGTGAACGGCGTGTCCGGCGTGACGCCGCCCTTCTCCATGACGGCGGCCGCGGTGATCACCTTGTTGGTGCTGCCGGGCTCGTAGGCCTCCCGGACGATGGGGCTGTTCCAGTGCTTCTGCGACGAGCGGCCGTACTCGTTGGGGTCGTAGCCGGGCGCCGACGCCAGCGCCAGCAGCTGCCCGGTGCGCACGTCCATGACGATGACGCTGCCGTTGCGGGCGCCGGTCTCCCGCACCCGCTCCTCGATCGCCTCCTGCGCCTTGAACTGCAGGTCGCGCAGCAGCGTCAGGCGCAGCCCGCGGCCGGGCACCGAGGGCCGCTTCTGGGCCTCGCCCATGGGGATGTGCTGGCCCTCGGGGCTGATCTCCACCTTCTGCCACCCGGGCCGGCCGGCCAGCTGCTTGTTCATGGAGTACTCCAGCCCGGCGCCGCCCTCGCCCTCGGCGTTGACGAACCCGATGACGCCCGCGGCCAAGTCGTCGTTGGGGTACTCGCGCCGGTACTCCGGCTTCGTGCCGATGCCGGGCAGCTTCTCGGCGAGGACCAGCCGGGCCCGGTCGGGCCGCACCCCGTGCGCCAGGTACTCGAACCGGCTGCCCGGCTTGCTGATCACCTTCATGACGTCCGCCGGGTCCAGGCCCAGCATCGGCGCCAGCGTGGACACCACCTTCTGCCGGTCCTTGGGCTCGATCATGAGGGGGTCGGCGAAGACGGCGCGCGCCTCGACGGTCATGGCCAGCGCGTTGCCCTGGGCGTCGGTGATGTCGCCGCGCACCGCCGGCAGGTCGATGTCCTGGAGCCGCTGCCGCTTGGCCCGTTCGGTGTAGGCGGCCGACTCGATCGTCTGCAGCTGCACCAGCCGCCCGGCGAACAGCGACAGCACGAACGCCACCACCAGCAGCCCCGCGTTCAGCCGCTTGATCGGGTCGCGGCGGTGGAACGGGATGCGCGGCCGGGGCCGTTTCGGCGGACGCGGCGGACCCGGCGGCCTGCCGCCCTTCCTGGGCCGTCCCGCGCCGTCGGCCTTGGGCGCGCCCTTGGCGGCCCCCTTTGCGGTGCCCTTGGGCGCGCTTTTGGAGGACGGACGCGTCGTCCTGGTCGCCGTCCTGGCCGCGGGCTTGGCCGGCTTGGCGGTCTTTCCGCCCGGCTCCCTGTCCTTGTTCCTGTCGCGGGGAGGGGTGCGCTTGGGGACGGCGTCGCCCGGCTCGCCCTTGCGGGGCGGCGGCACGGCGGCTCCGCGCGCGGGGCGCCGGGGCGTGCCCGCCGATCCGCCCGCACCCGGTGCCTTCGGCGCGCCGCCCGCCGGGCGCCCGGACGCGCGCGCCCCGCCCGGGCCGCTCTTCTCGCTCCTGTCCTCCGGGCGCGCCCCCGACCCGCGGGAACCGCGTCCCTGCGGGCCGCCCCGGCGGCCGGGCGGCGGCCCCGCCGTACCGCGTCCCGGCCGAGCCGTCACCGCGTCACTCCCTCGGTGTGCCCCGTGCTCACGGCGCCCCGGTGGGCTCGCCGGGCCGCTGCGCGGACGGCTGCCGCGCCTGCCCGTTCTGCGTCTGGCCGGTGCCGCCCTGGTCGTCGGCGGCGCCCGTGCCGGGGGCGGTCGGCACGCCCTCGCCCGGCACCACGGCGCCGGGGATGCCGACCACGCCCGCGGCGCCCGCGGTGGCGGCCGCGGCGTGCGGCACCGGACGCACCGGCCCGCCGATCACCCGGCCGGTGGGCTCGTCGAGGTAGGCGACCTGCGTGGGCCGCACCATGCCGAGCGCCTCGGCCCGCTGCGCCAGGATCGCGGGCGACTCCTCGCGCGCGATGTCCTCCTGCAGCGCCTGCTTCTGCTGGGCGAGCATCTTGTTGTTCTTCTGCAGCCGGGTCAGGGTGAACGCGTCCTCGGCCAGCACCGTGTTCAGCAGCAGCAGGCTCACCAGCGCCCCGCCCAGCAGCCCGACGATCAGCAGCACGAACGGCGTGCGCGGCGGCGCCGTGCTCCGCCGGGCGGCGGGACGCGGCGCGGCGGACTCGGCGTGCTCGGCGGCGGGCGCCGCGGCCGCCGCCCGCGACGCCCCCGCGGGCTTGGCTGGCTTGGCGGTCTTGGCTGGCTTGGCGGCCCTGGACGGCTGTGCCGGCTTGGCGCCGGTCTTGGGCGCCTTGGGCGCCTTGGCGGCGCGGGACGGGGCGGCCGGGCGAGGACGCGCCTTGCCCGCCGCAGGCCCCGCGGACGCGCCGGACGGCCGGCCCTGCCTGCGGGCCCGGCCGGACGTGGCGGGCTCGGTGGTCGCGTCGTCGGCGGGCTTCTTCGACGTTCTCCCCTTTCGCGCGGCCGGCGTGCCGTTCCCGGCGGCCGGCGTGCCGGCGTCGCGGTCGGCGGCGCGGCCCCGGCGCCCCCTGCCCGGCGGTTTGGCGGCCCCCGGCGGGCGCGTGGTCGTGGTCATCTCGCCTCCCTGCGGCTGCCCGGGGGATCCCCCGCCCCCGGTGATTCACGCACCCGCTCGGCGGCGCGCAGCCGGACCGAGGCGGCACGCGGGTTGGTCGTGGTCTCCTCGTCGGACGGCAGTTCGGCCCCGCGCGTCAGCAGCCGGAACCGCGGCCGGTGCTCGGGCAGCGGGACGGGCAGGCCGGGCGGGGTGGTGTCGGCCGACTGCTCGGCCAGGATCCGCTTGGTGATGCGGTCCTCCAGCGAGTGGTAGCTGAGCACGACGACGCGGCCGCCGACGCGCAGCGCGTCCAGCGCGGCCGGCAGCGCCCGCCGCCAGGTGTCCAGCTCGCCGTTCACCTCGATGCGCAGGGCCTGGAAGGTGCGCTTGGCCGGGTTGCCCCCGGTACGCCGTGTCGCCGCCGGGATCGCCGAGCGCACCAGGTCGGCCAGGTGCTTGGTGGACTCCAGCGGGGCGCGCTGACGCTCGCGCACGATCGCGGCCGCGATGCGCTGGGCGAACCGCTCCTCCCCGTACTCGCGCAGGATGCGGGCCAGTTCGGCGGGCGGGTAGCCGTTGACGACCTCGGCCGCGGTCAGGCTCTGGGTGCGGTCCATCCGCATGTCCAGGGGGGCGTCGTAGGAATAGGCGAAGCCGCGTTCGGCCTCGTCGAGCTGCGGGGAGGACACCCCCAGGTCGAACAGCACCGCGTCGACCGCGGGCACGCCCAGCCGGCGCAGCACCTCGGGCACGGCGTCGTAGACGGCGTGCTCCAGGGCGATGACGCGGTCGCCGAAGGGGGCCAGCCGCCGCGCGGAGCGCTCCAGCGCGGTGGTGTCGCGGTCGATCCCGATCAGGTGCAGCCCGGGATGGGCGCGCAGCATGGCCTCGGCGTGACCGCCCAGGCCCAGGGTCGCGTCGACGTAGACGGGCGCGCCGACCGGTTCCCCACCGGCGCCGCCCTCGGCGGCCGGGCCGGTGACCTGGACGGCGGGCCCGAGCAGTTCCAGCACGCGATCGAGCATGACCGGTACGTGACCGGCCATGGTCGCGTTGTCGCCCGCGTCCATGCTCACCCCCTTGCGCCACCTCGCTCGCGGACTACGTGGCTTTCGTCGGTCGAACCTCTCCCGGCTCCCCCGCCCAGGAGTTCCGGCGATCGTCTCCCCAAGGAAAACCCCGGCAAACCGGCCATAGGCCAGAAGGCGGGAACTCGCCCCCGAAAGGGGCCCTGCCGTCCCCGCGACCTGCCCAAAAGCCGCTGGACAAGGACCGCACCCCGTACTTCCGAAGGGCTGCTCCCTCCGGAACATCCGGCCCCTGACCAAAGCCCGATGACCAGGCCCCGCACCCCTGACGGTCGCGCGGCCCCCGCCGAGCCAGGCCGAAGGCCGACGAGCGCGAAATTCCAGGCCCACCAAGCAGTCGCCCCCTGCGGAACACCGGCGGACCCGGAGCCCGGCCGAAAGGCCGGCGAACAGGTCCCGCACCCCTGCGGTCGCGCGGACCCCGCGAGCCTGGCCGAAGACCGGCCAGCGCGAATTCCGCGCCCCGAGAGTTCCAAGCAGTCGTCCCCTTGCGAAACACCGCGGGCCCCGCGAAACCGGCCGATAGGCCGGTGAGCAGACCCCGCGCCCCAGCGGTGCGCGGTCCCGCGAGCCGGGCCGAAGGCCTGGCGAGCGCGGACCGCGCCTCGGGGGGTTCCGAAGGGTCGCCCCCCCGGGAGACACTGCGGGCCCCCGCGAAACTGGCCGAAGGCCAGTGAGTAGGGGTGCCCGCCCCGGCCTCGCCCGGCCAGGTCCCCATCCGCTGCCCTGGAGGAAGAACCGCGGTGTCGCGGGGGGTCGCCCTCTGGCACCGGGGAAGCTGCGCCAGATGGCACCGGAGAGCGGCTGGAGACCTGGCCGAACGCGGGCCGACCGCCGTTTCGGGGTTCCAGGGGTGGTCCCTGGAGAACACTGCGGACCCCGGCTGAACCGGCTGGGAGCCGGTGCGCACGGACCCGTGCCCGGTCGGCGGACCGACGTGTGGAACGTCACAGGATCCCGGGCAACACCTCCTCCGAGATCTCGGCGAACGCCTGCTCCTCCTTCTCGAGGTAGCTCTCCCACGCGCGCGTGTCCCAGATCTCCAGGCGCGTGTTGGCCCCGATCACGGTGCAGTCGCGTGTGAGCCCCGCGTAAGCGCGCAGCGGCGGCGGGATGGTGATGCGTCCCTGCTTGTCGGGGACCTCGTCGGAAGCGCTGGCGAAGAAGACCCGGCTGTAGGCCCGCACGGACCTCTCGGTGACCGGTGCCGCACGCAGAGCCTCGGTGATGCGCTGGAACTCCGCCATGGGGAAGACGTAGAGGCAGCGTTCCTGGCCCTTCGTGATCACCAATCCCCCCGACAGCTCCTCGCGGTACTTCGCCGGCAGGAACAGTCGTCCCTTGTCGTCGAGGCGCGGCGTGTGGGTGCCGAGGAACATCGGGCCCCCACCTCCCCGCGCCGTGCGGGGCGCTGACACCCCCCACGGCGCCCCACTCTACTCCACTCTTCCCCACCGTCAACTAGTTGAACACGCTTCTCGAGCCAGAATCGCGAGCAAATGCGCAGGTCACAGGGGTGGAGCGGAGTGGGGGGCGGCGCGGGGCGCCGCCGCGCCGGGCGGCGGGGCGGAGCGACCCGACGGGCCGGCGCGGCATTGGGAGGGCTCCGGGGCGGCGCCGGGAAGGCACCGTCGCGGGCGTCTTTATGTCGTCTTGTCAAGTGCCCGGCGATGCTGTGTGGGGAGAAGTGGAGGGGGCGGCTCGTGTCGATGTGACTCCGTAGCGTGACGCCGCCGCCGCGCGTGCGCAACCTCACGCGGCGGCCGCGATGGGAGCGGGCAACCCGTTCCACACGAACATCGCGACGCGAGGCCCGAGGACGTACTGTCAGGGGTTGGGCAAGTCAATAGAACGTCGCACCGGCCGCGCACAGCCTGGCGTCCGTACCACTCGGCGGAGCCCGGGCGGACACCGCGAGGCCGGACGGCTGAGGAGGGTTGTTGGTGGCAGTAGGCACTCACGGCGAGTCGTATATGCAAGCCCCTACCGGCTCCGGAGAACCGGCCTCAGCCGACCGCCCGAGCCCTTCCCGGTCGTCCTCGCCTTCCGACGGTGACGGGAGCGGACCGGGCCTGGACGGGCTCGCGCAGGTCGCCAACAAGATCCGCGACGCCGTCGAGTCGGTCATCGAGGGCAAGCCCGGCGTGGTGCGGCTGGCGCTGACCGTGCTGCTGGCCGAGGGGCACCTGCTGATCGAGGACGTGCCCGGCGTCGGCAAGACGATGCTGGCCAAGGCGCTGGCCCGGTCGGTGGACTGCTCGGTGCGCCGGGTGCAGTTCACCCCCGACCTGCTGCCCAGCGACATCACCGGGGTGAGCGCCTACAACCAGGAGCTGCGCGAGTTCGAGTTCAAGCCGGGCCCGGTGTTCGCCAACATCGTGGTCGGCGACGAGATCAACCGGGCGTCCCCCAAGACCCAGTCGGCCCTGCTGGAGTGCATGGAGGAACGCCAGGTCACGGTGGACGGCGTCACCTACCCCCTGGACCGCCCGTTCATGGTGATCTCCACGCAGAACCCGGTGGAGATGGAGGGCACCTACCCGCTGCCCGAGGCGCAGCGCGACCGGTTCACCGCCCGCATCTCGATGGGCTACCCCGACCCGGCCGCCGAGCTGGACATGCTGGACGCGCACGGGCAGTCGTCCCCGCTGGACCGGCTCACCCCCGTCGCCGACGCCGCCGACGTGCGCGCCCTGATCGATGTCGTCCGGCGCCAGCACGTGTCGCCGGGCGTGCGGCAGTACGCGATCGACCTGGTGACCGCCACCCGCAACCATCCCGACCTGCGGCTGGGCGCCTCGCCGCGCGCCACCCTGCACCTGGTGCGGGCGGCCCGCGCGTACGCGGCGCTGGACGACCGCGACTACGTGCTGCCCGACGACATCCAGGACCTGGCGGTGCCCGTGCTGGCGCACCGGCTGCTGCCCACCGCCGAGGCGCAGGTGGAGCGGCGCCGTCCCGAGCACGTGGTGACCGAGCTGGTGAACCGGCTGCCGGTGCCGTCCTCCGGGAAGTGACGTTGAGACGTGCGCTGTCCGGCCTGACCACCCGGGGGCGGTCCTTCGTGGCCGCCGGGGCCACCGCGATCGTGTGCGCGTTCGTGCTCGGCGAGCGCGACCTGCTGCGGGCCGGCATGCTCGTCCTGGTGCTGCCGCTGCTGTCCACGCTGGCGGTGTCGCGCACCCGCTACCGGCTGGCGTGCGCCCGGCGGCTGGAGCCCGCGCGGCTGCCGGTGGGCCACGAGGCCCGCGTCGACCTGCGGCTGGAGAACGTGTCGCGGCTGCCGAGCGGCCTGCTGATGGTGGAGGACCAGGTTCCGCACACCCTCGGCGGCCGGGCCCGGTTCGTGCTCGACCGGCTGGAGTCGAACGGCTCGCGGGAGCTCGGCTACCGCGTCCGGTCCGACCGGCGCGGCCGGTACCGGGTCGGGCCGCTGGTGGTGCGGCTGGCCGACCCGTTCGGCATGGTGGAGATGGTGCGCTCGTTCAGCATGGCGGACACCCTGACGGTCACGCCGCTGATCGTGCCGCTGCCGCCGGGACGGCCGGCCGGGGCGTGGGCGGGCGGCGGCGACAGCCTGGCGCACGCCGTGGCCACCGCCGGCGAGGACGACGTGACCCCCCGCGAGTACCGGCACGGCGACGACCTGCGCCGGGTGCACTGGCGGTCCACCGCGCGGCGCGGTGAGCTGATGGTGCGGCGCGAGGAGCAGCAGCTGCAGAGCAGCGGAACCCTGTTCCTGGACACCCGCCGCGCCGCCCACGTGGGGGACGGCCCGCTGTCGTCGTTCGAGCAGGCCGTGTCGGTGGTCGCGTCGGTCGGCGTGCATCTGGGGCAGGCCGGGATGGGCCTGCGGCTGGTCACCGACGCCGGTGAGCGGCTGCCCAGGACGCCCGATGCCCAGGGCGCGGCGGAAGGACTGCTGCTGGACGTGCTGGCGACGGTCCGGCACTCCTCCGAGCGGTCGCTGACCCGCGGCATGGCCGCGCTGCGCGGGCCGAACGGCGAGGGCGACGGGCTGGTCGTCGCGGCGTTCGGGGCGCTGACGGCCGAGGAGGCGCGGACGGTGGCGGCGGCGCGGCGCGGCACCGGCACGTTCGTCGCCGTCCTGGTCGACGGCGACGAGGACGTCGACACGGGCACCGATCCGGCGGCGACGGCGCGGCTGCTGGGCTCGGCGGGCTGGCGGGTGGTGCGCCTGCGGACCGCCGCGGAACTGGCCGGCGCGTGGTCGGCGGCCGCCGAGGCCTCCGAGGACCCGGCGCGGACATTTCGCATGACGGACGGCGCATGAGACTTCGCATGACGATCATGGCGGCGCTGGCCGCCCTGGCGGGTTCGGTGGCCCTGTACCCGCTGTTCTCCGGCCGCGGCTGGTTCTGGTCCGGGCTGGGCGCGGTCGCGGTGGTCGCCGCGGCCGGGCTGCTGACGCGGCACTTCCGCTGGCCCGCGGTGTTCGGCGCGGTCGGCGGGCTGGCCGCGCTGCACCTGTACCTGACCGCGCGGTTCACCGCGTCCGAGGCGTTCCTCGGCGTGGTGCCGACCCCCGAGTCGTTGCGGCGGCTCGGCGACCTGATGCGGGAGGGGTGGGACGCGGCCAACCAGTACGCCGCGCCCGTGCCGCCGGTGCCGGGCATCATGCTGCTGGCCGTCGCCGGGATCGGCCTGGTCGCGGTGCTGGTGGACCTGCTGGCGGTGCGGCTGCGCCGTGCCGCGCCCGCCGGGCTGCCGCTGCTGGCGATGTACAGCGTGCCCGCCGCCGTGCGGGAGGACAGCGTCAGCTGGGTCGCGTTCGGCGTCGGCGCGCTGGGCTACCTGGCGCTGCTGGCCGCCGACAACCACGAGCAGGTCGGCGGGTGGGGCCACGTGGTGTTCAGGTCCCCGAACGCCCCGGCGCGTCCCGACACCGGCGCGATGGCGGCCGCGGGGCGCCGCATCGGCGTGGCCGCCGTGGCCGTGGCCGTGCTGGTCCCGGCGGTGACGCCCGGCATCCACTCGCGCGGGATGTTCGGCATGGGCAGCGGCGGCGGGCGCGGCGGCACGCAGACCGTCACCACCCCCGACCCGCTGGTCAGCCTCAAGCGGGAGCTGACCCGCCCGGACGACCTGCTGGTGCTGCGTTACCGCAGCGACGACTCCGACCGCCCCGACTACCTGCGGCTGTACTCGCTGGACCGGTTCGACGGCGACCGCTGGACCTACTCCTCGCTGCAGAGCACGGCCCGGGACCGGCTGTCGGACCGCCGCCTGCCCGAACCGCCCGGCCTGAGCGCGGTGCCCACCCGGCAGGTCACCACGCGGATCACGGTGCGGCGGCAGGTGCGGAACCTGTCGTTCCTGCCGGCCCCGTACGCGCCGTCCCGCGTGTCGATCGAGGGCGACTGGCGGGTGCACGTCCCGTCGCTGATGATCTACTCGCTGCGCGACTCGGCGGGGGGCCGCTCCTACACCGTCACCAGCACCCGGGCCCGGCCGACGGCGTCCCAGCTGAGGGTCGCCGGGCGCACCCCGACCGATCTCTACAACCGCTACACGTTCGTTCCGGACCGCATCCCGCGCGAGGTGCGCCGGCTGGCGCACGAGGTCACCGCCGGGGCGGCCACCGCCTACGACCAGGCGGTGATGCTGCAGCGCTGGTTCACCCAGAACGGCGGGTTCCAGTACGACCTGACGGCCCAGCCCCCGCAGCGCGGCAGCGACCTGGTCGACTTCCTGATCAACAACAAGAGGGGGTACTGCGAGCAGTTCGCCGCCTCGATGGCCCTGCTGGCGCGGGTCCTGGGCATCCCCGCCCGGGTCGCGATGGGCTACACCCCCGGCACGCAGGTCACCCCGGGGGTGTGGGAGGTCCGCACCCGCGACGCGCACGCCTGGCCCGAGCTGTACTTCGAGGGCGCGGGCTGGGTGCGGTTCGAGCCCACGCCCAGCGGCGCCGCAGGGCAGGGCACCGCGGCCACCCCGGACTACTCCGAGCCCACCGTCTCCAGCAACGCCGGAAGCACGCAGGAGCAGGACACCAGCGCCCCGGAGACCAGCCCGGAGACCTCGGACTCGGCGTCGCCGTCGGCGACCGCGCGGCGTCAGGACGACCTCGGCGCGGACGCCGGCACCGACGGCGGGCAGTCCGGCGGCGGTGGCGCGCCCATCGGCTGGATCGTCGGGGTGCTGCTGGCGCTGCTGCTCCTGGCCGCCCCCATGGCGGCCCGGCACGTGACCCGCCGCGTGCGGTGGGCGAGCGTGGCGCCGCGCTCCGGCGGCGCCGGCGGCGCCTCGCCCGACCCGGGGGAGGCCGCGCACACCGCGTGGCGCGAGATGCGCGCCGACGCCCTGGACCACGGTCTGGAGTGGCGTCCCAGCGACACGCCCCGTGCGGCCGCCCGGCGCCTGGGCGAGCTGCTGGAGCTGGACGCTCCCGCGACGCAGGCGCTGGGACGCATCGCGCACGCCGAGGAGCTGGCCCGCTACGCCCCGTCCCGTCCCCAGACGCCGCCCGAGACGCTGCGGGCGGACGTCCGTACCGTCCGGGAGGCGATCGCGGCGTCCGTGGGGCGCCGTGCCCGCCTGCGCGCCCGCCTGCTGCCGGCGTCCACCATGGGTTCCGTCAGGTCCGTGAGCCGTGCGGCCGGGGGCCGCCTGGCCGACGCGGTGTCCCGGGCGGAGGCCCTGACCCGGCGCCTGCTCCCCCGCCGCCCCCGCTGACGCTTTCCGGCGGGCGTCCCGCCGGAAACAGCAACGCCCCACCCGCGAGGGTGGGGCGTTTGTGTGCGCGTGTGCGGACGGTGGGTCCGCGGACAGCGCGGAGACGTTGAGGCGTCGGGGGCGCGGAAGGGCCGCCAAGGCCGCGCGGGGGCGCGGCGGAGGGCCGCGTGAAGATCAGGATGCGGCCGGGGGAAGGTACGGGGGCCGGGGGCGGCCCCCGGGGGTCACTCGCCTTCGGTGCGGCGGCGCCAGCGCTCCTCCATGCGCTCCATGAAGGTCGCCTTGGGCTTGGCCTGGCGCCTGGGCTGCTGCTGTTGCTGTGCCTCGGTGCCGATGCCCGTCATGCGCTTCCAGCTGGACAGGGCCCAGACGCAGCAGACGACCATCAGCAGGAAGCCGGTCACGCTGATCGCGATGGTGACCGAGCCCTTGTTGATCACGAGCCCCGCCATCAGCGCGCAGACGCCCACCACGAAACCGAGGGCGGCCTTGACGATGCGGCGCTTGTAATGAACCTGCGGGTTGGTCGAGCGGACCGCGTGAGCGAACTTCGGATCCTCGGCGTACAACGCCTGCTCGATTTGGTCGAGCATGCGCTGCTCGTGCTCAGAGAGCGGCACGGCGCCTCCCAACGACAGCCCCGCGACGGGGTATCCGATGCAGGACGGGAACCTCAACGGTGATATGCCCAGAATACGAGGCGCGCCGGGCGGACGAAAGCGAACGGCCGACCGCGTGGCGGATGCCGGTCATCTCGATGTCACCTCGTGTCCCCCTCGTCTCGCCCTCCGGTGGCATCGGCGCGCCGCACCAGGGCCGCCGGGCGTACGGCGCCGCTGCCGAAACGCCTGCTCACCTGGTCCACCGCGCGTTCGGCCTCGCGCCAGCCGGTCTCCGGTTCGTCCAGGGTCGGCTGGCGGACGGCCTGGTCGGCCGGGACCAGATTCTCCACCCGGACCCCCACCAGACGCAGGCGTACCCGGTCGAGTCCGGACGCCTCGTACAACTCGCACGCTGTGACATAGATCATACGGGCGACGTCGGTGGGTTCACGGAGCGTGCGCGACCGGGTGAGCGTGGTGAAGTCGGACCGGCGCAACTTGACGCTGACCGTGCGGCCCACGTGCCCGGCGGCGCGCAGCCGGGCGCCGACCTTCTCCGACAGCCGCAGCAGCTCCCGCCGGATCGTCTCGGGGTCGTCGACGTCGGTGTCGAAGGTCTCCTCGGCCCCGATGCTCTTGTCGGGGCTGCGCGGCACGACGGGCCGGGGGTCGCGGCCCCAGGCCAGCTCGTGCAGATGGGCGCCGAGGGCGTTGCCCAGCTCGCGCTGGAGCGTGGCCGGCGGCACCTGGGCGAGCTGCCCCACGGTGCGCAGGCCGAGGCGGAGCAGGGCCTCCTCGGTGCGGTCGCCGACGCCCCACAGGGCGGCCACGGGCAGCGGGTGCAGGAACTCCTGGACGCCGTCGGCGGGCACGACCAGCATTCCGTCCGGTTTGCACTGCGTGGAGGCCAGCTTGGCGACGAACTTGGTACTGGCCACGCCGACCGAGCAGGTCAGGCCCTGCTGTTCGGCGACCTGCGCGCGGATCATCTGGGCGATCTCGGCGGGGCGGCCGAGGCGGCGGCGGGCCCCGGCGACGTCCAGGAACGCCTCGTCCAGGGCCAGCGGCTCGACCAGCGGGGTCACCGACCGGAAGATCTCCATGACGGCGGCCGACACCCGGGCGTAGCGGTCGTGCCGGGGCGGCAGCACCACCGCGCGCGGGCACAGCCGCCGGGCCCGGCTCATCGGCATGGCCGAGTGCACGCCGTACGCTCGGGCCTCGTAGGACGCCGAGGACACCACCCCGCGCGTGCCGGTGCCGCCCACGATCACGGGACGGCCGCGCAACTCGGGCCGTTCCAGCAGCTCCACGCCGACGAAGAAGGCGTCCATGTCGACGTGCAGGATGGCGCAGCCGGTGTCGTCGGCGGGCGGGCCGGGTGGCGGGCCGGGCCGGTGCAGCTGCTGCTTACGGCTCACGGCCGCCCTCAGGCGTCCTTGTGGGCCAGCAGGTGCAGCTGCGTGGCCAGCTCCCGCAGCACCGGGTGGACGGCCGCGACCTGCTCCAGGGCGATCAGCGCGGCGGCCGCGTCCTGTTCGCCGTCGAGCATCGCGTCCGGCACCAGGTCGGCGAAGATCCGCACGCCGTGCAGCTCGCCGACCCGCAGCCCGGCCTTGTCCACCAGGTCCGACAGCGTCTGCCGGGTGAAGCGGCGGGGGGTGCGGTCGCGCTCGCCCCACCGGCCGTCCGGGTCGGTCAGGGCGCGCCGGGCGTCGTCGAAGTGCCCGTGCACGGCCCGGTGCAGCGCCGCGCCGATCTGCCCGGCGACCAGCACGCTGACCGAGCCGCCGGGGCGCACGGCGGCGGTCAGCGCCGCCATGGCCGCCTCGGGGTCGTCGACGTACTCCAGCACGTTGTGGCACAGCACCAGGTCGGCGGTGCCGGTGCCGAGCAGGTCGGGCAGGTCGACCGCGTCGCCCTGCACCGCCCGCACGGTGACGCCGGACTCGGCGGCGCGCCGCTCCAGCGCGGCCAGCGCGTCGGGGCTGGAGTCGACGACGGTGACCCGGTGGCCCAGCTCGGCCATCGGCACCGCGAACCCGCCGGTGCCGCCGCCGACGTCCACCACGTCGCTCGGCCCGGACTCGGGTGCGATGCGGTCGAGGACGGCGCGCAGCGCGTCCCACAGCACGGCGGTGCGCGGCCCGCTCCCCCGCGCGCGTTTCGGCTGCCGCCCGTCCATCATGGTTCCACCCTAGTGGCCGGGCCTACAGCGCGAGCGACGGCTTGAGCCGCTGCAGCCGCGACAGCAGCCCGTTGACGAAGCGCGGGGACTCCTCGGTGGACAGCTCGGTGGCCAGCGCGACCGCCTCGCTGACCGCCACGCCGTCGGGCACGTCGTCCACCCACAGCAGCTCGAACGCGCCCATCCGCAGGATGTTGCGGTCGACGGCGGGCATGCGGTCCAGCGTCCAGCCGGTCGCGTAGGTGGACAGCAGCTCGTCGATGCGCTCGCGGTGCTCCTGCACGCCCTCGATCAGCCGGACCGCGTGCCCGTACTCGGCCAGCTCGTCCTGGTTGGGCCGCCCGCGCGCGCCCAGCACGTCGGTCGGCCGCTCCTCGCGCAGCTCGGCGGCGAACAGGATGTCCAGCGCCAGCTTGCGCGCCTTCGTCCTAGCGCTCATTGCCTCGCTCCGCTCGGCGGCTCGCAGCCGTCTTCACACGACGGCTTCCCTCGTCGCTCCGGTCGCAAGCTCCCTGCGCTCCTCAGTCCAGCCGTCGTGCGTCTGCTCGCGGCCGCCATCAGCCGCGGCCGAGGTACTCGCCCGAGCGGGTGTCGACCTTGACCTTCTCGCCGGTGGTGATGAACAGCGGGACCTGGATCTGCGCGCCGGTCTCCAGCGTCGCGGGCTTGGTGCCGCCGGTGGAGCGGTCGCCCTGCAGGCCCGGCTCGGTCTCGGTGATCTCCAGCACCACGGCCGCGGGCAGCTCGACGTACAGCGGGTCCTCGCCGTGGAAGGCGATGGTGGCCATCTGCTCGGGGAGCAGGTAGTCGGCGGCCTGGCCGACGACCGCCGCGGGGATGTGCGGCTGGTCGTAGGTCTGGGTGTCCATGAAGACGAAGTCCTCGCCCTCGCGGTAGAGGTACTGCATCTCCCGCTTGTCGACGCTGGCCACCTCGACCTTGGTGCCGGCGTTGAAGGTCTTGTCGACCACCTTGCCCGACAGCACGTGCTTGATCTTGGTGCGCACGAACGCGCCGCCCTTGCCGGGCTTGACGTGCTGGAACTCCAGGACCGTCCACAGCTCGCCGTCCAGCCTCAGCGTCATGCCGTTCTTGAGGTCGTTCGTCGTCGCCACAGCGTCCTCTCCTGCCCCCTGACGGGGCCGTCCCCGCCTCGGTTCGTGGTCGTGTCTCAAAGGGTGGGGGGAGATCCCCCGCACCCCCCGGTTGTCAAGGTCGGACTCGCACGCCCCGTGGGTTCACAGGTCGAGCAGGTCCTTGGTGGTCGTGGTGAGAAGCTCCGGACCGCCCGTGCGGGCCACCAGGGTGTCCTCGATGCGGACCCCGCCGCGCCCGGCGAGATAGACCCCCGGCTCGGCGGTGATCGGAACCCGGTCCACCAGCTTACCGGTCCTGTCGTAGCCCATGAGCGGAGCCTCGTGGATCTCCAGGCCGACGCCGTGTCCGAGGCCGTGGGTGAAGTCGTCGCCGTGCCCGGCGGCCTTGATGATGTCGCGGGCGGCGGCGTCCACGGCCATGGTCTCGGCGCCGGGGCGGGCGGCGTCCACCGCGGCCTGCTGGGCGCGGCGCACCAGGTCGTACAGGTCGCGCTGCCAGCCGGCGACGGCGCCGATCGCGACGGTGCGGGTCATGTCGGCGTGGTAGCCGCCGTACAGGGCGCCGAAGTCCATGGTGACCAGGTCGCCGCGGGCCAGCGGCCGGTCGCCGGGCTGGTGGTGCGGGATCGCGCCGTTGGGCCCGGAGGCCACGATCGAGTCGAACGCGGGCCGTTCGGCGCCCAGGTCGACCATGCGCCGCTCCAGCGCGATGGCGATCTCCCGTTCGGTCACGCCGGGGCGGAGCAGGGGCAGGACGGCGTCGAACGCCCGGTCGGTGATCGCGCACGCCTCGGCCAGCAGCGCCAGTTCGGCGTCGTCCTTGACCGTGCGCAGCTCCTCGACGGGGCGTCCCGCGGGCCGCAGCTCCAGCCCCTCGGCGGCCCTGCCGGTGAGCTCGGTGTGCCGCTCGACGGTGACCGCGTGGGGCTCGAAGCCGAGCCGCCGCGCCCCGGCCCCGCCCGCCCGCTCCAGCAGCGTCTCGGCGGTGTGCCGGTCGATGACGGCCTCCAGCTCGGGGCACACGCGGGCGGCGGTGCCGGCGTAGCGTCCGTCGGTGGCCAGCAGCGGGGGCCCGTCGGCGGGCACGAGCAGCGCGGCGTTCGAGCTGTCCAGACCGGTCAGGTACCGCACGTTGACGAGCCGGGTGACCAACAGGGCGTCCAGGTCGTGGGCGGCCGTCCACGCGGCCAGCCGCTCGCGCCGTGCGCGGCGGATTTCCTCCATGGCCAGGACTGTAGTCCACCGCCGACAAAGCCCGACAGGGCGGACATTCCGCCTGACCTGGTGGACCGGTCCCGGCGCCGCGGGGCGCGTCGTCCGGGCACCGCCGGTCCGGCGCCGCCGTTCCGGTGGCGGCTAGTCCAGGTCGGCGGCCATCTCCTTGATCTTCTCGACGAGCGCGAGGCGGCCCTTGTGGTCGCCCGCGATCGGGGTGACGTTCAGCGTGGTGACGCCGGACTCCTTCATCGCCGCGAGCCGCTCGCGCACGTGGCCCTCGGACCCGATCAGCGACATCTTCTGCAGCAGCTCGTAGGGGACCTTGGCCGCGGCCTCGTCCTTCTTGCCGTCCAGGTAGAGGTCCTGGATCTCCTCGGCCTCCTTCTCCCAGCCGTAGCGGCGGCACAGGTCGTTGTAGAAGTTCTTGCCCTTGGCGCCCATGCCGCCGATGTAGAGGGCGGCCATGGGACGGCCGAACTCCAGGTAGCCGTCCACGTCGTCGCCGATGGCCAGCGGCGCCTGCCCGACCACGTCCAGATCGCCGAGCGCCGGGTCGCGCCGGGCCCGGCCCGCCGCCAGCGCCGGCCCCCACACCTCGGCGGCCTTCTCGGGGACGTAGAAGATCGGCTCCCAGCCGTTGGCGATCTCGGCGGTGAGCTCGACGTTCTTGGGTCCGATCGCGGCGACCAGCACCGGGATGTCGGCCCGCACCGGACGGTTGATGATCTTCAGTGGCTTGCCGAGGCCCGTGCCCTGCCCCTCCGGCAGCGGCATGGCGTAGTGCCTGCCGCTGTGTTCGAGCCGCTCGCGCCGCCACACCTTGCGGCAGATCTCGATGACCTCGCGGGTGCGGCCGAGCGGGGCGGTGTACGGCACGCCGTGGAAGCCCTCGATCACCTGCGGGCCGGACGCGCCGATGCCCAGGGTGAAGCGCCCCTCCGACACGTAGTCCAGGCCCGCGGCGGTCATCGCCAGCAGCGTGGGCGTGCGCGAGTAGATCGGCAGGATCCCGGAGGCGATCTGCAGCCGTTCGGTCCTGGCGGCGATGTAGCCGAGCTGGCTCACCGCGTCGAAGCTGTAGGCCTCGGCGACGAACACGATGTCGAGCCCGGCCTTCTCGAAGTCGGCCAGCTCCTCCACGGTCTCCTTGAAGCCGCCCGCGTAGTTGAGCGCCATCCCGATGCGCATCGGCATCCCCTCCACGAACCGAACTGGATTCTGTCGACGGTAACGCACGCGGCCGGGCCGTCCGCGGCCGAGCCGCCCCTAGCCCAGGGCGGGGCCGCGCAGAGCCTCGATGACCTGGGCGTACATCCCGGTGCGGATGCCGCGCACCACCGTGCCGTTCTTGCCCGCCAGCGAGGCGGCCAGCTCGACGGCGGCGGGCAGCACGTCCGCCTCGGCGGCGGTGCGGTGCACGATCCCGGCCCGCTCGGCCTGCTCGGCGGTGTAGCGGCGGCCGGTGAGCATCGCCTCGTGGGCGGTGCCCGGGGACAGCCGCGCCTGGATCACCGCGCGCATGCCCGGCGAGAACGTCATGCCCAGGTCGACCTCGGGCAGGCAGAAGTAGCCGCGGTCGGTGCGCATGACGGTGAGGTCGTGGCACAGCGTCAGCATCGCGCCCGCGGCGAACGCGTGCCCGTTGACGGCCGCAACCGTCGGCATCGGCAGCTCCAGCAGCCGCGCGTACATCTCGTGGACGCGGCCCAGGTACTCCTCCAGCCGGTCGGGATTGGCGCCGAGCCAGTCGAGGTCGAGGCCGTTGGAGTAGAACTTGCCGGTGCCGACGGTCACCAGCGCGGCACCGGGGCCGTCGTGCTTCTCCAGGGACGCCAGGACCTGGTCCATGCCGTCCAGGAACCGCGGGCCGAACCGGTTCTCCCCCGCGTCGAACCGCAGGACGTGGACCTGCCCGTCACGACTCAGATCGATCACCGGGTTCTCCTTCACCGTACCTAGGTATGACGTCCGGCATACACCACCAACCGTCCCTATGACATGCGTCATGGTCAACCCGCGAAGCTTATGATGAATGTCATAATCGGTGCCATGGGCAGGGACAGCCGGGAACGCATGGTGCGCAGCGCGGCCTACCTCTTCCGCGAGCGCGGCTACAGCGGCACGGGGTTCCGCGAGGTCATCAGGCACAGCGGCGCGCCGCGCGGGTCGATCTACCACCACTTCCCCGGCGGCAAGGCGCAGCTGGCCGAGGAGGCGGTCCGCTACGCCGGGGAGTTCCTCAACTCGGGCATCCAGGCGGCCGTCGAAGGCGGCGACCCGGCCTCGGCCGTGGACGCGTTCGTCGCGTGGTGGCGGCGCGTCCTGGTCAAGAGCGACTTCCGGGCGGGCTGCCCCGTCGTGGCGGTCACCGTGGAGTCGCACGAGGACGCCCCGCAGCTGGCCGCGGCCGCCGCCGCCGTGTTCGACCGCTGGCAGGACACCCTGGCCACGGGCCTGGCCAATGCCGGCGTGCCCGACGAGCGCGCCGGCCGCCTGGCCCGCCTCATCGTGGCCGCCGTGGAGGGCGCCACGATCATGTGCCGCGCCCAGCGCGACCTGAGCCCCCTCGACGACGTGATCGCCGAACTGAAGGAGCTCGCCCACACCGCCTCCGCCACCGCCTGAGCGGCGCGGACGGCGGCGCGCGTGACGCGCGTCAGGACTTCGCCGCGTCCTGGGCGATCAGCTCGGCCACGGCCTGCAGCGCCAGCACGTACGACAGCATCCCGAACCCGGCGATCGTGCCCGTCGCCACGCCCGCCACCACCGAGGTGTGCCGGAACTCCTCGCGGGCCGCGGGATTGGAGATGTGCACCTCGACGAGCGGCGCGGTGCGCTGCGCCAGCGCGTCGCGCAGCCCGTAGGAGTAGTGCGTGAACGCCGCCGGGTTGATCACCACCGGCAGCCGTTCGTCGGCCGCCTCGTGCACCCAGCGGATCATCTCCGCCTCGTCGTCGGTCTGCCGCACCTCGACGTGCAGGTCCAGGCGCCGCCCCGTCTCCCGGCACAGCGCCACCAGGTCGTCGAACGTGGACGCCCCGTACACGTCCGGCTCCCGCGTCCCCAGCCGCCGCAGGTTCGGCCCGTTCAGCACCAGCACCCGGCTGCTCATCGGCTGACCTCCCGGTAGGCGGCGGTGAGGAGGTCCTCGGCGGGGGCCTCCAGGCGGCCGGGCTCGGCCAGGCCGTCCAGGACGACGAAGCGCAGCGTGGCGCCGCGGGCCTTCTTGTCGATCGACATGGCGGCGCGCAACCGCGGCCAGGCGTCGGCGCGGTAGGCGGTGGGCAGGCCGACCGAGGCCAGCACCGAGCGGTGCCGCGCCACCAGGTCGGCGGGCAGGCGGCCCGCCAGGCGGGCCAGCTCGGCGGCGTACACCATGCCGATCGCCACGGCGTGCCCGTGCCGGAAGCGGTACTCCTCGACCTTCTCGATGGCGTGGCCGAGGGTGTGGCCGTAGTTGAGGATCTCCCGCAGGCCGCTCTCCTTCAGGTCGGCCGACACCACGGCCGCCTTGACGCGGACGGAGCGTTCGACCAGCTCGCGGGTGTGCGGGCCGTCCGGGGAGGCGGCGCCCTCGGGGTCGTCCTCCACCAGGTCCAGGATCTTGGGATCGGCGATGAACCCCGCCTTGATCACCTCGGCCAGGCCGCTGACGTAGTCCTGGCGCGGCACGGTGACGAGGGTGGCCAGGTCGCACAGCACGCCCGCCGGGGGGTGGAAGGCGCCGACCAGGTTCTTGCCCTCGGGGATGTTGATGCCTGTCTTGCCGCCGACCGCGGCGTCCACCATGCCCAGCAGCGTGGTGGGCAGCAGCACGACGCGCACCCCGCGCAGCCACGACGCGGCGGCGAACCCGGCCAGGTCGGTGGTGGCGCCGCCGCCCACGCCGACGACGGCGTCCGAGCGGGTCATGCCGAGCTGGGCGAACCGCGACCACAGCCCGGCCAGCACGCCGACCTCCTTGGCCGCCTCGCCGTCCGGGACGGGCAGGGCGTGCACGATCAGGCCCGCCTGCTCCAGCGCCCCGCAGACGGGACGGGCGATCTCCGGCAGCCCCTCGGCGTGCACGACCGCGACGGTGCGCACCCCCTCGCCGAGCAGGGCGGGCAGCTCGCCGAGCACGCCGGTGCCGATGACGACGTCGTAGTCCTGCCCGACGGGCACCCGCACCGCGGTCACGGGATCTCCTTGACGATCTGTTCGACGATCTCCTCGGGGGCGCGGCCCTCGGTGTCGACGTGCAGGGTGCCGAGCCGCTCGTAGATGGGCAGCCGCTCGTTCAGCAGCCTGCGCAGCTGGCTGCGCGGGTTGAGCACCAGCAGGGGACGCGCGGTGGCCAGGCCGACCCGCTTGACCGCCTCCGACAGGCCGACCTTCAGGTACACCACGGTGTGCCCGGCCAGCAGCTCCTGCGTCTCGGCGGCCAGGACCGCGCCGCCGCCCAGCGCGACGACGCCGTCGTGCTCGGCGAGGGCGGCCCGCACGGCGGCGCGTTCCAGCTCGCGGAACCGCTCCTCGCCGTCGTCGATGAAGATCTCGCTGATCGGGCGGCCCGCGGCGGCCTCGACGTCGGAGTCGGTGTCGCGCAGCGTGACGCCGAGGCGCTCGGCCAGGGCCGCGCCGACGGTGGACTTGCCCGATCCGGGCGGGCCGATGAGCACGGCCTTGGGCTGGGTCATCGTCGGCGCTCCCTACTTGACGGCCAGGGACGACAGGTAGCCCTGCGCGTTGCGGGCGGTCTCCTCGGCCGAGTCGCCGCCGAACTTCTCCAGCGCCGCGTCGGCGAGCACCAGCGCGACCATGGCCTCGGCGACCACCCCGGCGGCGGGCACGGCGGTGACGTCGCTGCGCTGGTTGATGGCCTTGGCGGGCTCGCCGGTGCGCACGTCGATGGTGTCCAGGCGGCGCGGCACGGTGGAGATCGGCTTCATCGCGGCGCGCACCCGCAGCACCTCGCCGGTGGTCATGCCGCCCTCGACGCCCCCGGCGCGGTTGGTGCGGCGGCGCACGCCCTCGGGCGTGCCCTCGATCTCGTCGTGGGCGCGGGAGCCGGGGCGGCGCGCGGTGGTGAAGCCGTCGCCGAGCTCCACGCCCTTGATCGCCTGGATGCCCATGAGGGCGCCGGCCAGCCGCGAGTCCAGGCGGCGGTCCCAGTGCACGTGGCTGCCCAGGCCGGGCGGCAGGCCGTAGGCGAGCACCTCGACGACGCCGCCGAGGGTGTCGCCCGCCTTCTTCAGCGCGTCGATGTGCGCGACCATCGCGGCGGAGGCGCCGGCGTCGAAGCAGCGCACCGGGTCGTCGTCCACGCGCGCCAGGTCGCCGGGCGCGGGCAGCGGCGCGTCGTCGGGCACGCCGATCTCGCCGAGCGCGATGACGTGGCTGAGGATCTCCACGCCGAGCGCCTGGCGCAGGAACGCCTTGGCGACGGCGCCGAGGGCGACGCGGGCGGCGGTCTCGCGTGCGCTGGCGCGTTCGAGCACCGGACGCGCGTCGTCGAAGCCGTACTTCTGGATGCCGACCAGGTCGGCGTGCCCGGGCCGCGGCTGCGTCAGCGGCGCGTTGCGGGCCTGCGCGGCGAGCACGTCGGGGTCGACGGGGTCGGCGGACATCACCGTCTCCCACTTGGGCCACTCGGTGTTGGCCACCTCGACCGCGACGGGGCCGCCCAGCGTCACGCCGTGGCGGACGCCGCCGACGACCGTGACCTTGTCCTGCTCGAACTTCATACGGGCGCCCCGCCCGTGGCCGAGCCGGCGGCGGCGCAGCTCCTCGGCGATGCCGGCCGAGGTCACGCGCACGCCCGCCGGAAGGCCCTCCACGATCGCGGTGAGGGCCGGGCCATGGGACTCCCCCGCGGTCAACCAGCGCAGCATGCTGACGATCCTATTAACTCGCCGCTCCCCGCCGTGCCCCCGTCCACTGTCTGAGACCGGAGCTCAGGTGATCTCGCGCCAGTCCAGGACGGGGGCCACCAGGTCGCGGACGGCGGCCAGCAAGCCCAGGCGGTTGGCGCGGACGGCGGGGTCCTTCGCCATCACCATGACGTCGTCGAAGTAGGCGTCGACGGGCGCGGCCAGCGGCAGCGCCGCGTCGGTGAACTCCGGCAGGGTGGGCGTACGGCCCGCCAGGCCGGCGCGCACGCGGGTGAACGCCTCCTCCAGCCGGTGCTCGGCGGGCTCGGTGAACAGCTCGGGGTCGTACCCGGCCGCCGTGTCCTCCGGGATGATCCGCAGGACTCGCTGCAACGCCGTGACGAGCCGGTCGAAGCGTTCGGTGCGCAGCAGCCCGGCCAGGTCGGCGGCGGCGCGTTCGGCGTACGCGGGCGATCCGGCGTGCGGCAGGACGGCCCGGACGACGCGCACCGGGTGGCCGTCGTCGAGCAGCGCCTGTTCCAGCCGCCGCGCGACGAACCGTTCGGTCTCGGCCAGGGCCTCGGCGGTCACCTCGACCGGCTGGTGCCGCGCGGCGATCTCCAGCCCGTCCCGCACGGTGACCGGCGCCAGCCGCGGCACGGCGCGCAGGATCGCGGTGAGGCCGAGCGCGGCGCGGCGCAGCCCGAACGGGTCGGAGCTGCCGGTGGGCGCGGACCCGACGGCGAACAGGCCGGCGAGCAGGTCGAGCCGGTCGGCGGCGGCCAGCAGCGCGCCCGCCACGCTCGACGGCGGCTCGTCGCCCGCCGACCGGGGCAGCTCCATCTCGTACAGGGCGCGGGCGACGGCCTCGTCCTCGCCCGCGCGCCGCGCGTACTCGCGGGCCATGGTCCCGGCCAGCGACGACAGCTCGATCACCATGGACGAGGCGAGGTCGAACTTGGCCAGCTCCCCGGCCCGGCGCAGCGCGGCGGCCTCACTCGCGGTGAGGTCGCCGCCGAGCAGGCCGGCGAGGTCGGCGGCGATCGCGCGGATGCGGGCGGCGCGGTCGGCCATCGACCCGAGGCGGTCGGCGAAGGTGAGCCGGTCCAGGCCGCGGCCGATCTCCTCGGGCGTGGCGCGCAGGTCGTGCCGGAAGAAGAACGCCGCGTCCTCGAACCGGGCGCGCAGCACCGCCTCGTTGCCGGCGCGGACCGCGGCGTGGTCGCAGGCGCCGTTGGCGACCGCGACGAAGTGCGGGGCGAGCGACCCGTCGCGGCGCCGCACCGGCAGGTAGCGCTGGTGCTTGCGCATGACGGTGGTGAGGATCTCCTGCGGCAGCTCCAGGTAGGCCGGGTCGAACGAGCCGAGGATCGCCACCGGCTCCTCGACCAGGTGGACGATCTCCTCGATCAGGGGCTGCTCGCCCGCCGCGTCGACGGCGCCGCCGGCCTCGCGGGCGGCCAGGGCCTGCGCCTCCTCGACGATCCGCTCGCGGCGGCGGGCCGGGTCGGGCTCGATCCCGTGGGCGCGCAGCGTCTCCGGCAGCGCGGCGGCGGACGGCACGGGCACCAGCGGCTCGCCGGCGGTGCGGTGCACGCGGGTGACGCGGCCCGCCGTCAGGCCCGCCGCCGTCACCGGCAGCTCGTGCTCGTCCAGCAGCGCGACCAGCCAGCGGATCGGGCGGGCGTAGGCCAGGCCGGGAGCGTTCCACCGCATGTTCTTGTCGGCGCGCAGCCCGCGCACCACGCGGGCGACGAGCTCGGCGAGCACCTCGGCGGCCGGGCGTCCGGGGACCGTGCGGGTCAGCCCCGCGTACCGGCCGCCGCCGACCGTGACCGTCCCGACCTGCTCCGGGTCGACGCCCTGGGAGCGGGCGAAGCCGAGCAGCGCCCGGGTCGGGCCGCCGGCCTCGTCGTAGGCGGCGGCCAGGCGCGGCCCCTTGACCACCTGCTCGGTGTCGGGTTCGCGCGGCTCCAGCCGCCGGATCACGACGACGAGGCGGCGCGGGGTGCCGTACTCGTCGACCTGAGTGTCGTCGGCGTACAGGCCCGCCTCCCGCAGGCCCTGGACGAGGGTGTCGGCGACGTACCGGACGGCGCGCGGCACCTCGCGCGGCGGCAGCTCCTCCATGCCGATCTCCAGCGCGAACGTGCCCGGCGCGGTGATCTGCGGCAACGCGGCGGGCTCGGCGGCTGCGGCCGGGCGGGTGGCGGCGTCGCCGAGCGGATGCCCCAGCTCGGCGCGGCGCTCGGTCCACAGCTCGGCGGCCTCGCGGGCCAGGTCGCGCATGCGGGCGAAGGCGCGGGCCCGTTCGGTGGTGCCGATCGCGCCGCGCGCGTCGAGCACGTTGAAGGCGTGCGAGCACTTCAGGACGTGCAGGTGGGCGGGCACCGGCAGCCGCGCGTCCAGCATCCGCCGGGCCTCGGCCGCGTACGCCTCGAACAGCTCCCGGCCGGTGGCGATGTCGGCGTTGTCCAGGTAGTACCGGCTCATCTCGTACTCGGCCTGCCCGAACGCCTCGCCGTAGGACACCCCGGGGGCGTAGGCGATGTCCTTGAAGTGGGTGACCTCCTGGAGCGCCATCATGATCCGCTCCATGCCGTAGGTGATCTCCACCGACACCGGGTCCAGGGTCAGCCCGCCGGACTGCTGGAAGTAGGTGAACTGGGTGATCTCCAGCCCGTCCAGCCACACCTCCCAGCCGAGGCCCCAGGCGCCGAGGGCCGGGGACGCCCAGTCGTCCTCGACGAACCGCACGTCGTGGGCGCGCAGGTCGACGCCGAGGGCGGCCAGGCTGCCCAGGTACAGATCCTGGGCGTCGCCGGGCTCCGGCTTGAGGATCACCTGGAACTGGGTGTGGGTCTGCAGCCGGTTGGGGTTGTCGCCGTAGCGGGCGTCGTCGGGGCGCACGCTCGGCTCGACGTACGCGACCCGCCACGGCTCGGGGCCGAGCACCCGCAGCGCGGTGGCCGGGTTGAGGGTGCCCGCGCCGACCTCGGTGTTCATCGGCTGGACGATCAGGCAGCCGCGCCCGGCCCAGTAGTCGGTGAGCCGGAGCAGCGCCTCCTGCATCGTCGGCACGGTGGCCACGGCTTTCTCCTCGGTGACGGTTCGACGGCGGGGTGCCTGGAACGCCGAGCGTACGTCGCGGACGACGCTCAGCGCCCGAGACCTCGCCGGATCGCCGTCTCCACCGGGGAGTAGGCCCCGTCGGGCCGTTCCAGCCGCAGCGGTTCCCTCGGGTACAGCGGCGGCTGCGCCATGAAGCGCGGCTCGGTGCCGTGGTGCGGCTGCGCGGAGTGCACGACGAACGGATGGCACAGGTAGACGTCCCCGGCGCGCCCCGTGGCCAGGGCGACCGGCCGGTGCTCGGTCGCCGGTACGGCCTTCTGCGCCGCCTCCATGAACGACAGGCCCTCCTCCCCGGCGGGCTCCAGGATCGGCGCCACGTCCAGATGCGAGCCGACGCGGATCTTGGTGGGCGCGTCCAGTTCGCCGACGTCGGAGAACAGGAACAGCATCAGCAGCGCCCGCCCCTTGGACGACACGTTCAGCCGCGCGCCCATGAAGTCGTCCGGGTCGTCCCCCGGGAAGCTGGCCTCGACGTGCCAGCCCGCGTCGCCGGGGTCGTCCTCGCTGGGGAACCGCACCGGGACGGTGCCGAGACCGGGCCGCGGCACCCACCGGCCGCGGCCGACGAGGGCGTCGAACGCGGCGTGCAGCTTCGGCGTGTTGGCGGCCACGCGGAACGGTTCCTGCTCGTAGTGCCACAGCCGCACCACGGGCTTGGTCCAGGTGGACGGGTCGTCGGGGTCGCAGCCGGTGTCCGGCCACATGATCGCGCGGCAGGCGTCGGCGACCTCGCGGGGGAACGCCTCCGGCACGCGCACGAAGCCGTTGTCGATGAAGGCGGTCACCTTCGCGTCGTCGAAGATCTCCGGCATGCGCCCCAGCATGTCCAACGCGCCCGGGCCCCCGCGAACCATTTACCGGGTGCCGGGCGGTGCGTTCAGCGGCGGACGACGGTGAGCTCGACGCCGCCGACGATGCGGCCGCGCAGCATCTCGGCGAGGCGGTCGGAGACGCGGCGCACGGCGTCGCGCTCGTCGTGCCCGGGCCGCACGGCGAAGCTGATGGCCAGCTCGGCCTCGCCGCCGCGGCCGACGCGCACGCCGCTGACCGCCTCCTCGGGGCCGAACGCGGCCTCCACGGCGGCCAGCACGTCCGGGTCCTCGTGCGGCGGCGGGACGGGACGGCCCTCGGCCAGCAGGTGCAGCCGGATGCCGTCCACGGCGAACGGCACCGGACCCGCCACGTCCAGCACCAGCGCCTGCGCGCCCTCGTCCAGTGCGGCCTGGCACGCCTGCCGGGCGTGCACCGCGACCGGGCGGGCGTCGGGCCGCCACGCCTTGAGGGTGTCGGCGCTGGTGAAGCCGAGCACGCCGCGGCGGCCGTCCGCGCCGACCAGCGTGGGCAGCGCCATGTCGCTGGACTTCTCGCGGCGCAGCTCGCCGGGGGCGACGTCCTCCTCCTCGGTGAGCACGGCGACGACCGGGATCAGCAGCCGCGCGCCGGCCAGCTCCCGCAGCACCGCGTGCTCGCCGAGACGGCCCTCGGCGTATCCGGCCAGCGCCTCGCGCAGCCGCGGGTCGGCGGAGCCGTCGTCGCCGGGGAACTGGGGTTCGGGAATGGTCAGGTCGCGCACGGCCACGAGGCTATAGCCTCCGGCGACCACCCAGTGCGGTTATCGGCTCACCGGTCGTGATCACCTCAGCCCAGGTCGGCGATGGCCGCCACGGTGCCGCCGCCGGACGGGCCCTGGTGCACGGCGGCGACGGACACGAACACCGCCGGGTCGCCGGTGACCGACGCGGCCACCCCGCCCACGCACGCCTTGATCTGCCGGTGCCAGTGCACGTCGGAGTCGTCCAGCATGATGTTGCGGCGCCCGCGCACCCGCCCGGACGGGTCGGCCTCGCACTTGATGAACACGTTGACCAGGCGGCCGTCCAGGTCGCCGGGATGGGGCCGGTCGGGCAGGTCCAGCCCGGACGAGCGGACCGCGGCCCAGATCCCGTCGGCGTCCAGCGCGTCCCGCATGACCGCGTGCCCGGCCCGGTACCGGCCGCCGATGCCGCGCACGTTGCCGACCACGACGATCTGGGCGCGGTCCAGCTCCACGCCGGACGAGCACGACGCCACCGACGAGTACAGCGTCAGGTCGCGGTGGATCTGCTCGGGCCGGGGCGGCTCGATCTCGCCGAGCGCGACCGCGATGCCGAGGGCCGTGGTCGAGTTGGAGATGTCCATCGACTTCAGCGTGTCCTCGGTGACCACGTCCCGGCCGCGCGAGCGCGCGTCGTTGATGGTGTCGAGGGTGAGCAGCGGCGTCTTGGTCTGGACGTAGTGGACGTCGGCCGGGTCGTCGATGCCGGCGGTCTTCATGGCATCGCGCACCCCGGCGGCGACCTTGTCGACCATGGCGGGACGGCCGATGTCCTCGGGCAGGATGACCTCGCTCATCGCCACCCCGACCGACAGGCGCGGCTCGTCGGTGGCGGGCACGGTCGCCGGGTCGACGGTGGCGAACACGGTGGCGTGCGGGCTGAGCACCCCGTCGGTGCCGCCGGACCACACCAGCGGGACGTTCCGCACCTCCTCCTCGGTGCGGGTGCCGCGGGCGACCAGCACCTCGCGGAACGCCCGGTCGGCCAGCAGGCGGGTGTAGTCGTTGACGCCGCCGTTGCCCTCGGTCTTGCCCACCACGGCCAGCACCCGGTCGGCCTCCAGCACGCCGTCGTCGATCAGCCGGGCCAGCCCGGAGGCGTCGGTCACGCTCTCGATGGGGATCTTGCGGACTTCGATCGGGTCGGGCACGTCGCCGCTCCTCGCTCTCCAGTCGTGTTCTCGCCGCCTGCTCAGTGGGCGGAGGGCCCGCCGCCGGCTCCGGTGCGCTCGCCGGGTTCCACGACGGTTCCGGCCTTGCCGCGGACCGCGTCGGTGATCCGGTCGAGCGAGGTGATCGCGGCGCGGCGGCCGCCCCCCTCGACGAACCGGCACGCCGCCGCCACCTTCGGCCCCATGCTGCCCCCGGCGAAGTGCCCGGCGGCGGCGAGGGTGCGCAGCTCGCGCGCGGCGGTGCGGTGCAGCGGACGTTCACGGGGGGTGCCGTACCCCACCAGGACGTGCTCCACGTCGGTGGCGATCACCAGGGTGGTGGCGCCCAGCCGCCGGGCCAGCAGCGCCGCCGCCAGGTCCTTGTCGACGACCGCCTCCACGCCGCGCAGGGCGCCGTCGGCGTTCCCCTCCGCCCGCGCGCCCTCGCCGCCGGCGGCGCGGACGACGGGCACGCCCCCGCCGCCGGCGGCGACGACGATGTGGCCGGCGTCCAGCAGCAGGGCGGCGGCCCCGGCGTCGAGGATCTCCAGCGGCTCGGGCGAGGGCACCACGCGCCGCCAGCCGCGCGGCCCGTAGGAGCGCCACGCCTGCCCGAGCGCCATGAACCGTTCGGCCTCGGCCCGCGGGAAGTAGCGGCCCACCGGCTTGACCGGGTCGGCGAACGCGCGGTCGGCGGCGTCCACCAGCGTGCGGGTGACGATCGCGGTGACCGGACGGGCGGCGCCGCGGGCGGCCAGGGCCCGCTCCAGCGCGTTCATGATCAGCACGCCGACGGTGGCCTGGGTCTGGGCGCCGCACCAGTCCAGCGGCACCGGCGGCACCACGTCGGCGGCCAGCTGGTTCTTGATCAGCAGGTTGCCGACCTGCGGGCCGTTGCCGTGGGTCAGCGCGACCCGGGCGCCCGCCGCCACCAGGTCGGCCACGTGCTCCATGGCCGCCTCGACCGCCGCGCGCTGGGCGTGCGGGGCGGCGCTGCCGTCGGGCGCGGTCATGGCGTTGCCGCCCAGCGCGATCAGGACCCGCTCGCCGTCGAACGGTCCCGCTGCGTGCCTGCTCACGGCCCGACCGTAGCCCCGAAACGACGGCTCCGCCTGGGCGAAATTCGCCCAGGCGGAGCCGTATGTTCGGCAGATGTGGCCGGTTCGGCGCGCGTTCGGGCGCCGGGGCCGGGCGTCCGGCTAGGGACGCGCGTCGAGCCGGTCGACCCAGCCCATGTCCAGGTACGTCACCGACGAGCCGCGGGCCCCGGGCGTGTCGCCGGTGCGGTTCTCGGCGGCCAGCAGACGCCCCGTCCCCGGGTCGACGATCAGGCGGAGGCTGTAGCCCTCGCCGCTCATCGACACGGCGACGCCCGCCCGGCCGAGCGGGTCGGTGGTCCTGCCCTCGGTGCGGATGCCGGGCTGCTCGGCCAGCACCCGGTAGAAGGCGGCCTTGGTGCCCGGTGTGATCGGCCCCGCCAGCAGGCTCTCCGCCGTGCTCCACACGAAGTACTCGAAGGGGCCCGCGATGTCCTCGCCCGACCGCCGCACGTCCCGCTTGTACCTGCGCTTCAGGTCGGCGGTGAGCGCGTCGGCGTCCGTGGGCAGCTTCAGCAGGGCGTCGACCGTCACCGGCTCGTTGGCGACGATCTCCCCGAACTTCTGGTGGTCGTCGAGCACCCTCGGCTTGGAGCCGTGCGGGCCGGTCAGGCGCGGCGCGCCCGTGCTGCGCCACTTCGCCTCGTCCTGCGGGGTCGGGAAGTCGACCTTGTCGTCGATGCCGGTGATCGAGCGCGAGCGGTCGCGGCCGGTGCGCGACAGCCAGCGCTCCTCGGTCGTGGTGCGGCGGTAGGTGTACGGCAGTTTGGCCTTCCGCTGGTCGCCGCTGGGGGTCAACCTGATGTTGCTCAGCGTCTGCATGCGCCACTTGGTGTACCAGTAGCGGCCGGGCGTCTCCTTGGTCCGTTCGACGGTCTGGGCGCTGGCCAGCAGGACGCCGCGGGCGTCCGTGGGCCCGGACGGGCGCTGCGTCGTCACCGAGCGCGGCGCGTCGTCCCGCGCGGCCGAGACGACGACCATGCCCGCGACGGTGGCGCAGGCCGTCGCGACGCTCGCGACCAGCAGGGTCGGCCGCCGCAACGGGCGCGGCCGGGCCGCCCGCGCGGGTTCGCCCGACCGCGTGATCTCGTCGATGTCGGCGTCGCGGCGCCGGGCGTAGGCGTCCTCGGCGAGCGCGTCGAGGGCGGCGGGCCGCAACGCGGAGAACGTCCGGTCGATGTCTGCCGGGGTGCGCTTCATGTCGGCTCCGATGGTCATCGGGTCGCCTCCTCGGCGACTCTGCGGTTCACGGGGCGGGACGGCGCGGCCGGTGGGCCGTTCTCCAGGGCGCGCGCGAGGCGTTTGCGGGCCCGGTGCAGGCGGACGAACAGCGCCGCCGACGAGCAGCCGACGACCCTGGCGGCCTGCCGGGGCTCCAGGCCGTGCCAGGTGACCAGGGCGAGGACCTCCAGGTCCCGCTCGGGCAGCCCGGCGACGGCGGCCAGCGCGCTCTCGCGTTCGACGACGTGCTCGGCGACGTCCCAGGCGGCCTGGTCGGCGGGGGTGGCGAGCGCGGCGACCCGCTCGGCCAGGGCGCGTCTTCGCCGTCCGCCGTCGCGTTGTTTCCGCAGCATGTTGCGGGCGACGCCGAGCAGCCACGGCAGCGCGGGGTCGCGCACCTCGCCGAGCCGCCGCCAGGCGATCAGGAACGTCTCGCTGGCGACGTCCTCGGCGGTGTGCGGTTCGGCGTGGGTGAGCGCGTACGCCAGGACCCGCCGGTAGTTCTCGTCGTACAGCCTCGTGAACCGCGCCGCGGGATCATCCACGAAGGCCCTCCCTCGGGCTCGGGGGATCGTTGTCGTCACGTAGTCCCGGGAGGGCCGCCGGATTTACAGCCGGCGTTCGGGTTTCTCAGCCGAGGCGGCGCAGGCGTTCGACGGCCTCGTCGATGACCTCGTCCTTCTTGCAGAAGGCGAACCGGACGAAATGCGATCCGGCCGCGGCGTCGTCGTAGAACACCTGGGTGGGGATGGCGACGACGCCGGCCTTCTCCGGCAGGGCCAGGGCCAGTTCCATGCCGTCGGTGAAGCCGAGCGGGCGGATGTCGGCCTGCACGAAGTAGGTGCCCTGCGGGCGGACGGTCGCGAAGCCCGCCGCCTCCAGGCCGGTGACGAGCCGGTCGCGCTTGGCCTGGAGCGAGTCGCGCAGCCGGGCCACCCAGTCGAGCTCGTTGCTCAGGGCGTAGGCGGCGGCGCGCTGCCAGGGGCCGCCGACCGCGTACGTCATGAACTGCTTGACCGTCTGCACGGCCCGCACGTACGGGGCGGGCGCGGTGACCCAGCCGGTCTTCCAGCCGGTGACCGAGAACGTCTTGCCCGCCGACGACACCGCGACGGTGCGTTCGCGCATGCCGTCCAGGGTCGCCAGGGGGATGTGCTCGGCGCCGTCGAACGTCAGGTACTCGTAGACCTCGTCGGTGACCGCGATCAGGTCGTGCTCGCGGCACAGCGCGGCGATCGTCTCCAGCTCCGCGCGGGTGAACACGGTGCCCGCCGGGTTGTGCGGGGAGTTCACCAGGATGATGCGGGTGCGGGGGCCGACGGCGGCGCGCAGCTCGTCCGGGTCGAAGGTGAAGCGGCCGCCGTCCGGGCGCAGCGTCACGGGCCGCCGCACCGCCCCGGCCAGCGCGATGGTGGCGGCGTAGGAGTCGTAGTACGGCTCGAAGACGATCACCTCGTCGCCGGGGTTCGCCAGCGCCAGCATGGCGGCGGCGATGCCCTCGGTGGCGCCGACGGTGACGTAGACCTCGGTGTCGGGGTCGTAGTCCAGGCCGTAGCGTTCGCGCCGCTGCGCGGCCACGGCCCGGCGCAGCTCGGGCAGTCCGGGGCCGGGCGGGTACTGGTTGCCGCCGGAGCGGATCGCCTCGACGGCCGTCTCCAGCATCCGCGGCGGGCCGTCGGTGTCCGGGAAGCCCTGGCCGAGGTTGATCGACCCGGTCCGCACCGCGAGCGCGGACATCTCCGCGAAGATCGTCGTCCCGAATCCCTGCATGCGAGGTACGAGCGGCTCAGTCACGTGCACCATCATCCCGGGTCCCGGACACGGGCGTGCCCCCGGCCGGGGCCGGGGGCACGCGGACGGCTCAGCGGGTGCCCTGCCGCCGGCCGGCGGTCACGGCGCTCCAGTGCAGCGAGCGGGCGACCTGGGCGAACATGCCCTTGGGGTGGTTGCGGAACAGCGGCTCGGTGCCGAACAGCGCCACCGCGGCGCCGCGCTCGTCGACGCCCCGGATCACGGTGGCCTGCCCGGCGGCGGCGTTCTGCCCGCCGGTGCCGTCGGCGTTGGGCCGCCAGTGGCCCGAGATCAGGGGGCCCTGGGCGGCGTAGCGCTGCTCCACGGTGACCTCGGGGCCGAGGCCGGTGAACCAGCGCGGCGAGTAGACGAACGAGGCGCCGGGCGCGCGCGAGGTGAGCGCGCCGCCGCTGTTGGACACGGCGACGACGCCGTTGGCGTCGGAACGTCCCGCCACGGAGGTCGCGGTGAGCAGCCCGGCGGCGCTGTTGAACGACGCGCCGGTGGAGCCGCGCCCGACGACGCCGCCCTTGGCGAGGAAGGCGTTCAGGGCGGTCCGGGCCTGCTCGTTGAGCTGGGCGTAGCTCAGGCCGCTGGACACGTACAGCACGTCCACGCCGCTCCAGTCGAAGCCGGCGTTGAGCGTCGCGGTGGACACCGCCGTGACGTCGAAGCCCATCTCCTGCAGGGAGAACGCGTCGTCACTGCTGGCGGCCGCCGCGACCCTCAGCTTGCGCAGCGGCGCGGCGCCCTTGGCGGCGGCCCGCTCGAACCGGACGCCGTAGCGGTCGGCCATGGTGCGGGCGGCGGCCCGCGCGGACGCGGGGATGACGGCGGTGCCGTCGTCGGCCCAGGCGGCCTTGACGCCCTCGTCCAGCAGCGCGTTGAGGGCGGTGACGTCCTTGGCGTCGTCCAGCCGCAGGGCCAGGTCGCCGGTGGGCGCGACGTAGCCGGTCGGCGCGGCGGCCTTCACCTCGCGGGCGGGCACGCCGCGCAGGTCGCCGGAGGTCACCGGGGTGACGGTGGCGCCCCACAGGTAGGCGTGGCTCCAGCCGGAGATGTCGTACATGGCGTCGACCTTGTCGGTGATGTCGCCGCCCGCCTCCAGCATGACGTTGGCCAGCCCGCGCTTGGGCTGGTGCATGTCCACGACGTACGAGCCGGCCGGATAGGCGGTGCCGCCGAGCCTGAAGCCGCGGGTGGCGCGCGTGACCCGGACGTCGTTGGCGATCAGGTGGTCGACCAGGCGCGCCGCCGCCGTGGCCGAGCGCTGCCCGGTGCCGGCCGGGATGACGTACGCGCGCGGGAACCGGGTGGTGTAGACGTCCTCGGGCCCGAACCCGGGCACCCAGCCGGCCGGCGCGGGCCGCTGCCGCTCACCGGCGGCGCTCCGGCGGAACACCTCGATCTGGTCGGCGATCAGGGAGGTCCGGCGCTGCCCGACGAACGAGACCGTCGAGCTGATCGCGGCCTCGGCCACCGCGGTGTTGATCTTCGAGCGGCGGCGCAGCTCGTCCACCGGCAGGTTGGTGTAGTCGGCGTTGTTGACCCGCAGCGGGATCTCCACGGTGCTGGAGGCCACGGCGCCGTGGAACGGCGCGTACTGCGGGGTGAAGATCGGCGGCCAGTCGTCCCAGCCCTCGTCCCAGTCGCGGAACGGGATCTGCGGCGGCTGCACGCCGTCCCTGTCGGGCGTGTACCCGAGCGCCTTGATCGCGGCCTCCATGTTCAGGCCGTTGGCGTAGGTGTTGCGGATGAACAGGTCGTACTCGTAGTTCTGCCCGTGCGGCGGCGTCGTCGGCTCGATCAGCGTGCCGTTGACGTACCCGTGCAGGTCGATCATCATCAGCGGCTGCGTGTCGATCATGACCTGCCGCATCGCCCGGGTCTCCGGCTGGGAGGCGGTGATGAAGTCGCGGTTCAGGTCGAACCCGGCGGCGTTCGCCCGGACGCCGCCGGCCCGCCCGTCGGGGTTGGCGGTGACGTTGAAGTACAGCCGGGTGGAGCCGAGCAGCTTCGTGGTGGCGGCGTCCTTGGCGGTGGCGAGCCGCTCGATGACGCGCAGGGCGGCGTCGGTGCCCTCCCACTCGTTGCCGTGGATGTTGTTGTTGACGAACAGCGGCGCCTTGTAGGAGCGCTTGATCTGCGGGTCGCGCGCCGCCTTCGCCGGGTGGTTCTCGATCTCCTCGCGCATGCGCTCCTGCCGGGCCGCCTCGCCGCGGCTCTCGGGAGCGGTCACGGTGACCAGGTACAGGTCGCGGCCCTGGTGGCTCCTGCCGATGACCTCGACGCTGACGCGGTCGCTGGCCTTCTGCAGGGCGTTCAGCTTGGGCGCGATGCCGTGGTAGGGCATCAGCCCCAGCTTGATGGACTTGTCGTCGGGGTTCACGGGGGGCTCGGGCAGCTTCGTCTGCCGCGGATACCCTTCCGTCCGCGCGTGGCCGTAGTGCGCGCCGGCACCGCGCGCCTTCAGCTGGGCGGCCAGCTCGCGTCCGGGCGAGGCGGCGGAGTTGCGCTCCGGGCCGTTGCCGAACTCGCGCACGGGCGGGGTCCGGTGCGGCCGGGGCTCGGGGTCCGCCGCCGCGGACGTCACGGGGACCAGCAGGGACACCAGCAGCGCCCCACCGGCGATCGGATGTGAAAGCCTCTTCATTCATGCCCTCCGTCAGGCGTGTCCTCAGCTGTCTAACGGCGTGAGATCGCGCCACAAGAGGGACCATGTGACAATTCAGCCCCAACTTCGTACGGACGCCCCTTTGGTCGTGCGGTCGCGTCCGGCCGCACGCCGATTCGGGGACCACGCGCCGTCCTAGGCCGCCCGTGCGGGCACCGGCACGTCACGGTGAGGCGTGGCCGGCAGCGCGACGAGGGTCGCGCCCTTGCGCCCGCGCACGGTCCCGGCGGTCAGCAGCCCGATCGGGACGGGCGCCCAGTGCGACACGGCCCGGAAGATCAGCACGGCCGTCAGCGCCGGGGCCGCCGGGACGCCCGCGGCGGCCAGCAGGGCGACCAGCGCCGCCTCGGTCGAGCCCAGGCCGCCCGGCCCCGGGACCAGGCCGCCCGCCGCCGCGCCGGCCATGTAGACGACGATCAGCGTGCCGAACTGGCCCGGCGTCACGGCGGCGCCGGGGACGGCCAGCACGCTCAGCGCGAACGCCACGGCCATGACGAACGTCGTCGCCGCCGACGCCGCCAGCATGATCGCCAGGTCGCCGGGGCGCCGCGCCAGCCGCGCGCACGCCTCGGCCGGCCCGCGCAGCCGATCCCGCAGGAGCCACACCGCGACACCGCCCACGGGCACCGCCACGGCGAGCACGGCCAGCAGGGGCCCGCCGAGCCCGTCGAGTCGCTCCCCCAGCCGTGCCGCCAGGGCGCCGTCACCGGTCGTCAGCGCGATCGGCAGCACCGCCGCGAACAGCAGCAGGTCGGCGACCCCGCCGCCGACCTGCAGGACGCCCGCCACCGCCACCGCCCGCCCCGCCGGGACGCCGCGTCCGGTCAGGTACCGGGCGTTGACCGCCACGGTGCCGAGCCCGCCCCCGGTCAGCCGGTTCGCCGTCGCCCCGGTGAACTGCGCCATGGTCGCGTGCAGCAGCGGCAGCCGCACCCCCGCCGCGCGGCGCAGCGCCACGGCCGAGAACCAGAAGTGCACGACGACCAGAACGGCCAGCACGGGCACCAGGCCCCAGTGCGCGTCCCCGATCCCCCGCAGCGCCCCCGACACCGTCGCGGCCGCCTCACCACTGGACGCCGTCACCCAGGCGCCCGCCGCGAGCACCGCCACGGCCAGCCCCCAGCCGATCGCCCGCCGGTGCTCTCTGGCACGGCGCAGGACATGGTGGGCGCGGACGTTCATCGATTCCTCCGGACGGGGCGGCAGCACTGTGTTCCAGCCAACCCGTCCGGCCGCCGAAGATCAGTGGTGCGACCACGCCAGTCGATGGTGGGGCCAGCCCCAGTCCCCCGGCCCCGCGGCCGCCAGGTGCGGGCGCTCCGGCGCGCCTCGGCCCATCCGGTCCGCCGCCGGACCGGATGGGCGCCCCGGCACGGCGTGACGACGCCCCGGCCGGCGGTCGCGGCTCGGCACCGCCGTGTCCGCCCCTGAGCGCACCGGACGGTCACCGGTACCGGGCGTCGGTCGTGCCGGGGCGTCGTCGTCGCTCAGCGGCTGTTGTAGGGGACCAGCTCGTAGCCGGAGGGAGCGCGCAGCACCCGCGCGCCCATGCCGTGGTCGAGCACCCACTGGTAGTCGTGCCCGGCGCAACCGGGGTAGACGGCGAGGAAGCTGTACGGCTCATCACCGACGTTGACGCTGCGGTGGGCCCAGTGCGGCGGGATGTAGCCGATGACACCGGGTTCCATGTCGATCCACTCGGTCCGCTGCCCGTCGAAGAGCAGCAGCCCTCCGACGCCGGTGAGACCGAGGTAGATCTCGCCCTGCGGGTTCGGGTGCTGGTGCCCCTTCGTCATGTAGAACTCCCCGCCGCAGGCACCCGGCCGGATCGTGGTGATCGACTGCGGCAGTTCCCGGTCGATCTCCGGCACCGGCGAGGAGGAGACCGTGTAGACGACCGGGTCGTCCTCCTCCACGGCCCGCTTCCATTCGCCCTGATCGGCGAACAGCCCTTCGAGGCTGGACATCCGGCGGGTGAGGACAGGCCCGGCCGGCTCGACGCTCGCGGTCGCGGGGTCGAACGAGATCCGCAGCGGGCTGACCGGGACGGTGGCGAACTCTGGCACGTGAACCTCCAGGCATGAGACGGGCGGGAACGGCCGCAATCCTGCACAGCGGCACAGTGAGGGCGCAAGTAGAAATTTCTTCTCTCTCTCTTTCAATACGTAGAAGTTACTGCGATACTGGCCGTGGCGCCACCTCCCGGCGCAGGTCAGCGGGGCCGGAGCCCCGGCCGCGGACCATGCCGCGTGACGGCCCCCGTCGGAGAGGGCACCGGTCCCCCGACCCGTGCCGTGGCGATTCCCATCCCCTGTCGACACCGATTGAGGTAACCGATGAACTCCGTGTACGAGCCCGCCCCCGGAGACGCCCTGGAAGGCAAGGTCGCGCTGGTCACCGGCGCCGCGTCCGGGATCGGCGACGCGGTCTCCCGCGTCTTCGCCGCCAACCGGTGCCGCGTCGCCCTCGTCGACATCGACGGCGACCGCCTGGACCGGGTCGTCAAGGAGATCACCGCCGCGGGCGGCGACTGCGCGGGCTTCCATGCCGACGTCACCGACGAGGAGCAGGTCACGGCGGTGTTCCAGGAGACCGTGCAGCGGTGGGGGCGGCTCGACCTGCTCGTCAACAGCGCCGGCCGCGACTCGCTGTCCCCGCCGGTGACCGAGGTGACGCTGGAGGAGTGGAACAAGACCATCGGCCCGAACCTGACCGCGGTCTTCCTGTGCTGCCGTGAGGCGTTCCGGATCATGCAGGAGCAGCCGACCGGCGGGCGCATCATGAACATGGGGTCGTCGTCGGCCCGTGTCGCCTCCGGTCCGGGCCACAGCCCGTACCGGGCGTCCAAGCACGGGATGATGGGGTTCAGCAAGAACATCCTGCTCGAGGGCAAGGACAAGAACATCGGCGTCACCGTCATCAACCCCTCGCACGTCAAGACGCCGATGACCGAGATCATCGATCAGGGCCTGTACGACGGCGACATCCCCGCCTACCTCGACGGGTGGCTGGACGAGAAGGAGATCGCCGAGGGCGTGCACGCCAGCTGCATCGAGGTCTCCAACGTCGCCGAGGTCGCCCTCTACGTCGCGACGCGGACGCCCGACGTGACCATCCCCACCATCTCGCTGTACCCGACCCACAAGGCCCACCGCTACGGGATGGAGGTGTGACCCGATGAAGGCGGCGGTTCTGCGGGAACAGGGCGTCATCTCCTACACCGACGTGCCGGAGCCCCGCCCGGTCGGCGACCGCTCGGTGCTCGTGCGGATCGGCGCGGTCGGCGTGTGCGGTTCGGACGTGCTGCGATACGGCCGGGGCAAGGCCTACCACTACCCGCTCGTCCTGGGGCACGAGTTCTCCGCCATCGTCGAGGAGGCCCCGGCGGGCAGCCGGTTCGCCCCCGGCGACCGTGTCGCGGTCTTCCCCCTGCTCCCCGACCCGGACGACCCGTTCACCCGCATCGGGGAGGCGGCTCTCGGCCGCGGCTACGACTATTACGGCTCCCGCCGGGACGGCGCCATGAGCGAACGCCTCCATGTGCCCGAGGCGAATCTCGTCCCGGTGCCCGGGAACGTACCGCTGGTGCACGCCGCCATGGTGGAGCCGGCGGCCGTCGCGCTGCACGCCGTGCTGAAGGTCCGCGTCCCGGCGTCGGGCACGGCGCTGGTCATCGGCGCCGGGCCGATCGGGGCGCTGGCCGCCCAGTGGCTGCGGCTGCTGGGGTGGACGCGGGTGCTGGTCGCCGACGTCGACGAGCGCAAACGCCGGCTGATGTCCTCGCTCGGCTTCGAGGTCGTCGACGCCTCCGGCGACACGGTGGCCGCCGTGCGGGACCTGACCGGCGGGCTCGGCGTCGACTGCGCCGTGGAGGCCGGCGGGCTTCCGCTGACCCTTCTCCAGGCGCTCGACGTCGTCGCGCCGCTCGGTACCGTGATCATGCTCGGCGACATCAACGGCGACGTCACCCTTCCCCAGCCGCTGGTGTCGTCCCTGCTGCGCCGTGAGGTCCGCGTCCAGGGGACCTGGAACTCCAAGATCACGCCCGCCGGACGCAGCGAGTGGGAGATGGTGGTCACCTGTCTCGGGCACGGGCTCGAAGTCGCACCGCTGATCAGCCACACCCCGTCGCTCGCGGACGCCGACGCGGTCTTCGACGATCTGGTGAACCGGCGGGTCTGGTACAACAAGGTCGTCTTCGCCGTGGCCGACGAGGCCCGCGCCGAGCTCGACGATCCCGGCGTCGCGCCCGCCGCCGCCCGCTCCGCGGCGTGGTCGGCGAGCGGAGCCCGTGCGTCCGGGGAACCGCTGGGGGCCCGGCCATGAAGGCGGCGCGGTTCCACGAACCCGGTGTGATCCGTCTCGACGAGGTCGAGACGCCGAGGCTGCGCGACGGCGAGATCCTCGTCCGGGTCCGCGCCGCGTCGATCTGCGGCACCGACCTGCGCATCTCCCGGCACGGGCACTTCAAGATCGCCCCGGGTGAGCGCCGGGTCCTCGGCCACGAGGTCAGCGGCGACGTCGTCGAGGTGCGCGGCTCGGTGGAGGGCTACGCGGTCGGCGACCGCGTCGCCGTGGCGCCCAACGTGGGCTGCGGCCGGTGCGAGCTGTGCCGCGCCGGCCAGAACCAGATGTGCCCGCGGTACGAGGCGTTCGGCGTCAGCATCGACGGGGGCTTCCAGGAGTTCATGCGCGTCCCGGCCTTCGCGCTCCGGCGGGGGAACGTCTTCCGGCTGCCCGACGGGGTCGGTTACGCCGACGCGGCGCTCATCGAGCCGTTCTCCTGCTGCTACAGCGGACAGCGCAGGCTCGGGGTGGGATTCGAGGACGTCGTCCTGATCGTCGGCGCCGGCCCGATCGGCGCGTTCCACACGATGCTCGCGCGGCTCGCCGGGGCCCGGAAGATCATCGTCGCGGGCCGGTCCCGGCCGCGTCTGGACGCCGTCCGCCGGCTCGGCGCCGACGTCGTCGTCGACGTCCGCGAGCAGCGGCTCGCCGACGTCGTGATGGCCGAGACCGACGGCCGCGGCGCCGACGTCGCCGTCACGGCCGTGTCCAGCGCCCAGGTGCAGGCCGAGACCGTCGAGCTGCTCGCCACGCACGGCCGGATCAACTTCTTCTCCGGCCTCGGCGGCCTGGAGCCGCCGCGCATCGACACCGACCGCCTGCACTACAAGGGCCTGCTGCTGACCGGGACCACCGGGTCGAGCAACTTCGACTACGACCGGTCACTGCAGTTGGTCCGCGACCGGAACCTTGCCCTGTCCTCGCTGGTCAGCGATACCTTCCCGCTGGAACGCATCCAGGACGCCCTCGCCCACGCGGCCTTGGGCTCGGGGATGAAGACGATGGTGGTCCTCGACGACGCCGGGCACCGGGACGGGCGCACCCCGACGGGAGTCAAGCGATGAAGAAGTACGTCCTGGCCTTCGACTCGGGGACGACGAGCATCCGCGCGATCCTGTTCGACCGCGCCGGGCGGGTGATCGCGATAGCCCAGCAGGAGTTCCCGCAGCTGTATCCGCGGCCCGGCTGGGTGGAGCACAATCCGCTCGACATCTGGAACACCCAGATCACCGTCGCCAAGCAGGCCCTCGCCGAAGCCGGGGCGAGCGCCGAGGAGGTCGCCGCCATCGGCGTGACCAACCAGCGCGAGACGACGGTGGTGTGGGACCGCGACAACGGCGCCCCGGTCATGAACGCCATCGTCTGGCAGGACCGGCGCACCTCCGGCTACTGCGACGACCTGAAGGCCCGAGGTCTGCAGGACCACGTCCGGTCGGCCACGGGCCTGGTCATCGACTCCTACTTCTCCGCGACGAAGATCAAATGGATACTCGACCACGTCCCGGGGGCCCGGGAACGGGCCAGGCGCGGGGAACTGCTGTTCGGCACGATCGACAGCTGGCTCGTCTGGAACCTCACCGAGGGCCGCAGCCACGTCACGGACTACTCCAACGCGTCCCGCACCATGATGTTCGACATCAACAGGCTGGACTGGGACGACCGGCTGCTCGAGGAGTTCGGCATCCCGCGGGCGATGCTGCCCGAGGTCCGGCCCACCAGCCAGGTGTACGGCCACACCGGCGAGTCGCTGTTCTTCGGCACCCGCATCCCCGTCGCGGCCGTCGTCGGCGATCAGCAGGGCTCCCTGTTCGGCCAGGCCTGCTTCGCCGAGGGCCAGGTCAAGGCGACCTATGGCACGGGCGCCTCACTGCTGATGAACACGGGCGACAAGCCCGTCATGTCCAGTTCCGGGCTGCTCACCACCATCGCCTGGGGCCTGGACGACCGTGTCGAGTACGCCCTCGAGGGGCTCATCTTCGTCTCCGCCGCGTCGGTCAAGTGGCTCCGCGACGAGCTCAGGCTGGTCCATGACTCCGAGGACACCGAGTACGCCGCCCGGCGCGTCCCCGACACCATGGGCGTGTACTTCGTGCCCGCCTTCGTCGGGCTGGCCGCGCCCTACTGGGACGCCTACGCGCGGGGCGCCATCCTCGGGCTGACGCACGGCGTCACCCGCAACCACATCATCCGCGCCACGCTGGAGGCCATCGCCTACCAGATCCGCGACGTCATCGGCTGCATGAAGGACGACAGCGGCATCACGCCGCACGAGCTGCGGGTCGACGGGGGCGCCGCCTGCAACAACTTCCTCATGCAGTTCCAGGCGGACATCCTCGGCGTCCCCGCGCTGCGTCCCACCGTCACCGAGTCCTCCTCGCGCGGTGCCGCCTTCCTGGCCGGCCTCGCCACCGGCTTCTGGAGGGACCAGCGGGAGCTCATGGACTCCTTCGAGCTGGAGCGCCGGTTCGAGCCGTCGATGGACCAGGAGACCAGCGACCGCCTGTACGCGGGCTGGAAGAAGGCCGTGTCCCGCGTCGGCGACTGGGCGGAGCACTGATGGGCACGCGCGCCCGGTCATCGACACAGCGATCGTCCTCAAGGAAGGAGACCCGGCCCGTGGCCGCCTACCGTCCCGCGACACGACCGACGATGTACTTCATCGGGGTCACCACACGCCAGTCCTCCATCATGCGGGTGTTCCCCGCCTGGGCGCAGGCCCTCGGCCTGGACGCCCGGATCAGCGGCATCGACCTGCCGATCGACGACGCGCCCGCCCGCTACCGCGAGGTCGTGGCGTTCGTCAAGAACGATCCGCTGTCGCTCGGCGCGCTGGTCACCACCCACAAGCTCAACCTGTACAAGGCCGCCCGCGACCTGTTCGACCGCGTCGGCGCGGACGCCGAACTCCTCGACGAGGTCAGCGGCATCTCCAAGCGCGGTGACCTCCTGTGGGGCAACGCGATGGACCCGATCAGCAGCGGGCTGTCCCTGGAAGCGATCGTGCCGGACGGCTACTGGGCGGACACCGGTGCCGAACTGCTGCTCCTCGGCGCGGGCGGCTCAGCGCTGGCGCTCACGCTCTACCTGCATCGCCGTGCCGTGGACGGCCGGGACGTGCCGTCCCGGGTGATCATCACCAACAGGCGCGCGCACCGCCTGGACGAGATGCGGGCCGTGCACCGCAAGATCGGCTTCGCCGTCCCGGCGGACTACCATGTCGCGCCCGCCCCCGAGCACAACGACGCACAGGCCGGCCTGCTCAAGCCCGGGTCCGTGGTGGTCAACGCCACCGGTCTCGGAAAGGACAGGCCGGGCTCTCCGCTCACCGACGCCGCGCCCTTCCCCTCCGACGGCATCGCGTGGGACTTCAACTACCGCGGCGACCTGCGGTTCCTCCGGCAGGCGCGGGCGGCCGCGGACCGCAACGTGCGGGTCGAGAACGGCTGGACCTATTTCATCCACGGCTGGACCCGCGTCATCGCGGAGGTCTTCCAGATCGACATCCCGACCTCCGGCCCCGAGTTCGACCGCCTGTCCGCCATCGCGCGATCCGCCGCGGAGGGAGGCACGGCGTGACCGCAGGCACCGCCACCGCGGGCCCGCCGCACTCGGCGGGACGGAGCTCGTGGACACGCCCCGGTCCGCGATGAAGTACCGTGCGTATCGCCCCGGCACCGCCCTTCTCCGGCACGCCACCGCCGTCTCCGGAGCCGTCTCCGGAGCCGCCTCCGGGGCCGGCGGCGCCGGCGGCTCCCCGTGGCGGGCGCGGGGTGCGCGGGCGGAGGGCGCGCAGACGTGTCGATGACAGTCGTCCACCACAGTGACCGGAGCCGAAGATGACAGCCCAGGGCATCGAAGACGCGAATATTCTTCAGCGTATATCGAGCAAATACCGGTACCTGGCCCCGGCGCTCCGTCAGATCGCCGACCTGATCCTCGGCGACCCCGGAGAGTGTCAGACGATGACCATCACCCAGCTCGCGGCCGCCGCCGGTGTCGCCGAGTCGTCGGTGTCGAGATTCGTCCGGGAGTTCGGGCTCGTCGGCTACCAGGACCTCCGGCTCCGGGTCGCCGAGGCGGTGTTCCAGAGCCGGTCGGCGGGCGAGTCGGCCGACCAGCAGGTGGTGTACGAGGGCATCACCCGGGAGGACGGCATCGCGACGATCATCGCCAAGATCGAGCGCAGCAGCCGGCACGCGGTCCGGCAGACCGCCACACGGGTGGACGTGGAGGCCCTGACACGGGCGGTGAGCCTGATCGACCGCGCCTCCGGCGTGATGTTCTGCTGCATGGGCTCGTCGGCGATAGCGGCCGAGAACGGCGTCATGCGGTTCATGCGCGCCGGTAAGAAATGCGTGTTCTTCCGCGACCAGAGCGGCCAGATCATGGCGGCGACCAACGCCACGGCCGGCGACGTCGTCATCGGGATAAGCGACTCCGGCCACACCACCGTGGTCGCCGAGGCGCTTCGGCTCGCCTCCGAACACGGCGCCGCGACGATCGCCATAACGTCGACCGAGGACTCTCCCGTCTGCGCGCACGCGGACGTGGTCCTCTACACCTCCAATCCGGCCATCGGGGGCGGCCTCTACGGAGAGTCGGTCACGTCCAAGTGGGGGCAGATCCTCGTCGTCGACATGCTCTACGCGGCGTTCGCCGCGCGCAATGCCGATGCGACGTTGGCGCACCTGGAAGAGACCTATACCGCGGCGATCCAGCACTCGCGCACCTCCTGACGCGCACCTCCTGACGCGCACCTCCTGACGCGCACGTCCTCCTCATCACCGCCGGCTTCCCGGACGCGGTGGCCGCGGGCCTGATGCGGGGCCCGCGGCTCCGGCGACCGCCGCGCCGGCGGCTTCCGCCATGCCCTTCCACGGCCCCGGCTCGCCCACGCCGGCCGATCCCGTCGCCTCGTCGCCATCGCCGAGCCGTCCGGCGCCCCCGCGCGGCGAGGGCCTTCAACGCCCGCTGACCGGGGCGAACTCCGCTGCAAACGGGTCTTGACACCCGAATGAGGGCAGTGGAACCATTCGCAGAAATAATTTCGCACTCACCAAAAGATGATCGAAATTACTTCTACCCCACCCCATGGAGTAACCGTGATCCGTCCCCGAACCGCCGCGCTGCCCGCGCTCGCGGCCGCCCTCACCGTCGCCGGGTGCACGGCGACCACCGCCACGTCCGGCACCGGCTCCGACGCCGGCTCGTCCTCGGGCAAGGTCAAGGTGGGCATCACCGTCCAGACCTTCACCAATCCGTTCTTCGTCGCCGAGGCGAACGGGGCGAAGGCCGAGGTGGAGAGGCAGCACGGTCAGGCCTTCGTCGAGCAGGCCGACCAGGACGTGCAGAAGCAGTCCGACCAGATCGACGCCTTCATCCGGCGGCGCGTCGACGTGGTCGTCGTCGACGCCGTGGACTCCAAGGGCATCGGCCCGGCGGTCGCGCGGGCCAAGGCGGCGGGCATCAAGGTCGTCGCCATCGACGTCGGCGCGGAGGGCGCGGACGCCACCATCACCACCGACAACGTCCAGGCCGGCCGGATCGCCTGCGAGCACCTCGGCACGCGGGTGCGGAGCGGCCCGATCGCGATCCTCGACGGGACCAACATCACCGCTGTCAACGACCGCATCAACGGGTGCCTCACGGCGCTCAAGGCGTTCCCCGGCATCAAGGTGGTCGCGCGGCAACGCGGTCTCAACAGCCGCGACTCCGCGCTGCCCATCGCGACCAACATGCTGACCGCCACCCCTGGCATCAAGGCCTTCTTCGCCATCAACGACCCCACCGCCGCCGGGGTGGAGCTCGCCGCCAAGCAGAAGGGCCGCACCGACGTGTTCATCGCCAGCGTCGACGGCGCGCAGTCGGCGGTGGAGTCGATCACCCGTGGCGGGCTCATCGCCTCCACGTCGGCGCAGGATCCCGTCGGCATGGGCGCCAAGGGCGTGCAGACCGGCATCCAGCTGGCGGCCGGCAAGCCGGCCCGGACCACGGTCCTGGTTCCGGCGACGCTCGTGACCAAGGACAACGCCGCGTCCTACAAGCCCTGGGGCTGACAGATGTCCGTCCGCGAACAAGAGCCGCTCGTCCGGCTGCAGGGCGTCACCAAGCGCTTCAAGGGGTTCACCGCCGTCGACCACGCCGACCTGGACGTGTACGCCGGCGAGGTGCACGTCGTGGCCGGAGAGAACGGGGCGGGCAAGTCCACACTGATGAAGACGCTCGCCGGCGTCCACCCGCTCGACTCCGGCCGCATCGTCCTCGGCGGCGCGGCGGTGTCGATCCCCGACACGGCGACCGCACGCCGGCACGGCATCGCGATGGTCCACCAGGAGCTCACCCTGGCCCCGAGCCTGTCCGTCGCCGAGAACATCGTTCTGGGCCGCGAGCACCGGACCAGGTTCGGGCTGTTCGCCCGGGCCCGCGCACGCGACGAGGCCGCGAAGGTGCTGGCGACGCTCGGTGCCCGGTTCTCCGTCGACGCCGAGGTCGCCGAGTTGTCCACCGGCCAGCAGCAGCTGGTCGAGATCGGCCGCGCCGTCGCGGAGGGCGCCCGCGTCCTCGTCTTCGACGAACCGACCGCGGCGCTGTCGGCCCGCGAGGCGGCGGCACTGCTCGACCTGGTGGAGTCGCTGCGTGACAACGGCATCGCGATCCTCTACATCACCCACCGGATGGAGGAGATCCAGCGGCTGGCCGACCGTGTCACCGTGATGCGGGACGGCAGGGTGATCGCCACGCTGCGGCGCGACGAGGCGACACCCGAGGCGATCGTCACCCGCATGGTGGGGCGGCCCGTCGAGAACCTGTACCGGCACGCGCGTCCCGAGCCGCGCGACCGGGTCAGGCTGCGGGTGACCGGCATCTCCGACGGCGCGTACATCCGGCCCTCCTCGTTCGAGGTCCGCGCCGGCGAGGTGCTCGGGATCGCCGGGATCGTGGGCGCGGGCCGCAGCGAGCTGGTCCGCCTGGTCTTCGGCGCCGACACGGCCGCCTCCGGGCGCGTCGCCGTCGACGGCGCGCAGGTCTCCATCCGCCGGCCCGCCGACGCGATCGCGCACGGCATCGCGCTCGTCCCCGAGAGCCGCAAGCAGCAGGGGCTCTTCCTCGACCTGTCGATCGAGGAGAACATCGCCATGCTCGGCCTCACCCACCGTCCCCCGCGGCTCGTGCGGCCCGCGCGCCTGCGCTCGACGGCCGACCCGCTCGTCACCAGGCTCGGCATCCGCTGCCGGGGCCTGGACCAGCCGGTGGGTCACCTGTCCGGCGGCAACCAGCAGAAGGCCGTCCTCGCCAAGTGGCTGTCGCTCGACCCGAAGGTGCTCATCCTCGACGAGCCCACCCGGGGCATCGACATCGGCGCGAAGGCCGACATCTACGCGCTCATCGACGAGATCGCCGCCGCGGGGGTCGCGATCATCCTCGTCTCGTCCGAACTCCCCGAGGTCCTCGGACTCAGCGACCGCGTCCTGGTGATGCGGGAAGGACACATCGTCGCCGAACTGACCGGCGAAATGCTCAAGGAGGACATCGTCATGCAGTACGCGACCGGTGCCGACGTCACTCCCGGGCGGCCGGCGGCATGAACGCGGCGAGCGGAGACAACGTCATGGAGACGGCGCCGGCGTCGGCGAAGCCGGCGGACGCGCCGCGGCCCGGGACGCCGGACGGCCGGTCACCGGGCGGGGCCGGCGCCGGCCGGGTCGCGGCACTGACCTCGCAGCGGTTCGGGCTCGCGCTGGCGCTCCTCGTGCTCGTCGCGGTGTTCGCCGTCGTCTCGCCCGAGTTCCGGACCCTCGACAACCTGTTCGACGTGACCCGGCAGGTGGCCGTCACGGCGATCCTGGCGGCCGGGGCCACGCTGGTGATCCTCACCGGCGGCATCGACCTGTCCGTCGGCTCCCTGGTCGGCCTGACGGCGCTGGTGTCCGTCGCGGCCTCCGCGCACGGCCTGTCACCGGCGGTCGCGCTGCTGCTCGCCGTGGCCGTCGGGGCGCTCGTCGGCCTGTTCAACGGCACGCTGGTCGCGCGGGCCGGGCTGTCGGCGTTCGTCGTCACCCTCGCCGCCCTCACCTGGCTGCGCGGCGTCGTGTACGTCGGCACCAGCGGCGGCGCCGTGTTCACCAAGGACACCTGGTTCGCCTTCCTCGGCCAGGGCGCGGTCGCCCGGGTCCCGGTACCCGCGCTGATCATGCTGGCGGTCTTCCTGGGCTGCGGTCTGCTGCTGCGCCGCTCGGTGTTCGGGCGACATGTGACCGCGGTCGGCGCCAACCCCGAGGCCGCCCGGCTGACCGGCATCTCCGTGCCCCGGGTGCTCGTCCGGGTCTACGTGCTCAGCGGTGTCTGCGCGGGGATCGCGGGAGTGATCGTCGGCGCGCGGCTGCAGTCGGCCGTCCCGGATCTGGGCACCGGATACGAGCTGCAGGCGATCGCCGCGGTCGTCCTCGGCGGCACCAGCCTCAGCGGCGGCCGCGGCGGCATCGGCGGGACGTTCATCGGCGCGATGCTGATCGCCGTGCTGGTCAACGGCATGACCCTGCTCAACGTGTCGTCCTACTACCAGCTGATCATCCAGGGCGCCGTCATCCTCGCCGCGATCGCCATCGACCGGCTGCGACTGCGCGGCGGCCGCTAGCCCGACGACCGCGGCGACCTCGCCGTGCCGGCGCGACGGGGGCCGCGGGCGGATCGCGCGCCGCGGCCCGGACGCCCGGGCCGCGGCGCAGGCGGCGGCCCGGGCCGCGGCGCAGGCGGCGGCCCGGGCCGAGCGGACGATGGCGAACACGCCGTACTTCCTCGGACGCATCGTGCCGAGCTTCATGGCCCGCGTCCCCGACGTGAGCTGCTCCGCAAAGTGCCGGGCTCCTGGGACGCGCGGCCTCCCCGTCGAGTAGTACTTGATCGCATGAAGGGGTTCTATCCGCCGGTCGAGCCGTACGACTCCGGGCTGCTCGATGTGGGCGACGGCAACGAGATCTACTGGGAGACCTGCGGGAACCCGGACGGCAAGCCGGCGGTCTTCCTGCACGGCGGGCCGGGCGGAGGAGTGCTGCCGGGGTTCCGGCGGTTCTTCGATCCCGCCGCGTACCGGATCGTGCTGTTCGACCAGCGCAACTGCGGCGCCAGCAGGCCGCACGCCGGTGACCCCGCCGTCTCGCTGGAGCACAACACCACGCCGCGTCTGGTCGCGGACATGGAGCGGCTGCGCGAGCACCTGTCCATCGACCGGTGGCTGGTCTTCGGCGGAAGCTGGGGCAGCACGCTGGCGCTGGCGTACGCGCAGGCGTATCCGGAGCGGGTCACAGAAATGGTCCTGCGGGGCATCTACCTCGTGCGGCCGGAGGACGAGGCGTGGGCGTTCACCCCGACCGGCGCGGCGCACCTGTTCCCGGCCGAGTGGGCCGCGTTCCGGGACGCCATCCCCGCCACCGAACGGGACGACCTCGTCGCCGCTTATGGCCGCCGCGTCCACGACCCCGATCCGGCCGTGCACCTTCCGGCGGCCCGTGCGTGGATGGCGTGGGAGCTGGCGGCCAACACGCTTTTGCCGGTGGAGCCTCCGGAGCTCGACGACGCCGCGCTGCTGGCGTTCGCCCGCATCACCCACCACTACATCGGCAACGGCGGGTTCCTCCCCGCGGAGGGGCTGCTGGCGGGCGTCGACCGCATCCGGCACATTCCCGCCGTGATCGTCAACGGGCGTTACGACATGAAGACGCCTCCGGGGCAGGCGTGGGCGCTGCACCAGGCGTGGCCCGAGGCCGAGTTCCACATCGTGGAGGACGCGGGGCACGGCGGCTCGGAGCCCGGCACCCTGCACCGTCTCGTCGAGGCCACCGACCGCTTCCGCGCCTGACGGTCTCGAATCGGTCACCGGTCGGTGAAGGGGGCGTCAGGGGCGGCGCCACGGGTGATCACTGGGCGATGGAGGAGGTCCACACCACAACCGGGGACGGCGAGGCCGGGCTGCGGCGGGCGCTGCGGCCGCGGCACCTGAGGATGATCGCGCTGGGCGGGATCATCGGGGCCAGCCTGTTCGTGGGCAGCGGCGCCGTCGTCCACACGGTCGGCCCCGCCGCCGTGCTGTCGTACGTGATCGGCGGGCTGCTGGTCGTGTTCGTGATGCGCATGCTCGGCGAGATGGCCGCCGCGCAGCCCGCGCTCGGGTCGTTCATGGAGTACGCGCGCGAGTCCCTGGGCGGCTGGGCCGGATTCACCGTCGGCTGGCTGTACTGGTACTACTGGGTCGGCATCGTGGCGTTCGAGGCCGTGGTCGGCGCGCAGATCCTGCAGAAGTGGGTGCCGGGCGTCCCACAGTGGGCGTTCTCCCTGGTGCTGATGCTGGCGCTGACCGCGACCAACCTGGTGTCGGTGCGCTCGTTCGGCGAGGCCGAGTACTGGCTGGCGTCGGTCAAGGTCGCCTGCATCACCGTGTTCCTCGTGGTCGGGACGCTGTACGTGGTCGGGCTGTGGCCGGACTCCACCGGGTCGGTGACCCACATCGCCGACGACGGGTTCCTGGCCAAGGGCGGGTTCGCGGTCGTGCACGGCGTGGTGATCGTGGTGTTCTCCTACTTCGGGGCGGAGATCGTCACGATCGCGGCGGCCGAGTCGCGGGAACCGGCCAAGGCGATCGCCACCGCGACCGTCACGGTGGTGTGGCGGGTGCTGCTGTTCTTCGTCGGGTCGGTCACGCTGCTGGTGATGATCACGCCGTGGGAGCGGGTTCCGCACGACGGCACCAGCCCGTTCGCCGCCGCGTTCGACCGCTTCGGCATCCCCGGCGCCGAGACGATCATGAACGTGGTGGTGCTGACCGCGGTGGTGTCGGTGCTGAACTCCGGGCTCTACATCGCCTCGCGCATGCTGTTCGCGCTGCGCGAGCACGGGTGGGCGCCGCGGTGGACCGGCGACACCCGGCGGGGGGTGCCGTGGAAGGGCATCCTGCTCAGCACCGTGCTCGGCTACGTCACGGTGGTGATGAGCTTCGTGTCGCCGGACCGCGTCTTCTACTTCATCATCAACTCGGCCGGGGCGGTGGCGCTGTTCCTGTACGGGATCATCGCGCTGTCGCAGCTGCGGATGCGGACGCGGCTGGAACGGGAGGCCCCGGAGAAGCTCAAGCTGAGGATGTGGCTGCATCCGTGGCTGAGCTGGGCCACGTTCGTGTGCGTGCTGGCGGTGCTGGTGTCGATGGCGGTCGTCGACGACACCCGGTCGCAGCTGTGGCTCAGCCTGATCAGCCTCGCCGGGTTCCTGGCCGCGTACGCGGTGATCGTCCGCCGGCGTGCCGGCCGGGCGTAGTCGGCTGCGGGCCGGACGCGGGCCGGACCCCGGTCAGATCCAGCCCATGTCGCGGGCGCGGCGGACGCGGCCAGGCGGTGACACCCGTCATCTGTCGCGGTCGCGGACGAAGTCGATGTCGCGGGGGTCCTCGCCGGGCCAGGTGAGGCGGGTGGACGTGGCGGGCGTCTCGGCGACGAGCCGGCCGCGGGACACGACATGGGTGGGCCGGGTCTGGCGGCGGACCGCGTCGAAGCGGGACGCGGCGGGCAGCACGACGAAGCTGGCCGGACGTCCCTCGGCGACGCCGTAGCGGTCGCCGAGGCCCAGCACCCGGGCGGCGCGTTCGGTGACCATGGCGAACGCCTCGTCGATCTCGGCGGGGCCGGTGAGCTGCGCGGCGGCGACGCCGACGAGGGCGACCTGCAGCGGTGAGGCGGTGCCGAGCGGGAACCAGGGGTCCATCACGTCGTCGTGGCCGAACGCCACGTTCACCCCGGCGCCGAGCATCTCCTTGACCTGGGTGAGGCCGCGCCGCTTGGGGTAGCCGTCGAACCGTCCCTGCAGGCACAGGTTCGCCAGCGGGTTGGACACCAGGTTGATGCCCGCGCGGGCCAGGATGCGCTGGAGCTTGTAGGAGTAGGCGCCGTTGTAGGAGCCCATCGCGGTGGTGTGGGAGGCGGTGGCGCGGTCGCGCAGGCCGGTGCGGCGGGCGAGGGTCGCCAGCACCTCCACGAACCGCGACTGCTCGTCGTCGATCTCGTCGCAGTGCGCGTCCAGCATCAGCCCGTGCTCGGCGGCGACCTCGAAGGCGATCTCCAGGGAGTGGACGCCGTCCTCGCGGGTGTCCTCGAAGTGCGGGATCGCGCCGACCGCGTCGACGCCGCGCCGGGCCGCCTCCGCCAGCAGGTCGGCGCCGCCGTCGAACGAGCGGATCCCCTCCTGCGGGAAGGCGACGAGCTGCAGGTCGACCACGTCCCGGACGCGTTCGCGGACCTCCAGCATCGCGTCCAGGGCGACCAGCCCCGGGTCGGTGACGTCGACGTGGCTGCGCACGTGCAGCACGCCGTTGGCCGCGTACCAGCGCAGCACCTCGGTGGCGCGTGAGATCACGTCGTCGCGGGTGAGGGCGCGCTTGCGCTCGCTCCACACCGCGATGCCCTCCCACAGCGAGCCGGAGGCGTTCCAGCGCGGCTCCCCGGCGGTGAGGGTGGTGTCGAGATGGACGTGGGGTTCGACGAACGGCGCCGAGACCAGGCCGCCCCGGGCGTCGATCCACTCCTCGCCCGAGCCCTGCCCGGCGGGCAGGACGCGGCCGAAGCGGTCGCCGTCGATCTCGATGTCGTACGCGCCCTCGCGCCCGTGCAGGCGGGCGTTGCGCAGCAGTCTCACGCGGTCTCCGTGGGGTTCTCGGTCAGGCGGGTCTTGACGACCTTGCCCATGGCGTTGCGCGGCAGCGACCCGACCAGGTGCACGACGCGGGGCCGTTTGTGCGCCGACAGCCGCTCCGCCACGAAGTCGATCAGTTCCGGGCCGGTCGCGCCGTCGGCGACGACGTAGGCGGTGACCTGCTCGCCGAGGTCGGCGTGCGGGGTGCCGACCACCGCCGCCTCCCGCACCGCCGGATGCGCCAGCAGCGCGTTCTCCACCTCGCCCGCGCCGATCCGGTATCCGCCGCTCTTGATCAGGTCGGTGGACGCGCGGCCGACGATGCGGTGCCAGCCGTCCGGCCCGATCGCGGCGATGTCGCCGGTGCGGAACCAGCCGTCGGGGGTGTACGCGGCGGCCGTGGCCTCGGGACGGCCCAGGTAGCCGCCGAACAGCATCGGCGCGCGCACCTGCAGTTCCCCCGGCGTCTCCCCGTCGGCGGGGACGGCGGACCCGTCCTCGGCCACCAGCCGCGTCCGCACGCCCGGAAGCGGGGTGCCGACGTGGCCGGGCCGCCGGTCGCCACCGGCGCGGGCGGAGATCGTGATGAGCGTCTCGGTCATGCCGTACCGCTCGACCGGCCGGTGCCCGGTCAGCTCGGTCAGGCGGTCGAACACCGGCACCGGCAGCGCGGCGCTTCCCGACACCAGCAGCCGCGCGCCCCGCAGGGCGCGGGCGGACGCCGGGTCGTCGCACACCCGCGACCACACCGTGGGGACCCCGAAGAACAGCGACCCGCCGTGCCGCTCCGCGGCCGCCGCGTACGCGGCGGGACGGGGACGTCCCGTGTGCACCAGCGGCGACCCGGTCCGCAGCGCGCCCAGCACGCCGAGGACCAGGCCGTGCACGTGGAACAGCGGAAGGCCGTGGACGAGCACGTCGCCGGCCGTCCACTCCCACGCCTCGGCCAGCGCGTCCAGCCCGGCGGCGATCGCGGCCCGGGAGATCAGCACGCCCTTGGGCGCGCCGGTGGTGCCGCTGGTGTAGAGGATGAGCGCGGTCGCGTCGCCGGGCGGCGGCTGCGGCGCCGGCGTGGACGACCCGGACGGCAGGGCGTCCACGGGGACGAGGGGCGGGCCGCCGGCGGCCGGGTCCCAGGCGCCGCGGGCGGCCAGCAGCAGCCGCGCCCCGGAGTCGCCGAGGATGTGGTCGCGTTCGGCCGGGCCCGAGTCGGGCGGCAGCGGCACGACGGGCACGCCCGCCAGGATCCCGCCGACCACGGCGACGACGGTCTCGACGGTGGCCGTGGCGTGCACCGCGACGGCCTCGGCGCCGCCGATCGCGGCCGCCACCGCCGCCGCGCGGGCGAACAGCCCGGCCCGGGACAGGCCCCGGCCGTCCACCCGGACCGCGTCCGGCGCGTCGGGCGCGTCCCCCGCGTGCCCCGCCGGGTCGCCGAGCAGGTCCATCGCTCCCCTTCCGTCCTTCTCCGGTGCTCTCAGGCAGTATGCCCGCCGGGGAGATCGACGTCGGCGTGGGGACGGCCGCCGGACAGGCGGGGGAAGCCGGGGCCACGGTCGAAGAACGGGGCGGGTCCGCGCGCGGCGCGCAGCTCGGCCCGCAGCGCCTCGGTGGCGGCACGGTCGACGGCGCCGTCGGCGAGCACCACGCCGTAGTCGTCGCGGGCGCCCGCGGGCGACACCTTGCCGTCGCGCACGTCGGCGGCAACGCGCTCGGGGTCGCGGTCGAACGGGTCGCCCCACCCGCCGCCTCCGGTGGTGCGGATGCGGATGACCTGGCCCGCGCGCACCGGATGGTCGTCGACCAGACCGTCCATCTCCTCGCCGTCGATGTCCACGCGGAACGGGCGCCCGGCGCGGCCCCCGTTCACGCCCCAGCACGACAGGATGGACCGGTCGGCGATCGACATGTAGCGGGCGTCGCGCAGCATGCGGATGTGCTTGTCGTAGCCGAGGCCGCCGCGGAACCTCCCCGGCCCGCCCGAGTCGACGGCCAGGCCGAGCCGCTCCACCACGAACGGCCAGCGGGCCTCGGCGAACTCGGCGGGGATGTTGCGGGAGTCGGGGACGATGTGGATGGTGTCCTCGCCGTCGGCGTGGTGGCGGCCGCCCGAGCCGCCGCCCAGCACCTCCCGCATCAGGTACGGGCCGCGGTCGTCCTCCCCGTACACGCCGGTGTAGCGGATGGTCTCCTGGTCGGCGGGCATGCGGCCGCCGGTGGCCTTGGCCAGCACCCCGGCCAGCACGCCCAGCAGCCGCAGGATGACGAAGGTGCGCGCGTTGGTCGGCGCCGGGAACACCGGCGTCAGCAGCGTGCCCTTGTCCGGGAACCGCATCTCGATCAGCGGCACCACGCCCTCGTTGACGTCCAGCTCGGCGGCGCGTTCGGGCGTGTCGGCCAGGTTCCGCAGGACGGGCGCCAGCCACTTCTTCAGGAACACCCCGTCGGCGTAGTCGCCCGCGTGGTTGATCGGGCCCTTGGCCTGCGGGGACGTGCCGGTGAAGTCGATGACCAGCGGCACCTCGGCGGACGCGTCGGCGGTCAGGGTGATGCGCTGGGCGTGCAGGCGCGGCGGGTCGACGCCGTCGTGCTCGGCGTAGTCCTCCCACACGTACGTCCCGTCGGGGATCTTCGCCAGCAGCTCGCGGCGGAACGTCCGGGTGGTCTTGTCGATGATCGCGTCGAAGCAGTCCTCGACGGCGGCGCGGCCGTACCGGCCGAACAGGTCGGCCAGGCGGCGGGCGCCCATCAGGCAGGCCGAGCACTCGGCGTCCAGGTCGCCGGCCAGGGAGTCGGGCATACGGGAGTTGCGCGTCATGATCCGCAGCGCCGCCTCGTTGGGGACGCCCCGGTCCCACAGCCTGATCGGGGGCACCATGAGCCCCTCCTCGAAGGCGCTGCGCGCGTGGCTGGGCATGGACCCGGGGACGGCGCCGCCGATGTCGTCGTGGTGGCCGAACGCCTGCACGAACGCCACCACGTCCCCGTCGTGGAACACCGGCACGGTGACGCACAGGTCGGGCAGGTGCCCGATGCCGCCCTCCGACAGGTACACGTCGTTGTGGAAGAACACGTCCCCGGGACGCATCGTCTCGATCGGGAAGTCCCGGACGATCGGCTGCACCAGCGCCGAGTACGAGCGGCCGGTCAGCTTGCGCAGCCGCCGGTCGTGGATGCCGGCGCGGAAGTCGTGCGCGTCCCGGATCATGGGCGAGCGGGCGGTGCGGGCGATCGCGGTCTCCACCTCGCGCTCCACCGACGCCAGCGTCCCCTCGACGATCTCCACGAGGATCGGATCGGCGCTCATGCCGTGTCTCCCGCCCGCCTCCGCGGCTCGCTCATGGGGCGTCGTCTCCCTTCGTGATCACGAGGTTGCCGTGGGCGTCCACGCGGGCCCGGAAGCCGGGGTGCAGCGGCAGCGTCGAGCCGAACTCCTCGATCACCGCCGGGCCGCGCAGCACGTCGCCCGGGGCGAGCCGTTCCCGCCGGTAGACGGGGGTCGGCGTCCAGTCGTCGAAGTGGACGTCGCGCACGCCGGTGCGGGCGCGTTCGGGGTTCCCGTCGCCGGGCGGGCGTTCCCGCAGGCGGGGACGGGTGATCGGGCCGATGCCGGAGACGCGCAGGTTGACCCACTCGACGGGATGGCGGACGGTGTCGTCGCGGTAGCAGTAGCCGTACAGCGCCTCGTGCGCGTCGTGGAAGCGCCGCACGACCTCGGCGCGGAACGCGTCGTCGACCGGCCCGTCCGGCGCCGCGACCCGCACCTCGAACGCCTGCCCGTAGTAGCGCAGGTCGGCCGAGCGGGCGAAACGGTGTCGCCCGGCGGGGAACCCCTCGCGTTCGAGGGCGTCCGCGGCGCGGCCCTCCAGCTCGGCGTAGGTCGCCCCGAGCACGGCCGGGTCGAGCTCGGTGTCGCGGGTGACGCGGGTGCGCACGTAGTCGTTCCTGACGTCCACGGTGAGCAGGCCGAACGCCGACAGGCTGCCCGGGTCGGCGGGGATCACGGCGGCGGGCAGGCCCAGCACGTCCAGCAGGCGGCAGGCCTGCAGCGGGCCGGAGCCGCCGAACGCCACCAGCGGGAAGTCGCGCACGTCCAGCCCGCGCCGGACGGTGATCTGCCGGATCGCGTTGGCCTGGTTCCACGCCGAGATCTCCAGGATCCCGGCGGCGGCGCGGTCACCGGACAGTCCCAGCTTCGCCCCGAGGGACTCCACGCCCGCCCGCGCGGCCGCCACGTCCAGCGGGATCTCCCCGCCGAGCAGGTGCGGGGGGATGCGGCCGAGCGCGGCGTGCGCGTCGGTGACGGTCGGCTCGGTGCCGCCGCGTCCGTAGCACAGCGGGCCGGGGTCGGCGCCCGCGCTGCGCGGCCCGACCTTCAGCGTGCCCTCCGGGGAGATCCAGGCGACCGAGCCGCCGCCCGCCCCGACCGTCACGATGTCGATCATCGGGATCCGGACGGGGTGGCGTCCGACCGCGCCCTCGGTGGTGAGGGTCGGCTCGCCGTCCAGCACCACCGCCACGTCCGTGGACGTGCCGCCGCCGTCCAGCGTCACCACCGAGGGGTAGCCGGGCGCCGCCACGTAGGCGGCGCCGAGCGCGCCGGCGGCCGGGCCGGACAGCACGGTGGTGACGGGCTGGTGGACGACCTCCTCGGCCGACAGCACCCCGCCGTTGCTCTTCATCACCCGCAGCGGCGCGGGCAGCAGCCCCGACAGGCGGGCCAGGTAGCGGCTCATCGTCGGCTTGACGGCGGCGTCCACGAGGGTGGTGACCGACCGTTCGTACTCGCGGTACTCGCGCAGCACCTCGCACGACAGCGACACCACCGCCTCGGGGTGCTCGCGCGCCAGCACCTCGCGCATGCGCAGCTCGTGGGCGGGGTCGGCGTAGGAGTGCAGGAAGCACACGCCGATCGCGTCGATGCCCTGCTCGCGGAACCAGCGGGCCGCCGCGACCGCGGCCTCCTCGTCGAACGGCCGCAGCTCGGCGCCGGTGTGGTCGAGCCGCCCGCCGACGGTGCGCACCCGGTGCACCGGGACGATCCGCGGCGGCTTGACCCAGAAGTAGGAGTTGCCGTAGCCGTCCGGGACGCTCTGCCGGGCGATCTCCAGCATGAACTCGAAGCCCTCGGTGGTGACGAAGCCGAGGTCGTCGAGCCGGTCCTCCAGCAGCTGGTTGGTCGCCACGGTCGTGCCGTGCGACACCGCCGTCAGCGCCGACGCCTCGGCGCCCACCAGGCCGAGGATCTTGCGGGCGGCGTCGCCGAACCCCTCGGCCGGGTCGGCGGGGGTGGACGGGGTCTTGGTGGTGAACAGCTCACCGGTGTCCTCGTCCAGCGCCACCACGTCGGTGAACGTGCCGCCCGTGTCGATGCCGATCCGCAGCCGCCGTGCCATGCCTGGTGTCTACCGGTGCGGCCACGGCGCCGAAACGTCGCAAACTGCCAACGGAACGCCCGATCTTTGGCGACCTTCACGCGCCGTGTTCGGGCCGCCGCGCGCACCCCGCTACGCTGAACGGCGACCGAGCACGAGGGCGCGACGTCCTCACGTGCGCATCCGACGACACCCCTGGAGCCCTGTATGGCCCTGGAACGGCCCGAGATCGACTTCCCCGAGGGCGAGCCGCCCGCGTTCCTCGACATCACCGACATCGAGGTCGGGGACGGCCCCGAGGCCACCAAGGGCTCGCAGGTGTCGATGCACTACGTCGGCGTCGCCTTCTCCACCGGCGAGGAGTTCGACGCGTCCTGGAACCGCGGCCAGACCCTCGACTTCACCCTCGGCTCCGGCCGCGTCATCAAGGGCTGGGACATGGGGATCCAGGGCATGAAGGTCGGCGGGCGCCGCAAGCTGGTGATCCCGCCGCACCTGGCCTACGGCAACCACAGCCCCAGCCCGGCGATCAAGCCCGGCGAGACCCTGATCTTCGTGGTCGACCTGGTCGACGTGAAGTAGCCCGCCCGGCGGCGGCGCGCCCGGCGGGCCGCCGCTAGCGCGGGAACGGGGTGGACGCCGGTCCCAGCAGGTCGGCGGCGTACTTCCCGTACACCTCCAGGTTGCGTTCGGCCAGGTGGTCGAAGGAGTGCCGCACCGACGAGCCGGGCGTCAGCGACGCCATCGCGGCGGCCGGGTCCAGCCGCGCCGCCGCCCACCCCTCGTGGGTGGCCGCCCGCGCCACGACCTCGGCGATCGGCGTCACCACCATCGAGTTGCCGAAGTACAGGGTGCCCGCGGGGTCGGCGCCGACCGCGTTGGCCGCCACGACGTACACGTGGTTGTCGTAGGCGCGGGCGCGGGTGGTCAGCTCCCAGATGTCGGCCGAGCGCAGCAGCGCCGAGGGGCGGCACACCACCTCGGCGCCGCGCACCGCCATGATCCGCCACAGCTCGGGGAAGTCGCCGTCGAAGCAGATCGCCATCCCGATCCGGCCGAGCGGGGTGTCGACGACCGTCACCTCGCCGCCCGGCGCCGCCCAGCCGCCGTGCCGGGCGTCCTCCACGCGGAACGGGTGCACCTTGCGGTAGACGCCGAGCACGTCGCCGTCCGGCCCGACCAGCACCGCCGCGTTGTGGACGGTCTCGGCGGCGCGTTCGTAGGTGCCGAAGCACACGTGCACGCCCAGTTCCCGCGCGACCCGCTGGATCGGCTCGCTCACCGGCCCGGGGACCTCCGACACCAGCCCGCGCAGCTCCGCCGCGGGCACGCCCGGGTTGAACCCGGTGGTGCACGTCTCGGGCAGCACGACCAGCTCGGCCCCCGAACGTTCGACGCATCGCCGCGTCCACGACACGGCCCTGTCGATGTTGCGCCGCACCGACGCCTCGGTCAGCGGCCCCGGCTCCGGCGCGAACTGGACCGCGGCCGCGGTGAACGCCCTCATCGCCTGGCCCTGCGGCCCAGCGCGTAGCCGACCGCGACCCCGGCCAGGGCGACCGCGCCGCCCGACAGGAACGCCGCGAGCATCGGCCCCGGCGACACCGGCGGGGGCACCGGAACCGTCGGCGGCATCGGCGCGATCGGCCCCGCCGCGACCGCGGGGGGCGCCTCGGGCGCCGGGGCGGGGACGGCGGGCCGGGTCAGGTCGCGTTCGACGGCGGCGAAGAACTCGGCGGCCGTCTTGCGGGCGACGGTGCCGAGCACCCGCTGCCCGACCCCGCCGATCATGCCGCCGACGGTCGCGTCCGCGTCGTAGTCGACCCGGGTGCCCTCGCCCGAGTCCTCCGACAGCCGCACGCGCACCGTCGCGTCGACCGTGCCGGGCGCGCCCTGCCCGCGGGCCCGCAGCGTGAACGCCCGGGGCGGATCGGGATCGGTCAGCTCCACCCGGCCGACGTAGGTGCCCCGGACGGACGCGACGCCCGCCGAGACGGTCATCGTGTAGACGTCCTCGCCGGTCGCCTCCAGCGAGCGGCAGCCCGGGATGGTGCGGGCCAGCACCGCCGGATCCCGCAGCGCCTCCCAGACGCGCGGCAGCGGCGCCCCGACCATCGCAGTCCCCATCACCTTCATGAGCCGACCCTAAGGAATCCCCGCGCCCGGCCGAACGGCAACTCCTGCCGAGCGCGCGCCGCGTCTTGGGCAGAATCGGCCCCCGCGTGGACACGGCATGATCAGATGTATGCCGTCGTGTGACTCGGCTCCCCTGCGGGGAACGCGAACCTCAGCGGGTGTCCAAGCGTCCACCCAAGCGTTGACCGCCGACCGTCGCGCGACACGGCTTCGACGTCGGCCGAGGGAACGGGAGAACGCGCCTGATGCGAGGGAAACTGCCGGTGGCCGCCACGGTGGCGGCCGGTGTGCTGGGCGTGGCCGCGGGGACGTGGCCGACGGTGCGCGCCGCGGCGGGCGGCGACTCCGGCCCGTCCATGCGCAGCCAGCTCGCCGCCGTGGTGGCCGACCAGCACTGGCCCGCGCCCAGGCCCGGGTCGTGGACGCCGCCGCGGCCCGCCCCGGACGGCCTGCCGCCCGTCATCAACCGCATCACCACCAACGACAAGGTCGTCTTCCTCACCATCGACGACGGCTACGAGTACGACGCGGAGTTCGTCCGGCTGGTGCGCACCCGCAAGGTGCCGATCATGACGTTCCTGACCACCCGGTACGTCGACGGCCACGGCCAGTACTTCTGGGCGCTGCGCCACGCCGGGTCGCGGATGGAGAACCACACCATCTCCCACCCCGACATGCGCACGCTCGGCCCCGAGGCGCAGCGCAAGGAGATCTGCGAGGCGTCCCAGACCATCACCCGGCAGTACGGCCGGCGGCCGGAGATCTTCCGCCCGCCGTTCGGCAGCTTCAACCAGGCCACGCGCGAGGCCGCCAGGCAGTGCGGCATCAAGTCGCTGCTGCTGTGGTCGGCCGAGTACTACAACGGCACCACCGGCCCCGGCGTCGGCTTCGACGGGTTCGCCCGCGCCGACGGCGGCAAGGGCTTCAAGCCGGGCGACATCGTCCTCATGCACTACCGCAAGGGCCTGGCCAAGCAGTTCGAGACGATCCTCGGCTGGATCCAGCAGCAGGGCTTCCGCCCCGCCGCCGTGGAGAACTACCTCCCCCGGTCCCTCGGCGGCAACGCACCGGACGCTCCCACGCCGCCCAAGCAGCAGTGATCCGCGTCGTCCTCGGCGTTCTGGGAGCGGAGGCGCAGGTGGTAGAGGTCGTCGGGTGACAGGGGCATGCGGTGGACGCGGATGCCCTCGGCGTCCTCGATCGCGGCGGCGATGACGGCCGAGACCGGGATGACGCCCGCCTCGCCCGCGCCCTTGACGCCCAGGGGGTTGAGCGGCGACGGGGTCTCCAGGTGGGCGGTCTCGATGCGCGGGATCTCGGTCGCGTACGGCATGAGGAAGTCCATGAACGAGGCGTTGAGGAGCTGGCCCGACTCGTCGTAGGCCATGCGTTCGTACAGGGCGCCGGCGATGCCCTGCGCCACTCCCCCGTGGATCTGGCCCTCGACGATGCGCGGGTTGACCAGACGGCCGCAGTCGTGCACGACCGCGTACCGCAGGACGCGCACCTCGGCGGTGTCGGGGTCGGTCTCGACGATCGCGGCGTGCATCCCGGCGGCGAACGTCGAGCGGACGGGCGAGTAGTAGCCGCGTCCCTCCAGCCCCGGTTCCTCGCCGCGCAGCGGGGGCTCGGCGGCGTCGCCGCCGACGGCGAACTGGGTGGCGCGCGCCGCCTCCTCGTCGAAGGCGTACCGCAGCGGGTTGGACAGGACGGCGACGGTGCGCAGCGGCACCGACGCCGAGGGGTCGCCCTTGACGTGCACGATCCCGTCGGTGATGTCCAGGTCGCGCGGGTCGGCCTCCAGCGCCTCCCCGGCGATGCGCAGCGCCTTGTCCCGCACCTTGCGGGCGGCCAGCGCGATGGCGTTGCCGCTCGTCACGGCGGCGCGGGAGGCGAACGTGCCGACCGCGTACCCGAAGCGGCGCGTGTCGCCCGTCGTGACGTGCACGTCCTCCACCGGGACGCCCAGCTCGGCGGCGGCGATCTGGGCGAACACGGTCTCGTGCCCCTGGCCCTGCGAGGTGAGCCCGGTGGCCACGTGCACGCGCCCGGACGTGTCGATCTCGACGTGGCCGCCCTCGTACGGCCCGACGCCCGTGCCCTCCACGTAGCAGCCGAGGCCGATGCCGACGCGGCGGCCCTCGGCGGCGGCCCGCGCACGCCGCTCCGCGAAGCCGTCCCAGCCGATCAGTTCCTTGAGACGGGCGAGCAGCGCCGGGTAGTCGCCGGAGTCGTAGATCAGGGGACGGCCGTCCTGGAACGTCAGGCCCTGGTCGTAGGGGAACTCGTCGGGGCGGATGAAGTTGGCCTCGCGCACCTGCGTCCGGTCGCGGCCGAGGTGGTCGGCGATGCGGTCCATCGTGCGTTCCATGCAGAAGACGCCCTGCGGGCGGCCCGCGCCCCGGTACGGGGTGACGATGACGGTGTTGGTGTAGAGGCTGGTGACCTCCGCCCGGTAGGCCCCGATCTTGTACGGGCCGAGCAGCTGGGTGGAGGTGACGATCGGGATGATCACGCCGTACGGGGTGTAGGCGCCGTGGTCGTGCAGGATCCGCACGTCCAGGCCGAGCACGCGCCCGTCGTCGTCGAACCCGACCCGCACGTGCTGCACCTGGCCGCGCTCGTGGGCGGCGGCGACGAAGTGCTCGCGCCGGTCCTCGGCCCACTTGACCTCCCGGTCCAGCAGCCGGGCCGCCCACGGGACGAGGATCTCCTCCGGCCACGGGTGGACGATCTTGACGCCGAAGCCGCCGCCGACGTCCGGGGCGATCACCTCGACCTTGCCCGGCGGCAGCTCCAGCTTGGCGGCGATGGCGGCGCGCACGCTGGTGGAGGCCTGGGTGGAGGAGTAGACGCGCAGCGACCCGTCGGCGGCGTCCCAGCGCGCGTACACGCCGCGTCCCTCCAGTGGCATGGACGCGCTGCGCTCGATGTCGAGGCGGAACTCCAGCACGTGCGGGGCGGCCTCGATCGCGGCGTCCACGTCGCCGCCGGTGTGCTGGCGCAGGACGGCGCCGACGTTGCCGGGCACGTCGTCGTGCACCAGGTGCTCGGCGCGGGCCGCCGCCTCGATCCCGACGACGGCGGGCAGCGGCTCGTAGTCGACCCGGATGCGGGCGGCGGCGTCCTCGGCCAGGTAGCGGTCGCGCGCCACGACCATCGCGACGGGCTCGCCGACGTGCCGGACGACGTCGCGGGCCAGCGGGTGGGCGGTGCGGCCGTGGGTGAGGGACGGGTGCGGGATCAGCAGCGGCAGCGGTTCGCCGACCCGGCCCGGCAGGTCCTCCCAGGTGTAGATGGCCACGAGCCCGTCCACGTCGAGGGCGTCGGCCACGTCGATGTCCAGGACGCGGGCGTGCGCGTGGGGCGAGCGGACGAACGCGGCGGCGAGGGCGTCGCGGCCGAGGTCGTCGAGGTAGCGGCCCTGCCCGGTGAGCAGCCGGGGGTCCTCCCGCCGCGGGATCGGCTCGCCGAAGACGCGGGTGCCGCCCATCAGCCCGCCTCCCCGGCCCGGAGCCCGGCCCGCCGTTCGGCCTGGACCTCGCCCCGGGTTTCGCCCTGGGCCTCGGCCTGGAGTTCGGCGGCCCGGTGGACCGACCGGATGATGTTCTGGTAGCCGGTGCAGCGGCACAGGTTGCCGGAGATGCCCTCTACGACCTCGTCGTCGGTGGGACGGGGGTTGCCGCGCAGCAGCGCCGTCACCGTGCACAGGAAGCCGGGGGTGCAGTAGCCGCACTGCAGGCCGTGGCACTCCTGGAAGGCGCGCTGCACCGGTGACGGGGTGCCGTCCGGCGCGGCCAGGCCCTCCACGGTGGTGATCTCGTGCCCGGCGGCCGTGACGGCGAACATCAGGCACGAGCGCACCGGCTCACCGTCCAGCAGCACCGTGCAGCACCCGCACACGCCGTGCTCGCAGCCGACGTGCGTGCCGGTCAGGCCGAGGTCGTGCCGCAGCAGGTCGGACAGCAGGCGGCGGGCGGGCGCCCGTGCCGTGCGGTGCACCCCGTTGACGGTCAGCTCGACGTCGTAGGTCTCCTCCATCACCACCCCGCCTCCTCGTTGATCGCGGACGTGTGGGCGCGGCCCAGCGCGTCGGCCGTGGCGGCGCGCAGCGCGCGTTCGGTGAGCACGCCTGCTAGATGCCGCCGGTAGTCGGCGCCGGCGTGGATGTCGGACTCGGGGTCGAGGCGCTCGCGGACGAACCCGGCCACCCCCGACCAGTCGGCGTCGCCGGGCGGGCGGCCGGTCTGCGCCTGGCGGGCCCGGCGCGTCAGGTCGAGCACGAGCGGTGTGGCGGCCACGCCCAGGTATCCGGCGCGGGCGGCGCTGACCCGCAGGTCCTCGTCCAGGCTGACCACGGCGGCGACCCCGGCGAGCGCGTAGTCGCCGTGCCGGCGGGACGTCTCGGTGAACGCGACGCCGGTGCGGGGCGGCAGGGCGGGGAAGAACGCCGAACCGGCCAGCTCCCCGGGACGCAGGGTGCTCTCCAGCGGTCCGGCGAAGAAGTCGGCGGCGCGGACGGTGCGGCGCCCGGCGGCGGACACCGCCTCGACCGTGCCGTCCAGCACGGCCAGCACGGCGGGCAGCTCGGCGGCCGGGTCGGCGTGCACCAGGCTGCCGACGACGGTGCCCCGGTTGCGGATCGCCGGGTGCGCGACGTGCCGCAGCGCGGCGGGCAGCAGCGGCTGGACGGCCGCGACGCCGGCGGAGCGTTCGACGGCGGCGTGCCGGGCCAGCGCGCCCACGCGCACCCCCCGCGCGTCGGCACGGACGTCGCCGAGACCGGCGACCCGGTTGATGTCGACGATGTGGGCGGGCTCGGCCAGCCGCATGTTGAGCAGCGGGATCAGGCTCTGCCCGCCCGCCAGGACCTTGGCGTCGGCGCCGTGCTCGGCCAGCACGTCCAGCGCCTCGGCGAGCGTGGCAGGGGCGTGGTAGGCGAACGGCGGCGGCTTCACGGCTGGGCGTCGCCTCCCGCGGTCGCCGCCTCGGCCGTCCCGCCGGGCGGGCCGCCCGGTGCCGGGCCGCCGGACGCGGTCCCGCCGGACGGGGGCGCGCCGCCCGCCGGGGCCGCGGCGGCGGAACCGCCGAGCCGGTCGGAGATGGAGCGCAGCAGGTGGTAGCCCACCAGCACGACGATCGTGCCGAACGCGATGCCCTCCAGCTTGAAGTCCTCGTTGATCTCGTGCACCACCGGGCCGAGCGCCAGGATGATGCCCGCGCCGACCGGGACCATGTTGACCGGGTCGGCGAAGTCCACCCGGTTCTCGACCCAGATCTTGGCGCCGAGCAGCCCGATCATCCCGTAGAGGATCACGGTGACGCCGCCGAGCACGCCGCCGGGCGTGGCGGCCACCAGCGCGCCGAACTTGGGGCACAGCCCGAACAGGATCGCGATGACCGCCGCCAGGTAGTACGCCGCCGTCGAGTAGATCCGGGTGGCGGCCATGACGCCGATGTTCTCGGCGTAGGTGGTGGTCGGCGAGCCGCCCACCGAGCTGGCGACCACGGTCCCGACCCCGTCGGCGAACACCGCCCGGCCGATCAGCGGGTCCAGGTCGGTGCGGGTCATCTCCCCCACGGCCTTGACATGCCCGGTGTTCTCGGCGATCAACGCGATGACGGCGGGCAGCACCAGCAGGACCGCCGACAACTTGAAGTCGGGGGCGTGCATGTGCGGCAGCCCGAACCAGTCGGCCTGCCGGACGCCGTCGAAGCTCACCCGGTCGTGCGGGAACGCGGTCGCCACGCAGTACGGGCCCTCGGGCGCGCAGGCGCGGCCCGCCGCGTCGCGCAGGTTCTGCCCGGGCAGGACGGACGTGACCGGCCCGGCGGCCCGGTCGAGCACCCACGACAGCGCGTACCCGAAGACCAGCCCGACCAGCACGGCGACGCGGCCGACGAACCCGCGGAACACCACCATGACCAGGAACACGAACGTCATGGTGATCAGCGCGACCCAGTGGTCCTGCGGCCAGTAGGTGTCGGCCACCACGAACGCCAGCCCGAACCCGATGAGCATGACCACCGCACCGGTGACCACGGGCGGGAACACCCGGTGGATGAGCCGCGGGCCGAGCAGGTGGATGAGCACGCCGCACGCGGCCAGCACGCCCCCGGCGACCAGGATCGCGCCCGTCACCCAGGCGTCGGTCCGGGCGGTGTCGACGCCCGCCCTGATGGCGAACACCCCGCCCACGAACGAGGCGCTGGTGCCCAGGTAGCTGGGCACCCTCCCCTGGACGATCAGCAGGAACAGGATCGTGGCGACGCCCGACATCATCACCGCGAGGTTCGGGTCCAGCCCCATCACCAGCGGGAACACGAACGTCGCGCCGAACATCGCCACGACGTGCTGGGCGCCGATGCCGGCCGTGCGCGGCCACGACAGCCGCTCGTCCGGCGCGACGACCTCGCCGGGCGGCGGCGTCCCGCCGTCGCCGTGCACCTTCCAGCCGATGCCCATCCCCGCCCTCCCTCGGGCCGCCCGCGTCCGCGGCGCGTCTACGGCTCTTTGCCCCGCTACACGGCCTTTTACGGCCTTGCGGGCAAACTAGATCCAGGCAGGGGGGCGGGCATCGGCGACATCTGCCAAACCCGCGACCCGCTGTTGGGTGGGGAGTGTGGCGTACGTCACCGACGTGTTACGTATCCGGGCGCAACGGACATGCCCCGGCACGTTCGAACGAAGGTGGCAGGAGGACGGGGGGTCGGCGGGGGGGTTCTGAGAGTTGGCGGGTTCGGGGGGAGCGTCGGGAGTCGTCGGTGCGTGCGGAGAGGGTCAGATGCCGCGCATGCGCAGGACGTGCAGGGCCAGGGTGAGGTTGAGGCGCAGGTGGGCGTCCTCGGTGAACGGGCCGAGCATCCGTTCCAGCTTGCCGATGCGGTAGCGCAGCGTGTTGTAGTGGAAGTGCAGGCGCCGGGCCGTCTCGGCGACGTTGAGGTTGGTCTCCAGCAGCACCTGCAGGGTGCGGCGCAGGTCGACCAGCTCAGGCTCGTCGTCGCCCGCCAGCTCGCCGAGGGTCTCCCGGACGAAGGCGTGCAGCTCCTGCGGATCGGACACCAGGCTGAGCAGCCGGTAGACGCCCAGCTGGTCGAAGTGCGCGCGGGCGCCGTCGCCGTGCAGCTGCCGGCCCACCCGCACCGCCTTGACGGCCTGCTCGTAGGCCTCGGGCAGCGCGGACGGCGAGGAGACCGTGCGGCTGATGCCGGTGGAGAACGTCCGCTTGGCCGACAGGTGCTCGGCGAAGATCGCGGTGGCCTCCTTCAGCATCGCCTGGACCGGTCCACTGGAGAGTGCCGCCTCGTCGCCGTCCGCCATCCCGATCACCGCGACGACCTCGTGGGCGAAGCTGGCGACCGCGGCGCCCCGGTCGTGCCGCCGCACCGCGGTGCTCCAGGCGGCGGCCAGCCGCTCCTGGGCGACCCGCTCGTCGGCGCCGCGGCCCCCGCCGCGCGCCACCTCGCCCGCCTGACCGTTCTGGCCGCTCTGGCCGTTCTGGAGGCTCTGGGCGCTCTGACCGTTCTGGCCGTCGGCCGGGCGGGTGCGGCCGTCCAGCTCGGCGACGACCACCATGACCGGACGGTCCAGGTCCCAGCCGAACCCGGCGCAGTGCGCGATCACCCGGTCGTCCTCGCCGGCCCGGCCCGACAGGATGTCGCGCAGGTAGTCGGCGCGGTACTTGCTCTCCACGGCGGCGACGGCCTGCTGCTTGGTCACCACCAGCGCGGCCACGGTGGCGGCCCGCTCCAGAATGCCGAGGTCGGCCTCGCGCAGCGTGCCCGCGGGGCTGTAGGCGATGATCCGGCCGTGGTCGAAGCCCCCGGCCACCACGGGCACCACCAGGTGGTCGCCCTCGCCGTTGACGCACACCCCGGGACGCCCCGACAGCACGTCGAACGCCCGCATCGCCTGGATGTGCTCGTCGGGGCCGGATCCGGCCAGCACCCGCTGGTCGCCGTCCAGCACCACGACGGCCACGTCCAGCAGCGTGGCGACCTCGTCCACGACCTCCTGCAGGCCGCCGCCGCACAGCACGATCTGCACCAGCGCCCGGTGCACCTCCTCGGTGCGGGCCAGCACGGCCGCCTGCCGGTTGAGGATGTCGGTGAGCACCTGGTTGAGGATGTCGTCGAAGCCCACGTCGTTGGGCAGCAGGATGAGCGGGAAGCCGCGCCGGTCGGCCTGCGCGATCATCTCGGCGGGCAGCGAGTCCAGGTACCGGCCCAGCTTGATCGCCAGCGCGGCCAGGCCCCGCTCGTCGAGGTCGGCCACCAGGTTGTCCAGCGACTGCGGGGTGTTGCGCAGCGGATATCCGGTGGTCAGCAGCAGTTCGTTCGGCTTGACCCACGCCAGTACGTCGGGCACCTCCATGACGTTGAGCCGCTGCACCACACGGTCCAGCCCCGAGCGGCCTCCGATGAGCCGCGCCCCGGCGAGGGTGGACACCCCCAGCACCTCGCCGACGGGCAGGCCGTAGGTCAGCGTGCCGGTGCTCGCCAGCCGCAGCGCGGGCGGGCCTGGATCCGCATTCAGTGACATCACTTCGCTCCCAACCGTGAACAGGCGCCGAGGTTCTTCGGCCGCCGACTATCTACGGGCGCGGCCCGGGTGGGGGCTGGCCCGGCGGTCCCGGGGTCGGGTCCCCCCGGGACGTCACTTCGCATGCGCGGCCCGGCGGTGACGCACCTGCCGGTTCGCCCGGCCCGGTCGGCGGCCGGTCGCGCCGGCCAAGGGCGATCGTCCGCCCGGCGACGCGGCCGGTCAAATGGCCCGTCAAATGGCCGGTCGCACGGCCGGACGCACGGCCGGACGCGCGGACGCAGCGCAGCCCTGAGGCCGCCGGAACCGTCCGGGCGGTCCCGGCCGGTCGGGGCTGCCTGCGTGAGGTGCTCACCAAAGCTCGCTCAAGGGAACGGTCACCTCGCTTTTGCTGCTTACATCGCGCAAGATGCCCCGATCGCTACCGGTATGCGATCAACCCTGACAACAAACACCAAGGACGGAGACCATCCTTGGCAGGATTCACCATACGTCCGGTGGCGGGCCCGGTCTACGGTCCTGCCTGAGGTCGGGCCCGAGCGACCGCCGACGACACACGCCCGGCGGCACCGGCCTCGGGAGGATCCGTGACCATCGTCCTGCGTGACCCGATCCCGCTGCGCGCGCTCACCGGGCGACCCCCGGCCGCCGGCGCCGCGGGGCTCCCCCTGCGCCCGCTGCTGGAGGCGCCGCGCCGCCCGGCGCGGGTGATCGCCGCCTTCCCCTCCGCCGTCTACCTGGAGATGCGCGTCGAGCCGCGGGCCGACCCGCGCACCGGCACCTGCCGCGCCCCCGAACCCCGCGTGCTCGCGGTGGTCTGCTCCGACGCCGTCCGGCTGCCCAACGCGCTGGTGCTGGCCGCGACCCGGCGCGAACGCCCCTTCCGCTCCGTCCGCGAGGGCGCCGAGGCCTGGGTCGGCGACGGCCTGGTCGAGACCGACGGGCTGTACGTGCGGGCCCGCCGCTGGTGGGACCCGGTGCCCGCGCTCGGCCCGCTCACCCCGTCCGGCGCGGCCCGCGGCCTGCGCGAGCTGGAGGACGCCCTCGACGAGGCCGACGCCGCCGCGGCCTGCGGCCTGGCCGGGCATCCCGACCCCGAGGCCCTGGCCGGCGCCTGCGCCGCGGGCGATCTGGCGGGGGCCGTCGAGGCCGCCGAGCGGATCGTGGGCCTGGGCCCCGGGCTGACGCCCAGCGGCGACGACATCCTGTCCGGCCTGCTGGTGTCGCTGCGGCTGGTCGGCGGCGCCGTGCGGGGCGGCGAACGGGCCGTGTGGCTGGCCGGCTGGCTCGGCGCCGCCGTCACCGCCGACGCGGGCACCCGCACCACGGCGCTGGCCGCGACCCTGCTGCACTGCGCCGCGTCCGGCTCCGCCGGGGCCGACGTGGCCGCCGTGCTGCGCGTCGTCGCGGGCCACGAGGCGCCCCGCCCGGCCGTGCGGCGGCTGCTGGCCGCCGGGCACACCTCCGGCGCCGACCTGGCCTGGGGCGTGCGCGCGGGCTGCCACGCCGCGCTGGCCCTGGCCGCGTCCGCCGCGTCCCCCCACCGGGCCACTGCATGACGGAATGCGTCGCGATCGGGGGCACCATGAGCACGACGGGGACGACCGGCGGCAGGTGGGTCGAGGTGCGGCGCGGCGCCTACCACGACTCGGTGACGCTGATGCGGGTCAGCCGCAGCCTGGCCGAGCGGCCGGATGTGGCCGAGGCGATGGCCGCGATGGGCACCGACCTCAACCGCGAGATGTTCGGCCGGATGGGCTTCGAGGTGCCCGCCGACGCCGGTCCGGGCGACCTGGTGGTGGCGATCCGCACCGCCGCCGACGCGCCCGGCCACGCCCTGGACGACGCGCTCCGCGCGCTCGACGAGCTGCTGAGCCGCCCGGCCGCGGCCGGGACCGCCGGTGAGGAGGAGCCCGCGCGGACGACCGCCTCGGCCGCGCGGCGGATCGACGCCGGGCTGGCGCTGCTGTCGATGCCCGGCCCGCAGGTGTTCCCCGAGGCCATGGACGCCCTGGACGCCGGGCTCAACGTCATGGTGTTCAGCGACAACGTGCCGGTCGAGCAGGAGATCGCGCTCAAGGAGGCGGCGGCGCGGCGCGGCCTGATCGTCATGGGCCCCGACTGCGGCACCGCCGTGGTCGGCGGCGCGGGCCTGGGGTTCGCCAACGCGGTGCGGCCCGGCCCGGTCGGCGTGGTGGCCGCGTCCGGCACCGGCGCGCAGCAGGTGATGTGCCTGCTGGACGCGGCGGACGTGGGCGTCAGCCATGTGCTCGGCGTGGGCGGGCGCGACCTGTCGCTGGAGGTCAGCGGGCGCTCGGCGCTGGCGGCGCTGGCCGCGCTCGACGACGACCCCGCCACCGAGCTGATCGTCGTGGTGTCCAAGCCGCCCGCCCCGCGCGTGGCCGGGCTGATCCGCGAGGCGGCGCGCCGCCTGGACACCCCGGTGGTGTTCGCGCTGCCCGCCCCCGGCGAGGACGACCTGACGGCGGCGGTGGAGCGGGCCCTGACCGCCCTCGGCCGCCCGGTGCCGCGCTGGCCGCGCTGGCCCGCGCCGCAGCCGCCGGTGCCGCCCGGCCGCGCGCTGCGCGGCCTGTTCGCCGGCGGCACGCTGCGGGACGAGGCCGACGCGATCGTCCGCGAGTCCCTGGAGGGCGGCGGGCACGCGCTGCTGGACTTCGGCGACGACACCTACACGCGCGGACGCCCCCACCCCATGATCGATCCGACGCTGCGGCTGGCGGCCGTGGCCGAGCACGCCGCCGACCCCGCCTGCGGGGTGCTGCTGCTGGACGTGGTGCTCGGCCACGGCGCCGAGCCCGACCCGGCCGCCGCGCTGGCCCCGGCGATCGCGGCGGCCCGCGCCGACCGCGCCGACCTGGCCGTCGTGGTGTCGCTGTGCGGCACGCCCGGCGACCCGCAGGACCGCGACCGGCAGGCCGCGGCGCTGCGGGAGGCGGGCGCGTCGGTGTTCGCCTCCAACGCCGAGGCCGCCCGCCACGCCGTCCGCCTGCTGCAAGGGCTCGTGGAAGGAGTCCCGGATGAGTGACGCGCGCCCCCGGCTGGGCGGACTGCTGACCCGCGAGTCACGCGTCGTCACCGCGGGCGTCGGCGTGCTGGCCGAGGCGCTGGCCCAGCAGGCGGTGCCGGTGGAGGCGGTCGACTGGCGTCCGGCGCCGGAGGAGTCGCTGCCCGCGCTGAACGCCGTGCTCGGCGACCCGCGCCGGGCCGAGGCCAACGCCCGCGCCGTCGGGCGCATGCTGTCGGCCCGGCCGCACCTGGTGGACGTGCGTCCGGCGTCGGAGGTGCTGGGGCTGGAGCCGGGCGCGTTCCTGCACGCCGGCCCGCCCCTGGAGTGGGACCGCGCGTCCGGGCCGATGCGCGGCGCGCTCATGGGCGCCATGCTGCTGGAAGGGCTCGCCGGCACCCCCGAGGAGGCCGAGCGGGCCCTCGCGCGGGGCGCGGCGACGCTGGAGCCGTGCCACCGCCACGGCGCCGTCGGGCCGATGGCGGGCGTGGTGAGCCCGTCGATGTGGATGCTGGTGGTCGAGGACGCCGAGCACGGCGGCACCGCCTGCTGCTCGCTCAACGAGGGCCTGGGCAAGGTGCTGCGGTACGGGGCGTACGGGCCCGAGGTGCTGGAGCGGCTGCGCTGGATGGGCGCCGTCCTCGGCCCGCTGCTGCGCGACGCGGTGCGCCGCCACGGCCCGATCGACCTGGTCGCGCTGATCGCGCAGGCCCTGCAGATGGGCGACGAGCTGCACAACCGCAACCGCGCCGCCACGTCCCTGCTGGTGCGCGAGCTCGGCGCCGACCTGGTCGCCGCCGACGCGCCGCGCGCGCACGTCGCCGAGGTGTTCCGGTTCGTGGCGGGCAACGACCACTTCTTCCTGAACGCGTCCATGGCCGCCGCCAAGGCCGCCGCCGACGCCGCCCGCGACGTCCCCGGGTCCACGCTGGTGGTGGCGATGGCCCGCAACGGCACCGACTTCGGCATCCAGGTGTCGGGCACGGGCGACCGGTGGTTCACCGGCCCCGCGCAGGTGCCCGACGGGCTGTACCTCGGCTCCTACGGCCCGGCCGACGCCAACCCCGACATCGGCGACTCGGCCATCACCGAGACCGCCGGGATGGGCGGGTTCGCGCTGGCCGCCGCGCCCGCGATCGTCCGGTTCGTCGGCGGGGAGGTGCCGGACGCGGTGGCCGCCACCCGCCGGATGTACGAGATCACGCTGGCCGAGCATCCGGCGCTGCAGATCCCGCTGCTGTCGTTCCGCGGCACCCCCGCGGGCGTGGACGTGACCCGGGTGGTGCGCACCGGAATCCTGCCGGTGATCGACACCGGCATCGCCGGGCGGGAGCCGGGCGTCGGGCAGGTCGGGGCCGGGCTGGTGTCGCCGCCGGCCCGCGTCTTCGCCGACGCCCTGGCGGCCCTGGCCGCCGCCGTCCGGCCGGGGCCGGCGTGACCGGGCCGACGATCGGCCCGCCGACCGCTGCGCAATCCGGGTGATCTTGGGGGATCATGGCGGGGTGAACCTCAGCGTTGCCTCGATCGACGACCTGTCCGCCCGTGTCGACGCCGTACGCGCCGAGCACGACCGGCACTTCCCGGGCCCGGCCACCGGACGCCAGCCGGTGCACACCGTCTACGTCCCCGCCGACCGGTTCTCCCCGTCCACGCCCACCGACTTCGGCGCCGAGGCGCTGCGGCTGCTCAACACGCACACGCCCGGCGCGGGGTCGTTCGGCACCGCGTTCGGCATCGACCCGGAGATCGCCGGGACGGTGCGCGAGCGGGTGGCGGCCAAGCTGGCCGCCGAGCCGGTCGAGGACGTGCGCGTCGACTTCGAGGACGGCTACGGCGTGCGCGACGACGCCGAGGAGGACGCCCACATCGCCCAGGTCGTCGAGGCCGTCGCCGCCGCGTACCAGGGCCGGACGCTCCCCCACTACTGGGGCCTGCGGGTCAAGTCGTTCGCCGACGGCGGCCACGTGCGCGCCATGCGGACCCTGGACGGCTTCCTGACCGCGCTGCGCGACCGGCTCGGCCGGCTGCCCGGCGGGTTCACCATCACCTTCCCCAAGGTGGTGATGGCCGAGCACGTGACGATCTTCGTGGAGTACCTGGAGCGGCTGGAGGCGGCGCTCGGGCTGCCCCCCGGGATCCTGCGCTTCGAGGTCCAGGTGGAGACCACCGAGGCGATCATCGACCACCAGGGCCGGTTCGGGCTGCGCGCCATCGTCGAGGCCGCGGCCGGGCGGCTGACCGCCGCGCACTTCGGCGTGTTCGACTACACCGCCGCGTGCGGGCTGCCGCCCGCCGAGCAGCGCCTGGACCACCCCGCCTGCGACTTCGCCCGGCACGCCATGCAGGTGTCGCTGGCGGGCACCGGCGTGCGGCTGTCGGACGGCTCCACCAACGTCGTCCCGCGCAACGACGGCCCCGACGAGGTCAACCACACCTGGGCGGTGCACGCCGCGCACGTCCGGCACTCCCTGCGGCACGGCTTCTACCAGGGCTGGGACATGCACCCGGCGCACCTGCCGAGCCGCTACGCCGCCGTGTACGCCTTCCACCTGTCCGGGGTGGACGAGGTGATCGGCCGCGTCCGGGCCTGGCACGAGCAGGCCGCGGGCAAGGGCGACGGCGTCCTCGACGAGCCCGCCACCATCAAGGCCCTGACCGCCCGCCTGCGCCGCGCCGTCGACTGCGGCGCCCTGGACGAAAGCGTCCTGCCGTGACCATGTGGGGGACGACCCCCACTGCGGTCACCTGACCTGCCCCACTGGGTGACGACCCCCAGACCCCCGCAAGTCGGTCAGGCGGTCCTCGCTCCGCTGGCGCTCCGCTGCGGTCACCTGACCTCCGGCTCGCAGATCACCACGGGGATCTCGCGGTCGGTCCAGGACTGGTAGTCGGCGTAGTCGGGGTACATGGCGACCAGCCGGGGCCACAGCGCCTCGCGTTCGGACGCGTCGGCGGTGCGGGCGCGCATGGGACGGCGGTCCGGCCCGATCTGCACCAGCACGTTCGGGTTGGCGGTCAGGTTGTGGTACCAGGCGGGGTGGCGCGGGTGGCCGCCCACCGACGCGACGATCACCACGCGGTCGTCGTCCTGCATGTACAGCAGCGGCTTGGTGCGGTGCGTGCCGCTGCGGCGGCCGATCGTGGTCAGCAGGCACACTGGCGCGCCCGACCGCGGGAACCGGCGGCCGAGCCGCCCGCCCGACAGCCGGTACAGCGCCACGTGCGCCGCGCTGGTGACCTTCATGAACCTGGAGAAGGCGGGATTGTCGAGATGGGCGGGGCGGGGCTTGGACATGACGACCTCCACCGGACTGCCGGACCAGTGCGGTCCATCCGACCCGAAGCGATCACCACAGTCAACGGGACATGCGGCACGGGCGTCAGCGGGCGTCTCCGGGCGGCCGGGTGAAGGCGGCCAGGTCGGCGGGGGTGTCGATGTCGTCGGGGGCGGCGACGTCGTCGCAGGGGACGGGCGTGACCAGGTCCGGACGGGCGCGCAGGAACGCGCGGGCGCCCATGTCCCCGACGGCGGCCTCGGCGGCGCCCGCGAAGTGCTCGCGGGCGATGAGCACGGGATTGCGCGGCGCCCCGCCGTAGGTGGCCACGGCGACGCGGGCGCCGCCCCGGTACGCCTCCACCAGCCGGCGCACGGCGGCGGCGCCGACGCGCGGCTGGTCGACCAGCGCGACGACGACGGCGGGCGCGTCCGGCGGCAGCGCCGCGAGCCCGGCCCGCAGCGACGACCCCATGCCGGTGCGCCAGGCGGGGTTCGGCACGACGATCGCACCGATCACCTCCACGGGCGCCGCCCCGGTCACCACGATCACCGGGGCGCAGCCGCCCTCGCGCAGCACCCGCACGCCGCGGTCGACGAGCCGTTCGCCCTCGACCTCCACCAGCGCCTTGGGCCGCCCGAGCCGCCTGCCCGCACCGGCCGCCAGCAGCAGCCCGGCGGGGCCGTCGCCGTGTGCCGCCATCAGCTGGCGTCGCCGTGGATGCGGCCGGACGTGCTGCTGAGCGGGCGGCCCGAGCCGCCCCAGCGGAGCTGGATCAGCTCGGCGGCGATCGACACGGCCGTCTCCTCGGGGGTGCGGGCGCCCAGGTCCAGGCCGATGGGCGAGCGCAGCCGGGACAGCTCGGCGTCGGTGAGCCCGGCCTCGCGCAGGCGTTTCGTCCGGTCGTCGTGGGTGCGGCGCGACCCCATGGCGCCCACGTACCCGGCGGGGGTGCGCAGCGCGACCTGCAGCAGCGGCACGTCGAACTTGGGGTCGTGGGTGAGCACGCAGATCGCGGTGCGCTCGTCCACGTCGATCTCGTCCAGGTACTTGTGCGGCCACTTCACCACGACCTCGTCGGCCTCGGGGAACCGCTTGGACGTGGCGAACACCGGCCGGGCGTCGCACACGGTCACGTGGTAGCCGAGGAACTTGCCGACGCGGGCGACGGCGGCGGCGAAGTCGATCGCGCCGAACACCAGCAGGCGCGGCGGCGGCGCGAACGAGTGCACGAACACCGACAGCTCGTCCAGGCGCCGCTCCCCCTCGCGGCCGTAGTGCCGCTGCCCGGTCAGGCCCTGGGCGAGCATGCCGCGCGCGTCGTCGTCCACGGCGGCGTCGAGCCGGGCCGCGTGCGGCGCGCCGGGCGCCAGGCTGCCGGACGCGCGGTCCGCCCAGATCACCCGGCGGGCGCCGAGCCGTCCCGGCCCGCCCACCACGGTGGCGACCGCCACCGGCTCGCGCGCCTCGATCGAGGCGGCGACCCGGTCGAACTCGGGAAAGGTGGCGGGGCCGACCGGCTCGACCAGCACGTCCAGGATGCCGCCGCAGGTCAGGCCGACGGCGAACGCGTCGTCGTCGCTGACCCCGTACCGCTGCACGACCGGCTCCCCGGACGCGATCACCGACTGCGCCAGGTCGTACACCGCGCCCTCGACGCAGCCGCCCGACACGCTGCCGACCACCTCACCCGACGGTGACACCGCCATGGCCGCGCCGGGCGGGCGGGGCGCGCTGCGGAAGGTGTTCACCACGGTCGCCAGCCCGAACGTCTCGCCCGCCGCGTACCAGGACGCGATGTCGCCGAGCACGTCACGCATGGGCGCCTCCCTGTCTGCTGGACGTCCCGACCAGGCGGGCGAGTTCCTGCAGCGCGCCGAGACTGTGCCCGGAGGTGAAGTCGTCGACGTGCGGCAGCGCCGCCGCCATGCCCGCCGTGAGGGGTTCGTACCCGGGACGGGCCTTGTGCGGGTTGGCCCACACCACGCGGTGCGCCAGCCGCGCCAGGCGGCGCATCTGCTCGCCGAGCAGCGTGGCGTCGCCGCGTTCCCAGCCGTCGGAGGCGATGACCACCACGGCCCCGCGCGCCATGCCGCGCTGCCCGAACCGGTCGAGGAACTCCTTGAGCTCGGCGCCGAGCCGGGTGCCGCCGCTCCAGTCGGGGATCGCGGCCGACACCGCCGCCATCGCCGTGTCGGGGTCGCGGTGCCGCAGCTCGCGGGTGAGCCGGGTCAGGCGGGTCCCGACGCTGAACACCTCCACCGTCCGGCCGCCCGAGCGGGCCGCGGCGTGCGCGAACCGCAGCAGCGCGTCGGCGTAGGGGCTCATCGACCCGCTGACGTCGACCAGCAGCACCACGCGCCGCCGCCGGGTGCGGTGGGCGCGGCGCCTCAGCAGCGAGATCTCCCCGCCGCGGCGCAGCACCTCGCGGACGGTGCGGGCCGGGTCGAGCCGTCCGGCGGGGGCGGGCGCGAACCGGCGGGACCGGCGCCGCGCGGACGAGGCGTCCAGCAGCGCGATCAGCCGGTTGATCTCGGCGCGTTCGGCGGGGCCGAGCCGGGCCACGTCGCGGTGCCGCAGCACCTCCACGTCGCCGGCGACGGCGAGCGCGGCGCCGGCCGGGTCCCCGGCGTCGCCGGCCTCGGCGCCGGACTCGGCGGCGGGGCGGCGCACCACCACCGGGGGCGGCGGACGGCGGCCCGGACGCGCCGTCCGCCCGGAGAAGTAGGCGGCGAAACAGCGGTCGTAGCGGGGCAGGTCGTCGGGGTCGGAGCACAGCGTCAGCCGTCCCGCCCAGTACACGTCGGCGGGGTCGAGGACGTCGAGGTGGTCGAGCGCGGCGAGCATGGCGTGCACGCGTTCGGGATCGGCGCCGACGCCCGCCGCGCGCAGCGTGCGCGCGAACCCGACGATCGTGTCGGTGACGTCCCGCGTCGCGCCCATCGCCGTCACGTCCCGCCGGGCGGGCCGCCGCCGTCGACCAGCGCGGCCAGGCCGTGGCCGCGCACGCGCTCCTGGTCCTCGCGGTACTTCAGGACGGCGCCGAGCGTCACCGCCGCCACGTCCGGGTCCAGGTCGCGGACGCCGAGCGCGACCAGCGCCTCGGTCCAGTCCAGGCTCTCGGCGACGCCGGGCGGCTTGAGCAGGTCCTGGGCGCGCAGCCGCTGGGCGGCGCGGGCGACCTGCCCGGCCAGCCGCTCGGACGCGCCGGGCAGGCGGCGCCGGATGATCGCCACCTCCCGGTCGTAGGAGGGGTGCTCCAGCCAGTGGTACAGGCAGCGGCGCTTGAGCGCGTCGTGCACCTCGCGGGTGCGGTTGGACGTCACCACCACGACCGGGGGCCGTTCGGCGCGGATCGTGCCGAGTTCGGGCACCGAGATGGTGAAGTCGCTCAGCACCTCCAGCAGGAACGCCTCGAACTCGTCGTCGGCCCGGTCGATCTCGTCGACCAGCAGCACGCTGGGCACCGTCTCCAGGGCGCGCAGCAGCGGCCGGGCGACCAGGAACCGCCGGTCGTACAGTTCGCCCTCCAGCCGGGTGACGTCGGTGACCCCGGCGGCCTCGGCGGCCCGCAGGTGCAGCAGCTGGCGGGGGAAGTCCCAGTCGTAGAGGGCCTGGGCGGCGTCCAGCCCCTCATAGCACTGCAGCCGGATCAGCGGCGCGTCCAGCACCCTGGCGAGCGTCTTGGCCAGCTCGGTCTTGCCGACCCCGGCCTCGCCCTCCAGGAACAGCGGCCGCCGCATCCGCAGCGCCAGGAAGCAGGCGGTGGCCAGGCCCTCGTCGCACAGGTAGCCGTGCCGGTCCAGCAGGCCCGCCAGCTCGACGGGCGAACGGGTCTCGGCGACGGCCGCGGGCTCCCACACGCTGCCAGGCTACTCACCGGGCGCGCGTCTCTCACCGGCAGTATCCGCCGATTTCGCAGCCCCCCAATTTTTGGTCAATCAAGTAGGGAAAGTTGACTTTCGGTCGCCGGTTCAGCAGCATCGCCGGTATGGACCTTGACGGTACGCAGCCGGACGTGAGCGGGGCGGATCTGACGGACGAGGCCGTCTACGAGCGGGTGCGGGCGGCGCAGTGGCGGGCACGGCTCGCCGGAGGGCTCTCCCGGCGGGCGATGTTCCGCCTCGGCGCGGGGGCGGCGGGCCTCGGCCTGGGCGCGGCCCTGACCCGTACGGCCGGCGCCGCGGCCGCCTCCGCGCAGACGCCGGCCGCTCCCGCGCAGGCGTCCGCCGGGCCCATCGTCAAGCCGCTGCCGCCCGAGCTGTTCGTCGTCCACGGCACCAACGCCGAGACGCGGTGGGAGGCGATGCGCGGGCAGGGCCTGCTCACCCCGGCCGACCGGTTCTTCGTCCGCAACCACGTGTCCACCCCGCTGATCGACGCGCGCACCTGGCGGCTGAAGCTGTGGGGCACCGGGCTGCACGGCTCCCCCACCGAGGACCGTCCCGTCGAGTTCACCTACGAGGACCTGCTCGGCATGCGGTCGGAGACGCTGACGGCCTTCATCGAGTGCACGGGCAACGGGCGCAGCTACTACACCTCCCAGCAGGGGCAGCAGGTGTCAGGCACCCCCTGGAGGCTGGGCGCGGTCGGCGTGGCGCGCTGGCGGGGCGTTCCGCTGGCCGCCGTCCTGGAACGTGCCGGGCTGACCCGCCACGCCGTGGACGTCCTCCCCCGCGGCCTGGACCCCGACTACACCGACGGGGGCGAGAACCTCGGCCGCGTGCGCCGCCCCCTGCCCGTCGCCAAGGCCCTCAAGGACGTGCTGCTGGCCTACGAGATGAACGGCGCGCCCCTGCCGCCCGACCACGGCTACCCGGTGCGGCTGGTCGTCCCGTCCTGGGTGGGCATCGCCTCCATCAAGTGGCTCGGTGACATCCAGGTGGCCGACCAGCCCCTCTTCTCGCCCTGGAACACCCGCTACTACCGGCTGTTCGGGCCCGGCTACCCCGAGGAGGGCAGCGCGCCTCTCACCCGCATGAACGTCAAGAGCGCGTTCGAGCTGGCCTGGGACGCCACCCTGCACGGGGGCCGCACCCACGTGCTGCACGGCCGCTCCTGGTCGGGCAACGGTCGCGTACGCCGCGTGGAGGTCAGCGTGGACGGCGGCGCCACCTGGCGGAACGCCCGCCTGCACGGCCCCGGCCTGGCGCGCGCCTGGGTGCGGTGGGAGCTGCCGTGGCGTCCCCCCGGCCCCGGCCGTCACGAGCTGCTGGCGCGGGCCACCGACGAGACGGGCGCCGTCCAGCCCGCCACCGCGCCCCACAACACCCTCGGCTATCTCTTCGGGGCGGTAGTCCGGCATCCCGTGACGGTCACCTGACCGGTCCCGGCACACCGCCCCGCACCAACGTGACCCCGAACCGACGAATGGGTAGGAGCCTGCCATGGCACTGTGGAAGCCGGACCCCACCTTCTACGCCTCGCCCAGGGAGGCCGTGAACGCGCCTCCGGAGACGCTGGCGTACGTCGCCGCGTTCGACCGGGCCGCCGCCAAGCCCGACGCCATCGCCGTCCTGGACGTGGACCCCGACTCCGACTCCTACGGCTCCGTGGTCGGCTGGACCGAACTGCCCAACCTCGGCGACGAGCTCCACCACTTCGGCTGGAACGCGTGCAGCAGCGCCCTGTGCCCCTACGCGCCGCACCCTCACGTCGAACGCCGCTACCTGATCGTGCCGGGGCTGCGCTCATCGCGCGTCTACGTCCTGGACACCAAGGACGACCCCAAGAAGCCCAGCATCGTCAAGACCATCGAGCCGGAGGAACTGGCCGAACGCGCCGGCTACTCCCGCCCCCACACCGTCCACTGCGGCCCCGAGGGCCTGTACCTCACCGCACTGGGCGGCGCCAATGGACAGGACGGGCCGGGCGGGATCGCGCTGCTGGACCACACCTCCTTCGAGGTGCTCGGCCGGTGGGAGGTCGACCGCGGCCCGCAGCACCTGGCCTACGACGCCTGGTGGCACATCGCCCACGACGTCCTGATCACCTCCGAGTGGGGCACCCCGTCCATGGTGGAGGACGGCGTCGTCGGCGAACTGCTGCTCGGCCGCAAGTACGGCCACGCCCTGCACTTCTGGGACCTGCGCAAACGCTCCCACGTCCAGACGGTCGACCTGGGCGACGAGCACCAGATGGTGCTGGAGCTGCGACCCGCCCACGACCCGACCAAGCTGTACGGGTTCGCCGGGGTCGTGGTCAGCGTCGAGGACCTGTCGGCCTCGGTGTGGCTGTGGCACCGCGACGGCGACCGGTGGGCCGCCCGCAAGGTCATCACCATCCCCGCCGAACCGGCCGACGCCGAGGACCTCCCGCCCGTCATCCAGCCGTTCGGCGCGGTCCCGCCGCTGGTCACCGACATCGACCTGTCCGTCGACGACAAGTGGCTGTACGTGTCGTGCTGGGGCACCGGCGAGCTCAAGCGCTACGACGTCAGCGACCCGTTCAACCCCGTGGAGGCGGGCTCGGTGCGCATCGGCGGCATCGTCGGCCGCACCCCGCACCCCGCCGCGCCCGACCTGCCGCTGGCCGGAGGCCCGCAGATGGTGGAGGTCAGCCGCGACGGCCGCCGCGTCTACGTCACCAACTCCCTCTACGGGTCCTGGGACGACCAGTTCTACCCCGACGGCGTGGGCGCCTGGATGGCCAAGCTCGACTCCACCCCGGACGGCTTCGCGTTCGACGAGCGGTTCTTCCCGCACGGCGAGGAGTTCCGCGGCCTGCGTCCCCACCAGACGCGCCTGCAGGGCGGCGACGCGTCCTCCGACTCCTACTGCTACCCGTAGATGACCAACGGCTCCCTGGCGGCGCTGGTGGCACTCGGCGCCTTTCACGGCCTCAACCCGGGGATGGGCTGGCTGTTCGCGGTCGCCCGCGGCCTGCAGGAACGCAGCCGCGCGCGGCTGCTGCAGTCGCTGCCCGCCATCGCCGCCGGGCACGCCGCATCCGTCGGCGCGATCGCCGTGCTGGTCTCCCTCACCCGTTCGGTGACCACCACCCGCGTGATCGCCATCGTGGGCGGGGCCGTGCTCGTCGGCTTCGGCCTGTGGCGCCTGCTGTCGCAGCGGCACTTCCGCTGGGTCGGCATGCGGCTGTCGCTGTGGCAGCTGGCGGGCTGGTCGTTCCTGATGTCCTCGGTGCACGGCGCGGGCCTGATGCTGCTGCCCGTCCTGACCAGCATGCCCGCGCCGGAAGGCCACGACCACCGCCTGCACGCCGACGGTGGCGCCCTGTCGGCGGGGATCTTCGTCACCGGCGTGCACACCCTGGCCATGTTCGCCGTCGCGGGCGTCGTCGCCGTCGCCGTCTACGAGTTCCTCGGCCTGACCGTCCTGCGCCGAGCCTGGCTCAACCTCGACCAGATCTGGGCCCTGGCCCTGATGGCCGCCGGCACCGCCACCCTCCTCACCGCCTGACGCCCCTCACCCCTTACGCCGGCTCCAGACGTCGGTGAAGTCGATCTCGATGTCGAACGGCACCTTCACCTGCAGTCGATCATGGTGGATGCCGGTCAAGGCATAGCCTCCGGACTCCAGATCACGCTCATAGACGTGCACAACGGTACGCCCTCCATCGTGCTCCACCCGCCAGAAGTGCCGGATACCGCCCGCCGCGTACTTGCGCGGCTTGGTGTCGCGATCCCGATCCTCGGAGTCGGGCGACACCGCCTCGATCGCCAGCACGACGTCGTCGGGGAAGTAGTGAGTGCTCGGGCTCGTCCGCTCATAAGCCTCGGCGGTGACGACCAGCACGTCAGGCTCGGGGACCTGGCGCTTGGCGAGCTTGACGGCCATCTCCCGCTCCGCCCGGAACTCCGCGGGCGCCTGGCGATCGAGTTCCTGGACAAGAAGGTTGATGACCCGGTTGTGCCATTTCTCCTGCGGGCTCACGAAGACGAGACTCCCGTCGATCAGCTCCGTGTGCCGGGGGAGGCCGCGCATCTTGAGGAAGTCGTCGGCGGTGAACCCGCCCGGCGGGGGGATCACCCATTGTGGCAGCGACGGCGTAGTCGCGTCGTCACTTTCCGCAGGCATCGCACTCACCCTCCCTAGTTAAGCTCAATGCCCGTGCCGCGCGCATCCGAACAGGGAGAGTTGATTCTGGTCACCATGCGCCCCCAGGGGGCCTTCGCGGCACAAGCCGAGCCCCCGCGAAGCGGTCACCGCATCGCCGTGGGGCGCGGGTCACTGGGGGTCGGGGGCTTCGGCGTGGGTCTTCAGGAGGGCCTGGAGCTGGGCGAAGTCGTGGGCGGCGCGGGTCTTCTCGGTGGCGTTGATGCCCATGACGCCCAGGGTGGTGCCGTCGGCGAGGTCGAGGGTGGGCCACGGGTCGCCGACGTTCATCGTCACGTCCACCACCTCGGCCCAGGCCAGGCGGCGGGTGCGGAAGGCGTTGACGACGGTGAGGCCCGACGTGTCGGCGGCGACGTGGCAGCGGGCCAGCATGTGCAGGATCCAGGCCAGGCCCAGGCCGAACAGCACCAGCAGGATGCGGTCGGCGATCTGGAAGCTGGGGGCCACGACGATGGCGAGCACGACCATGCCGAGCACGATCACGCCCGCCATCGTGTAGGCCACGATCCGCGTGGTGCGCGGGCGCCACACCACCGGAAGCGCCGGGACGTCAGTCGACAATCTTGGAAATCGGGATCTCGAGGATGTCACGGGCACCGGCCGCCTTGAGCGCCGGGATCAGGGTGTTGACGCCGCGCTTGGCGACCACGCTCTCCACCGCGTGCTGGTCGCCGCCCGCCAGCGGCGTGACCGTCGGCGCGGACATCGACGGCATGATGTCCAGCACCGCGGGCAGCTGGTCGTTGCCGACGTTCAGCTTCAGCAGCACGTTGCCGCGGGCCCGGATGGCGCCCTGCAGCAGCAGGGAGACGTCCTCCATCGCCGCGCGCTTGGCCTCGTCCTCGTAGGCCTCGCGGTTGGCGACCAGCTCGGTGTAGCTGGTCAGCAGGGTGTCCAGGATGCGCAGCCCGTTCTTGCGCAGCGACGAGCCGGTCTCGGTGAGGTCGACGATCGCGTCCACGATGTCGGGCACCTTGGCCTCGGTGGCGCCGTAGGACGGCACGACCGTCGCCTTGACGCCGTGCTTGTCGAGGAAGCGCCGGGTCAGCGCCGGGAACTCGGTGGAGATCCGCACGCCCTCCGGCAGGTCGGACACCCGCTGCCAGGGGGCGTCGTTGGGCACCGCGATGATCACGCGGACCGGGTTGGAGGTGGCCTTGGAGTACTGCAGCTGCCCCAGGCTCACCACGTCGGCGTCGGTCTCGGTGATCCAGTCGCGGCCGGTGATGCCGAGGTCGAACAGGCCCTGTTCCAGGTAGGTCGGGATCTCCTGCGGGCGCAGCACCCGCACCCGGTCGATGCGCGGGTCGTCGATGGAGGCGCGGTAGTCGCGGTCGGAGGCGCGGCGGACGGTCAGGTCGGCCGCGTCGAACAGCTCCATGGTCGCCTTTTCCAGGGACCCCTTGGGCAGGACGAGAGACAGCACGGTGAAACCTTTCGAAGGATGGAATCGACGGAACCGGGGGACGTTCAGGAGCCAGGATGCTCCACGCCGTGCCCGGCGTGACCGTGATGCCGCAGCCCTCGCAGGGTCAGTGCCGTGTCGAGTGCGGCCACAGTCGCCTCCCATCCCTTGTCCTCGCGGCTGCCCGGCAGCCCGCTTCGGTCGAGTGCCTGTTCCATGGTGTCACACGTCAGGACGCCGTTGCCCACCGGTGTCGACTCGTCGAGCGCGACCCGCGTCACGCCGGCGGTGACCGAGTCGCACACGTAGTCGAAGTGGGCGGTCTCGCCGCGGATCACCGCGCCGAGGCACACCACGGCGTCCAGGTCGCGGGCGAGCCGCTGGGCGACCACCGGGATCTCCAGCGCCCCCGCGACGCGCGCGACGACGGGCTCGGCCACGCCGCACGCCTTGGCCGCGGCCAGCGCCCGCTCCAACAGGGTATCGGTGACCTGCGGATGCCAGCGCGTGCACACCACGCCGAGGGTCAGGTCGCGCGCGTCGACGACGGTGTCCTCGGGACGGCCCGTCCCGCTCATGAGACCTCCTCCTTCGCCGCCAGGCCCTCGATCTGGTGGCCGAGACGGTCGCGCTTGGCCGCCAGGTAGCGGCGGTTGTGCTCGGTGACGACGGTGGGCAGGCTCTCGCGGCCCAGGATCCGCAGGCCGAAGCCGTCCAGCCCGGCGAGCTTGCGCGGGTTGTTGGTGAGCACCCGGACCGACCGCACGCCCAGCTCGCGCAGCATGTGCGCGGCGTTGGAGTACTCGCGGGCGTCGGCCGGCAGCCCCAGCTCCAGGTTGGCGTCCACGGTGTCGGAGCCGCCGTCCTGCAGCGCGTAGGCGCGCAGCTTGGCCAGCAGGCCGATGCCGCGGCCCTCGTGCCCGCGCAGGTAGAGGATCACGCCGCGGCCCTCGGCGGCGACGCGTTCCATGGCCGCGTCCAGCTGGGTGCCGCAGTCGCAGCGCTCGGAGTGCAGCACGTCGCCGGTCAGGCATTCGGAGTGCGCCCGCACCAGCACGTCCTCGCCGTCGCCCAGGTCGCCGAGGACGAGCGCGACGTGCTCGCCGCCGTCGATCTCGCTGGCGAACCCGACGGCCCGCCACATCCCGAACCGGTTGGGCAGCCGGGTCTCCACGACCCGGGTGACCGTCGGCTCGCGGCGGCGCCGGTACTCGGCGAGCTGCTCGATGGAGATCAGCCTGAGCCCGTGCTCCTTGGCGAACACCTGCAGCTCGGGCAGCCGGGCCATGGTGCCGTCGTCGTTGACGACCTCGGCCAGCACGCCGACCGGCGGCAGGCCGGCCAGCCGGGCCAGGTCCACGGCGGCCTCGGTGTGGCCGCGGCGGCGCAGCACCCCGCCGGGCCGGTAGCGCAGCGGGAAGATGTGCCCCGGCTGGACGAGGTCGGCCGGGCCGGTGGCGGGGTCGGCCAGCAGCCGGATGGTGTGGGCCCGGTCGGCGGCGGAGATGCCGGTGTCGATGCCCTCGCGGGCGTCCACGCTGACGGTGAACGCGGTGCGCATGGCCTCGCCGTTCTGCGCGGTCATCAGCGGGACGCCCAGCCGGTCCAGGTCCTCGCCGGGCATCGGCACGCAGATCACGCCGCTGGTGTGGCGGATGGCGAACGTCAGCAGCTCGGGGGTCGCCCTGGCGGCGGCGAAGATGATGTCGCCCTCGTTCTCGCGGTCCTCGTCGTCGACGACGAGGACGGGCCGGCCCGCCGCGATGTCGGCGACGGCGGCCTCGATGTCGTCGAAGACGCCCTCGGTGTCGGTCTGGGTGTCGGTCTGGGTGTGGGTCACGGTCTCGGTCACGGTGTCGGTCACGGTCTCGGTCAATTGGCCACCGCCTCGGGTCGGGGGGTATGCACGCTTCGCGCCTGCCAGATACGGCGCCAGTCGCGGTACCCGTTCAACACGAGTACCAAAAAGACGCCGTACACCGCGCCGGTCACCCACAGGCCGGACATCAGGGCCAGGGGCACGCCCACGAGATCGACCGCCAGCCAGATCCACCAGAAGTCGATCAGCGCGCGGCCCTGGGCGAAGGTCGCGGCCGCGCTGCCCACGAAGATGTAGGCGTCCGGCCAGGGCGCCCAGGACGCGTCGAAGTGCTCGAACAGCATCGCCACGACGACCGTCCCGGCCACCGTGGCGGCCAGCAGCGCGGTGCGCTCGCGGACGGTGCCGAAACGCACGGGCAGGCCGTCGGCCCGGCGCGTGCCGTGCGCCCACCTCTGCCAGCCGTACACCGCCAGCACGGCGAACATCACCTGCTTGAGCGCGTTGCCGGTGACGTGGGCGCTGAGGGACGCGGCGAACAGCAGCACCGATCCGGCCAGCTGCACCGGCCACGTCCAGACGGTGCGCAGCGTCGCCAGCCAGACCGTGCCCAGGGCGCAGGCGTTGCCCACCAGGTCGGTCCACAGCACCTTCTGCCCGGCGACGTGGAATCCGGCCTCGTACCAGCTCACGGGACCACCCGGCTCCCGAGCATGCGCTCGACGTACTTGGCCACCACGTCCACTTCGAGGTTCACCGGGTCGCCGGGCCGCTTGAGCCCGAGCGTGGTCAGCTCCAGGGTGGTGGGGATGAGCGCGACGCTGAAGCGGTCCGCGCCCGCCTCGACCACGGTGAGGCTGACGCCGTCGACGGTGATGGAGCCCTTGTCCACCACGTAGCGGGACAGCTCGGGCGGCAGGGAGAAGGTGACCACGTCCCAGCGTTCGCCGGGCTCGCGGGAGATCAGGCGGCCGACGCCGTCCACGTGGCCCTGCACCAGGTGGCCGCCGAGCCGGTCGGACAGGCGCACGGGGCGCTCGAGGTTGACGCGGGAGCCGGGGCCGAGCGCGCCGAGGCTGGAGCGATCCAGCGTCTCCTTGACCGCGTCGGCGGTGAAGGCGTCGTCCTTGACCTCGACCACGGTCAGACAGACGCCGTTGACGGCGATCGACGCGCCGTGCACCGCGTCCTGCGTGACGAGCGGACCGCGGATGGTGATGCGCGCCGAGTCTCCGGCGGGCTCCAGCGCGACGATCTCGCCGAGTTCCTCGACGATGCCGGTGAACATGTCCCGGGGCCTCCTCATGCGTCGGCACGGGCTCCGGGACGTGCGTACGGTGCGTACGGCCGGCGTCCCCGTCCCGGCCGCCACGGCGGCGGAAAAGGACGCCTCGCGCGCTGCCTCCCATCCGGACTTTCACCGTCGGTCCCGGAATTCCACCGGGTCAACCGGCCGATGGATTCGGCCGGGTCGCGGACTGTCACCGCCGGTTCGGACTTTCACCGACCCCGGAGCACGCGTTCACTGCTGCCAACCAGTGTGCCATGCCGCGCATTCCCGGCCGGATGTGAGACTTCCCACGGCCGGATGTGGCCAACCAAGCGCTCGCTTGGTAGCGGTCCACCCGGCAGGGTTCAGCCGGCCGGGGTTCGCCGACAGAGGTGCAGCAGGCGAGGGTTCAGCCGGCGGGGGCGGCGCGCTCCGCCTGGGCGCGCAGGCGGCGCACGGCGTCGGCCGGGTCGTCGGCGCCGTACACGGCGCTGCCCGCCACGAACACGTCGGCGCCCGCCTCGGCGCACCGCTCGATCGTCTCGGCGCTGACGCCGCCGTCGACCTGCAGCCACACGTTCAGGTCCCGCCCCTTGATCATCTGGCGGGCGCGGCGGACCTTGGGCAGCACCACGTCCAGGAACTTCTGCCCGCCGAAGCCCGGCTCGACGGTCATCAGCAGCAGCATGTCGATCTCGCCGAGCAGGTCCTCGTACGGCTCGACCGGCGTCGCCGGGTTGATGCCGAGGCCGGCGCGGGCCCCGGCGGCGCGGATGGCGCGCAGGGTGCGGATCGGCGCCTTGGCCGCCTCGGCGTGGATGGTGACGCTGCCCGCCCCCGCCTCGGCGTACTGGGGCGCCCAGCGGTCCGGGTCCTCGATCATCAGGTGGCAGTCCAGCGGCAGCGCGCTGTGCTTGAGCAGCGCCTGCACCACCGGCAGCCCGAGGGTGAGGTTGGGCACGAAGTGGTTGTCCATCACGTCGACGTGCACCCAGTCGGCGGCGCCGGAGATGGCGGCCACGTCGTCGGCGAGCCGGGCGAAGTCGGCGGACAGGATGCTGGGAGAGATCTGCGGTGCGGCCATGATGGACCGAGTCTATTGCCGCACCTCGGCGCGCTCCTCACCCGCCCGGGTGACCGCGCGGGTGGTGCGCGGCGCCAGCCCGAGCCGCATGAACGCCTCCGGCGCCCCGGCCGTCGCCCACAGCGCCAGCAGCGCATGCCCGGCGAACGCCTGCACCGGCTGGGTGCCGAGGAACAGCCCGAGGGTGTAGAACGCCGACACGCCCACCGCGCCCACCGGGACGCGCGCCAGCCGCCGCCACACCTGCCCGGACGCGTCGTACCCGCCCCGGTAGGCCATCCACGACAGGCCCGCCAGCAGGCCGAACAGACCGCCCGCCGCGGCCGCGGAGTCGCCCACGGTGATCGGCTCGACGCGGCCGCCGGCCGCCGCGATCGCGTGCGCCCAGGACGCGGGCCAGTGCCAGCCGTCCAGCGCCTCCACCGCGGCCCAGCCGAACCCGGCGAGGACCAGCGACACGCCCAGCGCCAGCCCGAGCTGCGCGGCGAGCGGACGCCGCGTCCACCACGGCACCACCAGCGGCTCCAGGTGCAGCCCGACCGCCAGCAGGACCGCGCCGATCGCGTACCCGGCGGCCACCTGCCCGATCGAGTGCACGCCCAGCACGACCCGCGACGCCCCGATCAGGCCGATCATCACCAGCGCGACCGCCCAGGCCGCGCGGCGCAGCGCCGGACGGCCCGCCGGTGCCCGCGCGGCGGCGAAGCCCCAGAACACCGCCGCGCTCTGGGCGTGCCCGGACGGCATGCCGAACGAGTCGCGCGGCTCGTGCCCGGTGATCGAGGTGTCGGTCCAGAACGGCCGCGGCTCGTGGAAGAACAGCTTCAGCACGGTGTTGAGCACCGTGCTGATCGTCAGCAGCACCGCGGCCCTGGCCCCCCACCGGGGATCCACGCACCAGTAGACGAGCACCAGAAGCGACAGGTAGACGCCGCCGCTCCCGATGAACGACATGGCCTCCATGAAATCGGTGAGCACCAAGGACTCCCCCGGGACGTTCCTGTCCGGCAGACCGCCAACGTTACTGAGACGTCCCCAGAAGAACCGCCGTCCAACACGCAAAGGTTCCCTGGCGTTACCGAGAGCAGGTCAGAGGGCGTGTCTCAGCGGCGGCGCAGCAGGGCCAGGAACATCGCGTCGGTGCCGTGCCGGTGCGGCCAGAACCGGGCGTAGCCGTCCTCGGCCGTCGCGACGCCGGTCAGGGCGGGCGCGACGGCGGCGAGCGCCGCCGGGGAGTCGAGGCGCTCCACGTCGTCGCGGCCGCGCAGCACGTCGTCCACGACCACGCTGGTCTCGGCCAGGTGCGGCGAGCACGTCACGTACGCGACCACCCCGCCGGGGCGGACCGCCTCCAGCGCCGACGCCAGCAGCCCCCGCTGCAGCGGCGTCAGCTCGGCCACGGCCTCGGGGCCGCGCCGCCACCGCGCCTCGGGACGGCGCCGCAGCGCGCCCAGGCCGGTGCACGGCGCGTCCAGCAGCACGCGGTCGAACGCGCCGGGACGCCAGGCGGGCGCGGTGCCGTCGGCGACGATCACGCCGGCGCGGTCGTCCACGGCGCCGCGGACCAGCCCGGCGCGGTGCGGCTGCACGTCGGCGGCCAGCAGGCGGGCGTCGCGCTGCGCGGCCACGGCCGACAGCAGGCCCGCCTTGCCGCCGGGCCCGGCGCACATGTCGAGCCAGCGGGCGTCGGGGCCGTCCAGCGGCACGGCGGCCAGGGCGAGCGCGACGAGCTGGCTGGCCTCGTCCTGGACGGCGGCGCGGCCCTCCTGGACGGCCGGGATCGCGGCGGGGTCTCCCTCGGGCAGCACCGCCCCGTAGGGGGAGTGCGGCGCCGGCTCGGCCCCCGCCTCGTACAACTCCTCCGGGGTGGCGCGGCCGGGCCGGGCCACCAGGGTGACGTGGGGACGTTCGTTGTCGGCGGCCAGCAGCCGTTCGATCTCGCCGCGGTCGGGCCCGAGAGAGTCGCGCAGCGCCGAGACGATCCACGTGGGGTGGCTGTGCGCGACCGACAGCCGCGCCACCTCGTCGCCGCCCTCGGGCGCGACGATGGCCAGCCACGCCGTCAGGTCGCGGGTGGCGACCTTGCGCAGCACGGCGTTGGCGAACTTGGCGTGCCCCGGGCCGGCGACCGACCTGGCCAGGTCGACGGCGGTGCCGACGGCGGCGTGCGGCGGGATGCGGGTGGCCAGGATCTGGTGGGCGCCCAGCCGCAGCACGTCCAGCAGCGGCGGGTCGATGCGGCGCAGCTCACGGTCGCTGCACAGCGCCAGGACGGCGTCGTAGGTGCCGCGGCCGCGCAGTGTGCCGTAGGTCAGCTCGGTGGCGAGCGCGGCGTCGCGTCCGGTCAGTCCGCGCGAGCGCAGGCGGTTGGGCAGCAGCAGGTTGGCGTAGGCGTCGCGGGTCTGCACGGCCCGGATGACGTCGAACGCGGTGCGGCGGGCCAGGTCCTCGGGGGGACGGCCGGTGCGGCGGGGGCCGCCGGGCCGGCGGGGGGCGCCGCGGCGGCCGCGCTGGTTGCGGTGGGCGGGCGGCATCAGTCCAGGCGGTCCTCGTCGGTGAGCCGGACGCCGCGCGTCCAGTCGAGGGCGTTCATGCGGCGCTTGCCCTGCGGCTGGACCTCGCCGAGCACGACCGGGGACGTGCTCGTGCCGGCCAGCACCTCGTTCTTGCGCACGCGCAGCGCGCCGGGGGGCAGCGGGTCGCCGCCCACGCAGGGGCGGACGGGGCCGAGCTTGAGGCGTTCGCCGCGGAAGGTGGTCCAGGCGCCGGGCGCGGGCGTGCAGGCGCGGACGAGCCGGTCGACCCGCATGGCCGGGGCGGCCCAGTCGACCCGCGCGTCCTCCGGGGTGATCTTGGCGGCGTGCGAGACGCCGTCGCCGGGCTGCGGGCGCGGTTCCAGGATGCCCGCCTCGATGCCGTTCATCGTGTCGACCAGCAGCCGCGCGCCCGCGTGCGCGAGGCGCTCCATCAGCGTCCCGGCGGTGTCGTCGTCGCTGATCGGCTCGGTCAGCACCCCGTAGACCGGGCCGGTGTCCAGGCCCTCCTCGATCTGGAAGGTGGCGGCGCCGGTCACGTCGTCGCCGTGCAGGATGGCGTGCTGGACGGGCGCGGCGCCGCGCCAGGCCGGCAGCAGGGAGAAGTGCAGGTTCACCCAGCCGTGGCGGGGGATGGCGAGCGCGACGGGCGGCAGCAGCGCCCCGTAGGCGACGACGGGGCAGCAGTCGGGGGCGATCTCGCGCAGCCGGTCCAGGAACTCGGGGTCGCGGACCTTCGCGGGCTTGAGGACCTCGATCCCGGCCTCGGCGGCGCGCCGCCCGACCGGGCTGGGCGCCGGCCTGCGGCCGCGTCCGGCGGGCGCGTCGGGACGGGTGACGACGGCCGCCACCTCGTGCCCGGACTCCAGCAGCGCCTCCAGCGACGGCACCGCCGCCTCCGGGGTTCCGGCGAAAACGAGCTTCACCCTAGATGGCCTTCCCGAACGTGGGGTGCGGGGACTGCTTGACCACCGGCGCGGGCTCGCCGAACCACTCGGCCTCGCGGATCGCCTTCATCGCGGCCCTGCGCTGCTCGGCGTCCATCCGGTCGATGAAGATCACGCCGTCCAGGTGGTCGGTCTCGTGCTGGACGCAGCGGGCCAGCAGGTGCGTGCCCTCCAGGGTGATCGGCTCGCCGTGCATGTTGAAGCCCTTGGCGACCGCGCGGACCGCGCGCGGCGTGGGGAACGACAGGCCGGGCAGCGACAGGCAGCCCTCGTCGTCGGTCTCCTGCTCCTCCGACAGGTCCAGGGTCGGGTTGACCAGGTGGCCGAGGCGGTCGTCGACGTAGTAGGTGAACACCCGCAGGCTCACGCCGAGCTGCGGCGCGGCCAGGCCCGCGCCGGGCGCGTCGATCATGGTGTCGGTCAGGTCCTTGACGAGGCGGCGCAGCTCCTTGTCGAAGTCCTTGACCGGTTCGGCCGGGGTGCGCAGCACGGGGTCGCCGAAGAGGCGGATGGGCTTGACGGCCAACGAGGACTCCGTTCCCTACGGTGCTTCTGCGAGTTCGCGCCCTGTCACGCGGTGGGTGTGCTCCCAGTCTACGAAGATCCGGAGGCGTCCCCGCCCCGCGGCGCCGCGCCGTTGCGGCTGGACCGCGCCTTGTAGGCGGCGGTGCGGGCCGCCTTCGCCAGCGCCTTGTCGGGGTGGTGGTCGCCCAGCGCCACGAGCACGTCGGTGGCGTCGGGGTGCTCGGCGCGCCAGATGTCGTCGATCAGCGCGCCCATGTCGGCGTCGGCCGGCGCCTTGGCCAGGGCCGCCCGCACCGCCTCGTCGGGTTCGGCGGTCTCCATCATCCCGGCGACCGAGTCGACGAACATCCACACGTACTCGGCGCGGCTCAGCTCGGCGCCGGGGTCGCCGTTGCGGCTCAGCCACAGCGTGGCGTACGGCCGGACGGGCGCGTGCCGCACGGCGTCCCGGACGGCGCCGGCGGCCTGCGGGCCGACGCGTTCGAGCACGGCGGCGGCCAGGTTGCGGGCGCCGGGGGTGCCGGTCCGCATGACCTCCAGCAGCTCGGCGGCGGCGTCGCGGGGGTCGCGGCGGGCCAGCCAGCCGTCGATCTCCTCGTCGGCGGTGTCGTGCCGGTGCCAGGTCAGCCCGGCCACCAGGTCCGCGGCCGGGACCTCCGCCAGCTCGCCCACCTGCGGCGCCACGAACCCGTCGGCCAGCAGCAGCTCCCGCACGCCCCACACGCCCAGCGGGGTGAGCGCGAAGCCGCCGTCGCGCGTCTCGGCCACGCCCCAGCGGACCAGGTTGTCGATCTCCTCGGCCAGCGCGGTCTCCACCGCGGCGGTCAGGGTCCGCCGGTCGTCGGCGACCTCGTACTCCTGCTCGACGTGGAGCATCAGCGCGGCCGCCAGCGGCTCGGGGGCGGTCGGCTCGTCCTGCTCGTAGAGGTGGATGAGCACGCCGGTCAGCTCGTTCTGCACCAGCTGGGCCGGGCTCAGGCCGCCGGACGGGTCGTGCTCGGGCACCGCCACGGCGTCGAACAGCCGCAGCCAGGCGTCCAGGACCGCGTGGTCGTCGTCACCGGCGTCCTCGGTGATCCCCGCCTCGTCCGCGGCCTGCCGGAGCCGGTCGGAGCCGCCCGACAGCGCCTCGGCGACGAGCGGGGAGCGGCGCGCGGCGGCGGCCAGCTCGGCCTCGGGCGCCAGCCGGACCGGCGGGACGACCAGTTCCTCGGCCCGGCGCAGGTACTCCTCGGTGCGCGCGAACCGCTCGGCCTCCGGCAGCGCCTCGAACTCGCGCACCCACCGCTCGACCGCCTCGGCGTCGTCCGGGTCGACCCCCTCGGCGACCATCATGCCGTGGATCACCTCGGCCGCGGCCTGCCGTTCGGCGGTGTCGGCGGCCGTCACCACCTCGGCGAACCGGGGCGCGAGCGCGTCCAGCTCGGCGGTCAGCTCGGCGGCGCGTGCGGCCGGGACGGCGCCGGACTCGCCGAGGAACGCCACGAGGCGGTGCGCGGTGGCGAGGATGTCGGGCACCTCGTCGGCGCCCGCGACCACCGTCTCGGGGAAGATCTCCAGCAGCAGGCGGCGCAGCAGCGCGGGCGTCAGCCCGCCCGGCCCGGCCAGCCCGAGGTCGTCGCGCATGAGGTCGAGCAGCAGCCGCGCGCCCCGCGGGTCGACGGACTCGCCGCCGTGCTCGTCCGCCCACTCCCGCAGCGCGTCGTCCACGCCGCTGACCCAGTCGTCCACGCAGTTGTCGGCCACTCGGAGAACCCTAGTGGTCAGACCAGCTCCAGGGGGTCGATCTGGACGCGCACCGTTTCCGGAGCTTTACGAGCGCTGCGCACTCCCTGCGCCTCCTTCAGCGCGCGGGCGAGCGCGAGCCCCGCGCCGCGCGGCACCCGGATGAGGGCGCGTTCCCTGCCCTGGGCCTCCCTGTCGGGGGACGCGCCGGAGGGCGGGGTGGGCACCGGCACGGGGCCGAGCACCTCGGCGCCGTCCGGCAGGCGCGCCTCGGCCAGCAGTTCGCGGACCGCCGCCGGGGACGCGGTGAGCGAGGCCATGCGCACGGCGGGCGGGAACCCCACGCCGCGCCGTTCGGCCAGCTCCCGTTCGGCGAACGTGACCGGGTCCCAGCGGATGAGCGCCTGCACGGCCGGGAGCGACCCGTCGGCGGCCACCACGACCGGCGCCGAGGGGCGGACGAGCGCGGCGGCGTTCATCCAGCGGCGCAGGGTCTCCTCCCCCGCCCGCAGGTCGGGACGGCCCAGCAGCACCCAGCCGTCCAGCAGCAGCGCGGCCGCGTAGCCGCCGTCCGCGACCGGCTCGGCGCCGGGCGTGGACACCACCAGCGCGGGCTCCGCGCCGACCGTGTCGAGCACCCCGTCGCGCCCGGAGGTCCTGACGTTGACGCCGGGGAACGCCCTGCCCAGCTCCTCGGCCGTGCGCCGCGCCCCGACGACGACCGCCCGCACGTGGATGTGCCCGCACTGGGGGCAGCGCCAGTCGCCCGCGATCCGCCCGCACCAGCGGCAGTAGGGGGTGGCGTGCGACGACGTCAGCGCCAGCGGCCCCTGGCAGGCGCCGCACCGGGCCGGGCCGCGGCAGCGCCCGCACGCCAGGCCCGGCAGGTAGCCGCGGCGCGGCACCTGCACCAGCACCGGGCCGTCCCGCAGCGCGCCCCGGGCCGTCTCGAACGCCAGATGCGACAGGCGGGCGGTGCGGGCGGCGCCGTCGCGGGCCAGCTCGGCGTCGTCGCCGGCGGGCCGCACCCGCGGCATGACCTGGCGGACGCGCGTCCGCTCGGGCGCCAGCGCGTGCGCCCAGCCGGTCTCCACCAGCTGGGTGGCCTCGGTGGTGCGGGTGAACCCGCCGAACAGCGCGGCCGCGCCGCCCCGGTGGGCGCGCAGCGCCAGCACCTCGCGGGGATGCGGGTACGGGGCGTGCGGCTCGGCGTGCACGTCGTCGCCGTCGTCCCACAGCACGACCAGGCCGAGGTCGGCGACGGGCGCGAACATCGCCGCCCGGGTGCCGACGACGGCGCGGGCGGTGCCGCGCAGCACCGCCAGCCAGCGCCGGTAGCGTTCGGCGGGGCCGGGCTCGGCGGTCAGCGCGACGTGCCGTCCCTCCCCCAGCTCGGCGGTCAGCGCCGCGTCCACGCGGGCCACGTCGCGCCCGTCGGCCAGGACGACCAGCGCGCCGCGCCCGGCCGCCAGGGTCACCGCGACGGCGCGGGCGATCGCCGCCGTCCACGCGGGGCCGGGCAGGGCCGTCCACACCGCGCGGGGCGCCCGCCCGTCCGCCAGGGCGGCCAGGAACGACGGCCCGGCCGGGTACTCCCGCCACGGCCCCGGGTCCGGTGCCGGCCCGTCCGCGTCGGCGGCGGGGGCCGCGGGCGGCTGCTCGGCCTCCACCCGGGCGTGCCGCGGCGGGATCGCCAGGCGCAGCACGTCGGCGAAGGTGCCCGCGTACCGGTCGGCGACCTCGCGGGCCAGCGCCGCCACCTGCGGGGTCAGCACCGGCTCGGGCGAGACGACCCGCTCCAGGTAGGCCAGCCTGCCCTCGTGGGCGCTGTCGGCGACCCGGTCGAGCAGCAGCCCGTCCACCAGCTGACCGGCGAACCGCACCCGCACCCGGCACCCGGGCACCGCCTGCGCGTCGAGCTGGGCGGGCACAAGGTAGTCGAACGGACGGTCCAGATGGGCCAGCGGCACCTCCACCGCGACCCGCGCGACCGGCAGCGTCTCGGCGGGCGTCCGGGCGCCCTTCCTGCCCGCGCCCTTCTTCTCCGCGCCCTTCTTCCCCGCGCCCTTCTTCCCCGGACGCCCGTCCGGACGGGCGGGGCGCTCGGCGGCCACGCGCGGGACGTCGTCCAGCCCCGGGATCAGCTCCGCTCCCCCGCCGTCGTTGCTCACGCCAACCGTCCTACCAGATCAGGCCGACGCCACGGCGGCCACGGGGCCCGGGCCGCCGCCGCGCACGGTTTGTAAGCCGTGGCGAATTCATTGGATTATTGCCCGATGCTCCGAGCGTCCCCTACGCCCCTTAAGTCGCTGTGACCGCGGTCCCCGACCTCTCCCACCTGCGCGAACGGCCGTCACGCGCCGACCGTCCCGGGGACGCGTCCCCGCGCTCCGGACGCCGGCGCCGCTGGACGGACCCGCGCCACCCCGTCACCGCCGCCACCCTCCTGGCGGCGGCGCTGCACCTGGTGTGGGGGTTGTTCCTGGCGGCCGAGGGCGGCGACCTGGCGGCGCAGAACGCCTGGACCCACTTCGCTCGCGACCACCCCGGCTCCCCCTACAGCCTGTTCTGGTACGGCGGCATGCACCCCGCCTCCTACAGCGTCCTGTCGCCGTACCTGATGGCCTGGGCGGGGATCCGCACGGTCGCCTGCGTCACCGGGACGCTGTCGGCCACGCTCACCGCCTACCTGCTCGTGCGCTTCCGGGCGCCGCTGACGCTGCCCGCCGCGCTGTGGGCGGCGTTCTCGCTGTCGTGCAACGCCGCCGCCGGACGGGTGACGTTCGGGCTCGGCCTGTTCTTCGCGCTGATCGCCGCCGTCGTGGCGTTCTCCCGGCGCGGCGCCCCCCTGGTGCGCGGCGCCGCGCTGACGTCGCTGACCGTGCTGACCACGCTCGCCAGCCCCGTGGCGGGCCTGTTCGTCATGGTCCTGGCGGCGGCGCTGTTCCTGACCGGACGGCGCCGCACCGGCTGCGCCCTGGCCGCCGGCCCGCCGGCGGTGGTGGCCGCCACGACGCTGCTGTTCCCGTTCAAGGGCGTCCAGCCGATCTCCTTCACCGCCGTGGTGCTGCCCACGCTCGCCAGCGTCGTCGCGCTGGTGCTGTGCGCGCCCCGGGAGTGGCGCACCGTCCGCGTCGGCACCGCCGTGTACCTGGCCGGGATCACGCTGACCTTCTTCATCCCCTCCCCCGTCGGCAGCAACGTGGAGCGGCTGGCGCTGATGTTCGGCGGCGTGCTGCTGCTGTGCGCCATGGCCGTCGTCCGCGACCGGCGCAGGCTGGCCGTGCTCGGCGTCGCGTTCGCCGTCACCGCCGTGTGGCAGGTGTTCAAGCCCGTCGACGACCTGATCCACACCCGGCCCGCGATGGCCGCCGCCCGGCACTCGGACGAGCTGGTCGCCCAGCTGCTGCGGCGCGGCGCCGACCGGGGCCGCGTGGAGGTCGTCCCGCTGCGCTCGCACTGGGAGGCGTCGGGTCTCAGCCGTCACGTCGTGCTCGCCCGCGGCTGGAACCGGCAGGTCGACGCCGACCGCAACGCGCTGTTCTACGACGACACCCTCACCCCCGCCGCCTACCGCGAGTGGCTGCTGCGCTGGGGCGTGCGGTACGTCGTGCTGCCCGAGGTGGAGACCGACTGGTCGGCCGAGGAGGAGGCCGAGCTGATCCGGCGCGGCCAGCCCTGGCTGCGCGAGGTCTGGCACGACGAGCACTGGCGGCTGTTCAGCGTCACCGACCCCCAGCCCCTGGCCGACCCGCCCGCCACGGTCGTGCGCATCACCGCGGACCGGCTCGTCCTGGACGTGCCCCAGGCGGGGGCGTCGCCACTCGTGCGGGTCTCCTGGTCCCCGTGGCTGGCCGTCCAGGGCCCCGGGGGCGCGTGCCTGTCGCACGAGGGCGACTTCACCCGCCTCCACACCACGGCCCCCGGCCGCTACACCCTCAAGGCCGCCTACAAGCTCCCGCGCGGCACGGCCTGCTAGCCAGGCGGCACGCGACACCGAAGACCGCGCTACAGAAGACCGCAACGTCGAAGGCCCCGTGGAGCACGGACTCCACGGGGCCTTCGAACAAGCCTCCACGCGAACCGATCTCGCCGCTTCTGTGATCGCCCCCCGGCCGTCAGGCGAGGGGGCGGATCGTGAACGCGGTGGACGCGCGCGGCCGGGGCGTCACAGGCCCGCGGCGCTCGCGAGGTCCTTGGCGCGGTCGGTGCGCTCCCAGGAGAAGTCGGGCTCGGGACGGCCGAAGTGGCCGTAGGCGGCGGTCTGCTGGTAGATCGGGCGCAGCAGGTCCAGGTCGCGGACGATGGCGGCCGGACGCAGGTCGAACACCTCCAGGACGGCCCCCTGGATCTTCTCGACCGGCAGCTTCTCGGTGCCGAAGGTCTCCACGAACACCCCGACCGGGTGGGCCTTGCCGATGGCGTAGGCGACCTGCACCTCGGCGCGGTCGGCCAGCCCGGCGGCCACGATGTTCTTGGCGACCCAGCGCATGGCGTAGGCGGCCGAACGGTCCACCTTGGAGGGGTCCTTGCCGGAGAACGCGCCGCCGCCGTGCCGCGCCATGCCGCCGTAGGTGTCGACGATGATCTTGCGGCCGGTCAGCCCCGCGTCGCCCATCGGGCCGCCGATCTCGAACCGGCCGGTGGGGTTGACCAGCAGCCGGTACCCGTCGGCGTCCAGGTCGAAGTCGGCCAGCACCGGGTCGACCACGTTCTCCTTGACGTCGGGGGTCAGCAGCTCCTTGAGGTCGATGTCGGGGGCGTGCTGGCTGGAGACCACCACGGTGTCCAGGCGCACCGCGCGGTCGCCGTCGTACTCGATGGTCACCTGGGTCTTGCCGTCCGGGCGCAGGTAGGGCACCACGCCCTGCTTGCGGACGTGCGACAGCCGCTGCGCCAGCCGGTGCGCCAGCGTGATCGGCAGCGGCATCAGGTCGGGGGTCTCGTTGGTCGCGTAGCCGAACATCAGGCCCTGGTCGCCGGCGCCCTGCCGGTCGAGCTCGTCGCCGGCCTCGCCCTCGCGGGCCTCGTAGGCGTCGTCGACGCCCTGGGCGATGTCGGGCGACTGGGCGCCGATGGAGACCGACACGCCGCAGGAGTGCCCGTCGAAGCCCTTCTTGGACGAGTCGTATCCGATCTCGAGGATCTTCTCCCGGATCACGCCCGGGATGTCCACGTAGGTCTCGGTGGTCACCTCACCGGCGACGTGCACCTGCCCTGTGGTGATCATGGTCTCGACGGCGACCCGGCTCTTCGGGTCGTCCTTGAGCATCGCGTCGAGAATCGCGTCGCTGATCTGGTCCGCGATCTTGTCCGGGTGTCCCTCGGTGACGGACTCGGAGGTGAACAGGCGGCGAGACACGTACGTGAACTCCTTGCAGCGGCTGCTGACTGATGTCGCAGGACGGATTGTGGACTCGGCGGGGACACGGGTTCCCCGCACCGTGGCGACGACGGTGTTCGAGGAAGTCTAGCGACAATGATTCCTCGGCACGGTCCGACGACACCACCGGACAAATGCGGTATTTGACCAGTTGTCGCGGTTCGTCGCCACCGGACGCGCTCAGGACGCGCCGGCGCGCGGTTCGAGACGTTCGGCGACCAGGTCCCAGACCACGTCGGCCAGGTCCTCCTTGGGGCCGCGCGGCACCGGGGTCTCGGCGCCGTCGGCGGCCAGCACCACCGCGGCGTTGTCCGGCCGCCCGAACGCCAGGTCGGCGCCGACCTCGTTGACCACCAGCAGGTCACAGCCCTTGCGGGCGAGCTTGTCGCGCCCCGCGGCCAGCACGTCGTCGGTCTCGGCGGCGAACCCCACCACCACCTGGCCGCCGCGCGGCCGGGCGCTCAGCTCGGCCAGGATGTCGGGGTTCTTGACCAGCGTGATCGGCTCCGGCTCCGCCCCCGGCACCTTCTTGATCTTGGAGTCCCGGTAGCCCGCGGGACGGAAGTCGGCGACGGCGGCGGCCATCACCACCGCGTCGGCGTCCGCGGCGACCTCCAGCACGGCCGCGCGCATCTGCGCGGCCGACTCCACGGCGACCACCCGCACGCCCGCCGGGTCGGGCAGGGCGACGTTGGCGGCCACCACGGTCACCCGCGCGCCGCGCGCCACCGCCGTGCGGGCCAGCGCGTACCCCTGCAGGCCCGAGGAGCGGTTGCCGATGAAGCGCACCGGGTCGATCGCCTCACGGGTGCCGCCCGCCGAGATCACCACATGCCGGCCCGCGAGGTCGGGCGCGGCGCCGCCGCGCGCCAGCACCCGCCGGCCCACCTCGAACAGCTCGGCGGGCTCGGGCAGCCGTCCCGGCCCGGTGTCGGCGCCGGTCAGCCGTCCCGAGGCGGGATCGACGACGAGCGCGCCGCGGGAGCGCAGCACGGCCACGTTGTCCTGGGTCGCCGGGTGCTCCCACATCTCGGTGTGCATCGCGGGCGCGAACACCACCGGGCACCGGGCGGTCAGCAGGGTGCCGGTGAGCAGGTCGTCGGCCCGGCCGTGCGCGGCCCGCGCCAGCAGGTCGGCGGTGGCGGGGGCGACGAACACCAGGTCGGCCTCCTTGCCCAGGCGGACATGCGTCACCTGGTCGACGTCGTCCCACACCTGGGTCGACACCGGGTGGCCCGACAGCGCCTCCCACGTGGCGGCGCCGACGAAGCGCAGCGCGTCGGCGGTCGGCACCACGCGCACGTCGTGTCCGGACTCCGTGAACCGTCGCAGCAGCTCGCACACCTTGTAGGCGGCGATGCCGGCGCCGACGCCGAGGACGACGCGCGGCCTGGGATCGGTCATGTTTCGTTATGCGGTCGGGGCGTCTCAGCCCTCGATCGGCTCGGCGTGCAGGAGGCCCTCCCGCGTCTCGCGCAGCGCGATCGACAGCGGCTTCTCCTGCACCTGGGTCTCCACGAGCGGGCCCACGTACTCCAGCAGCCCCTCGCCGAGCTGCGCGTAGTAGGCGTTGATCTGCCGGGCGCGCTTGGCGGCGATGGTGACCAGGCCGTACTTGGTGTCGACGACCTCGAGGAGCTCGTCGATCGACGGGTTGGTGATGCCCTCGGAACTGGCTGCCACTATGTGGCCTTCCCTTAGACGTGGCTATTGACGAACAGCCATCAAGGTTAGCAGTTCGTGGCACACGTCCTGGACGGACGTGTTCACCAGCGTCACGTCGAACTCCTTCTCGGCGGCCAGCTCGACGCGTGCCGCCGCCAGCCGCCGCTCGATCACGTCCGCGGGCTCGGTGCCGCGGCCGACCAGGCGGCGGACCAGCTCCTCCCACGAGGGCGGCGCCAGGAAGACCAGCATTGCCTCGGGCATCGCCCGCCGGACCTGGCGCGCACCCTGCAGATCGATCTCCAGCAGCACGGGCCGCCCGGCGGCCAGCCGTTCCACGACCGGCCGCCGTGGGGTGCCGTAGCGGTTGCCCGCGAACTCGGCCCATTCGAGCAGTTCCCCTTCGGCGACGAGCCGGTCGAAACCGGCGTCGTCGACGAAGTAGTACTGCACCCCGTGGGTCTCACCCGGCCGGGGGGGCCGGGTGGTCACCGAGACCGACAGCCACACCTCGGGGTGGGCCCGCCGGATCTCGGCGACGACCGTGCTCTTGCCGACGCCCGACGGCCCGGACAGGACCGTCAGCCGCCGGAGCATGGAGTCGTGCGACGAGGGGGAGCCGCCCGGCGCGGTGTTGGGCGCGCCGGGACTGGACGGGATGGAGCCGGATGAGGGCGCGCCGCCGGACGTGCCGGGGGGCCTGCCGCCGGGCGCGCCGGAGCCGGCCGCGACGGTTGCACCGCCGCGCCCGCCCGTGAGTCGCTCGTCAGCGGTTTCCACCGCCGCCGAACTCACGCTCCAGGGAGGCGCGCTGGTTGGCGCCGAGACCCCGCACGCGGCGGGACTCGGCGATGCCCAGGCGCTCCATGATCTGCTTCGCACGGACCTTGCCCACACCGGGCAGCGATTCCAGGAGGGCCGACACCTTCATCTTCCCGATGACGTCGTCGGTCTGCCCCTCCTTGAGGACCTCGGCAAGCGAGGTTCCCCCGTGCTTGAGCCGGTTCTTGACCTCGGCCCGCTCCTTGCGGGCCTTGGCAGCCTTCTCCAGGGCTGCGGCGCGCTGTTCGGGGGTTAGGGGCGGAAGAGCCACGCCGGGTCACCTCAGGTTTCCACTCGACGGAGTCGGACGGGTTGGGAAACTAGCGAGTTCACGCCCTATAAAGCAACGTGAAGTGCCGTTTGGCCCGCCACAAAATCACGAAAATCACTCCCTGGGGTGTCCTGAATACGGAGTGTACACAGCCGGGGGTCGCCTCGGCGCCACCCCCGCCCCATCTGGGACTTTCGCAAGATCGTGAAAAATCCCCAGGCAACGCCCCATATGTGTCAGTTGTCACCCTTTTCTCCGGGGCTTTCGCACGAGGTACGGACCCGCGACCGCGATTCCGACACGTCGGCCGGACCATCGCCGGTGATACGCGTCACATTTTCCGCCGAGGCCGTGTTTTCCGGAAAACGGACCCGCGGAAGTGACGTCGATCACCTGTCCGAAATGTCCTAAAACTTCCCGCATGACAGGTTAATAGAGGTGACCGGCCGAGTGGCCGCCGGGGCCCGGCGGCCCGCCGGGCGGCCGTTCAGGCGACCGTTCGGGGAACGGCCGGGCGGGGTGACCGTCCGGGCGGCCGTTTCAGGCGGCGGGGCCGGCCGTGGTGCGGCGCAGCGCCGCGGCGATGCCCGCGGCCGCCGCGCCCGGGTCGGCGGCGCCGGTGATGGGGCGCCCGATCACCAGCAGGTCGGCCCCGGCCGCCAGCGCCTCCTCGGGCGTGGCGACGCGCGCCTGGTCCTGCGTGTCGGCGCCTGCGGGCCGCACGCCGGGGGTGATGAGGGTGATGTCGGGGCCGACCTCCGCGCGGACCGCAGCGGCCTCCTGAGGCGAGCAGACGAGCGCTTGGGCACCGGCGTCCACCGACAGGGCCGCCAGGCGCCGTACGGCGTCGTGCGCGGGCCCCGCCAGGCCGATGCGGGCCAGATCGTCGTCGTGCAGGGACGTCAGCACCGTCACCGCCGCGATCCGGGTGTCCGGCGCGGCGTCCACGGCGGCGCGGATCATGGCGGGGCCGCCCGCCGCGTGCACGGTGAGGAACGCCGGCCTCAGCCGTCCCACGGCGCGCGCCGCGCCCGCCACGGTGGCGGGGATGTCGTGCAGCTTCAGGTCCAGGAACACCTGGACGCCGCTGGCGCCGCGCACGCTGGCGACCACGTCCGGCCCGTACCGCAGGTACAGCTCCAGGCCCACCTTGACGGTGCTGACGTGCGGCGTGACCAGGGAGGCCCACCGCGCGGCCGTCTCCAGGTCGGGGGCGTCCAGCGCCACGGCGATGGGGGCGGGGGCAGCGGTCACGGCAGCTTCTCCTTCGTCTCCGCCGGCACGGGCTCCTCGGGGCGGACCTGGGGCGGGACGTAGCCGGCGGGCTTGTGGGCCAGGCCCACGGCGTCGGCCAGGGTCAGCCGGCGCGCCGCCAGGGCGTCCTCCAGCTCGCGCAGGATGCGGGTGCCCGCGGACGGGTCGTGGAACAACGTGGTGCCCACCGCGACCGCCGAGGCCCCGGCCAGCACGAACTCCAGCGCGTCCAGTCCGGTGGCCACGCCCCCCACGCCGACGATGGGGGTGCTGGGCAGCGCGGCGTGCACCTGGTAGACGCAGCGCACCGCCACGGGCCGCACGGCCGGGCCGGACAGTCCGCCCGACACGCCCGCCAGCGTGGGCCGCAGCGTGCCGGTGTCGATGGCCATGCCGACCATCGTGTTGATCAGGGTCAGCGCGTCGGCCCCGGCGTCCACGCAGGCCAGCGCGATGGTGACGATGTCGGTGACGTCGGGCGCGAGCTTGGCGATCACCGGCACCCGGCTGTTGGCGCGCACCGCCCGCACCACGGCGGCCGACGCGCGCGGATGCCAGGCGAACATCCGGCCGCGGTCCTCGACGTTGGGGCAGGCGACGTTCACCTCGATCGCGGCGACGCCGGGCACGCCGCGCAGCCGCCGGGCCAGCTCGCCGAACTCCTCGACGCTGTTGCCGGCCAGCGACACGATCGTCCGCACGCCCTGCTCGGTCAGCCACGGCAGGTCGCGTTCGAGGAAGCCGTCGATGCCCGGGCCGGGCAGGCCCATCGCGGTCAGCAGCCCGGCGGGCGTCTCGGCCATCCGCGGGGTGGGCCGTCCCGCCCGCGGCTGCGCCATCACCGAGGTGGTGACGAACGCGCCGAGCCGCGTCAGGTCGGTGAACTGGGCCAGCTCGCGTCCGGTCCCGCCGCAGCCGGACGCCGTCAGCACCGGGTTCGGCAGCTCCAGGTCGCCCAGCCGGGTCCGCATCCTGTCCGAGGACATCTACTGGGCCTCCTCGCGGGCGCGGTCGGTGACGTCGTCCCGCTCCGGGACCGGCCGGGTGTGCAGGACGCGGGGGGCGCCCAGGGCGTCGAACGGGATGGTGCCCAGGTCGCCCCAGCGGACGCGGTCGCCGCGCAGCACCGGCCCCTCGGTGCAGGCGCGCACCATGCGGGTCACCCCGTCGTCGCCGTGGAACGGCAGCACGCACGTCATGCACACGCCGATGCCGCACGCCCCCGTCTGCTGCAGGAACTCCTCCACCGACACCTGGGAGGGCAGGCCGACGTCCCCCGCGATGCGGGTGACCGTGCGCAGCAGGGACGTGGGCCCGCAGCCGTAGACGACGTCGGAGGCGGTCTCCTCGATCACGCGGGGCAGCACCTCGCGCAGCGTGGCCTTCTCGCCCAGCGAGCCGTCCTCGGTGGCGACGGTGGCGCTGTCGCCGATGCGCTGGGCCATCCGCGACCCGAACACCTGCCGGGACGTGGCGCCCGCCAGCACGAAGTGCACCTGGCAGCCGCGCCGGTGCAGCGTGTCGGCCAGCGCGAACAGCCCGGCCGCGCCCGGCCCGCCGCCCACCAGCAGGCAGCCGACCGGGTCGCGGGGCAGCCGGAACGGGCGGCCGAGCGGACCGGCCACGTCGAGCCGGTCGCGCGACCGCAGCCCGGCCAGCCAGCGGGTGCCCGGATCGCGGACGGCGAACACCATCTCCACCGTCCCGCCGTAGTCCGACTTGACCTCGTGGACGGCCACGCACCGGCGCGCGAGGCGACTGGTGTGCTCGCCGCCCACGGCGAGCGCCACGAACTGCCCCGGCCGGAACCGCTCCGCGACCCCGGGGGCCACCGCCGTCAGCGCGTGGTAGTCGCCCACCTGGCGCACCGTCAGAACGGTTGCCGACGTCTGCACCGGTGTGTCGGACACCCGTCTCCCTCTCGTCGTCGTCGGGCCGCGCGGCCCGGCGGCTCACCCGCCGGACAGCCCCGGCCGACCTCCCGTCACGCGGGCCCGGCGCCGTGCGCGCCGCGCAGGCGTTCGGCGTGCTCCTGCAGCGAGCGCACGCCGACCTGGCCGCCGACGATGGCCTCGATGCCCTGCACGGCCGCCGCCAGGCCCTGCACGGTCGTCACGCACGGCACGCCGCGCAGCACGGCCGCGGTACGGATCTCGTAGCCGTCCAGCCGCGGCCCCGACTGTCCGGGGCTGCCGAAGGGAGTATTGACGATGAGGTCCACCTCGCCGTCGAGGACGCGCCGCACGATGGTGGGCTCGCCGTCGGGTCCCGGGCCGTCGCTGTGCTTGCGCACGATCTTGGCATGCACGCCGTTGCGGCGCAGGACCTCCGCGGTCCCCTCCGTGGCAAGAATCTCAAAGCCCAGGTCAGCAAGGCGCTTGACGGGGAACACCATGTGCCGCTTGTCCCGGTTGGCCACCGACACGAACGCGCGGCCCTTGGTGGGCAGGGAGGCGCCGTAGGCGGCCTGCTGCGACTTGGCGTAGGCGGTGCCGAACCCCTCGTCGATGCCCATGACCTCGCCGGTGGAGCGCATCTCGGGGCCGAGCACGGTGTCCACGCCCTGGCCCTCGGGGGTGCGGAACCGGTTGAACGGCAGCACCGCCTCCTTGACGGCGATCGGCGCGTCCAGCGGCAGCGACCCGCCGTCGCCGGACGCCGGCAGCACGCCCTCGGCCCGCAGCTCGGCGACGGTGGCGCCGAGCATGATCCGGGCGGCGGCCTTGGCCAGCGGCACGGCGGTGGCCTTGGACACGAACGGCACGGTGCGCGAGGCCCGCGGGTTGGCCTCCAGCACGTACAGCACGCCGGCCGACAGCGCGTACTGGACGTTCATCAGCCCCCGCACGCCGATGCCGCGGGCGAGGGCCTCGGTGGCCTCGCGGATGCGGCGCAGGTCGTCGTGGCCGAGGGTGATGGGCGGCAGCGCGCACGCCGAGTCGCCGGAGTGGATCCCGGCCTCCTCGATGTGCTCCATGACGCCGCCGAGGTAGAGCTCCTCGCCGTCGAACAGGGCGTCCACGTCGATCTCGATGGCCTCGTCGAGGAACCGGTCGACGAGCACGGGGTGCTCCAGCAGGCCGCCCTGGCTCTGCAACTCCAGGTACGACTCCAGCGTGGCGTCGTCGTAGACGATCTCCATGCCGCGGCCGCCCAGCACGTAGGAGGGCCGCACGAGCACCGGGTAGCCGATCTCGGCGGCGATCTCGCGGGCCTCCTCGAAGGAGGTGGCGGTGCCGTGCTTGGGCGCGGGCAGCCCGGCGCGGTGCAGCACCCGGCCGAACGCGCCGCGGTCCTCGGCCAGGTGGATGCTCTCCGGCGAGGTGCCGACGACCGGCACGCCCGCGTCCTTGAGCTGCTGGGCCAGGCGCAGCGGGGTCTGCCCGCCGAGCTGGACGATCACCCCGGCGACCTCGCCGGTGCGCTGCTCGGCGTGCACCACCTCCAGCACGTCCTCCAGCGTCAGCGGCTCGAAGTACAGCCGGTGGGAGGTGTCGTAGTCGGTGGAGACGGTCTCGGGGTTGCAGTTGACCATGACGGTCTCGTAGCCCGCCTCGGCCAGGGTGAACGAGGCGTGCACGCAGGAGTAGTCGAACTCCACGCCCTGCCCGATGCGGTTCGGCCCGGACCCCAGGATGATCACCTTGGGCTTCGTGCCGGGCGGCACCTCGGTCTCCTCGTCGTAGGAGGAGTACAGGTAGGGGGTGCGGGCGGCGAACTCGGCGGCGCAGGTGTCGACGGTCAGGTAGACGGGCCGGACGCCGAGGGCGTGCCGCAGCTCCCGCACCACCTCCTCCGACAGGCCGCGCAGCTCGCCGATCTGGGCGTCGGAGAAGCCGTGCCGCTTGGCCCGCAGCAGCTTGTCGCGGGTGAGCGCGTCCTCGGCGGTGCGGATCTCCTCGGCGATCTCGTTGAGCGCCGCGATCTGGTCCAGGAACCAGGGGTCGATGCCGGTGGCGTCGTGCAGCCGCTGGACCGACGCGCCCGCCCACATCGCCCGCTGGACGGCGCGCAGCCGCCCGTCGTGCGGACGGGTCGCCTTCTCGACCCACTCCTCGGCGTCGCCGCGGTCCCCGGCCCAGGAGAACGAGGAGCCCTTCTGCTCCAGCGACCGCAGCGCCTTCTGCAGCGCCTCGGTGAAGCACCGGCCGATCGCCATGGCCTCGCCCACCGACTTCATGTGGGTGGTGAGGCCCTGGTCGGCGCCGGGGAACTTCTCGAACGCGAACCGCGGCACCTTGACCACCACGTAGTCGAGGGTCGGCTCGAACGAGGCGGGGGTCTCGGCGGTGATGTCGTTGGGGATCTCGTCCAGCGTGTAGCCGATGGCCAGCCGGGCGGCGATCTTGGCGATGGGGAAGCCGGTGGCCTTGGACGCCAGCGCCGACGACCGCGACACCCGCGGGTTCATCTCGATGACGACCATGCGCCCGGTGCCGGGGTGCACGGCGAACTGGATGTTGCAGCCGCCGGTGTCCACCCCGACCTCGCGGATCACCGCGATCGCCACGTCCCGCATGTTCTGGTACTCGCGGTCGGTGAGCGTCATGGCGGGCGCCACGGTGATCGAGTCGCCGGTGTGCACGCCCATCGGGTCGAGGTTCTCGATGGAGCACACGATGACGACGTTGTCGGCGGCGTCCCGCATGACCTCCAGCTCGTACTCCTTCCAGCCGAGGATCGACTCCTCCAGGAGCACCTCGCTGGTCGGGGACGCGGCGAGCCCGGCGCCGGCGATGCGGCGCAGGTCGTCCTCGTCGTAGGCCATGCCGGACCCGGCGCCGCCCATGGTGAACGACGGCCGCACGACGAGCGGGTAGCCGAGCTCGGCGGCGCCGGCCAGGCACTCGTCCATGGTGTGGCAGATCACCGAGCGGGCCGACTCGGCGTTCAGGCCGTGCTCGCGGGCGACCTTGTCGACGACGGCCTTGAACCGCTCGCGGTTCTCGCCCGCCTGGATGGCGTCCACGTCGGCGCCGATCAGCTCGACGCCGTAGCGCTCCAGCACGCCCGACTCGTACAGCGCGATGGCGGTGTTGAGCGCGGTCTGGCCGCCCAGGGTGGGCAGCAGCGCGTCCGGCCGCTCCTTGGCGATGATCTTCTCGACGACCTCCGGGGTGATCGGCTCGACGTAGGTGGCGTCGGCGAACTCCGGGTCGGTCATGATCGTGGCGGGGTTGCTGTTGACCAGCACCACCCGCAGGCCCTCGGCCTTGAGCACCCGGCACGCCTGGGTGCCGGAGTAGTCGAACTCGCACGCCTGGCCGATCACGATCGGGCCGGAGCCGATCACCAGGACGGAGTTCAGGTCGGTCCGCCGCGGCATCAGCGGGCACCCCCCATCAGCTCGCAGAAGCGGTCGAACAGGTTCGTGGCGTCGTGCGGGCCTGCCGCCGCCTCAGGGCGGCGCTGCGTGGTACTGGACGCTCGGATCAGAGGCATCAGCCGTGCACCTTCCTCAGATCCATCAGCTCGCAGAAGCGGTCGAACAGGTTCGTGGCGTCGTGCGGGCCTGCCGCCGCCTCCGGGTGGTACTGGACGCTGAACGCCGGGTAGTCGAGCAGCCGCAGGCCCTCGACGCAGCCGTCGTTGAGGTTGACGTGGCTGACCTCGCCGCGTCCGTACGGGGTGTCGAACGTCCCGTCGGTCGGCGCGTCCACGGCGAACCCGTGGTTGTGCGCCGAGACGTCCACCTTGCCGGTCGTGCGGTCCTGCACGGGCTGGTTGATGCCCCGGTGCCCGAACCGCAGCTTGTAGGTGCCGAGGCCCAGGGCCCGCCCGAAGATCTGGTTGCCGAAGCAGATGCCGAAGAACGGCCTGCCGGCGTCCAGCACCCCGCGCAGCGCGTCGACGGCGTAGCCGGCGGCGGCCGGGTCGCCGGGGCCGTTGCTGAAGAACACGCCGTCGGGGTCGAGCGCCAGGATGTCCTCGGCGGTGCTGGCGGCGGGCAGCACGTGCACCTCGCAGCCGCGCTCGGCCATCCGGTACGGCGTCATGGACTTGATGCCCAGGTCGACGGCGGCCACGGTGAAGCGCTTGGCGCCGTGCGCCGCGACCACGTACGGCTCGGGCGTGGACACGTCGCGGGCCAGGTCGGCGCCCACCATGGACGGGCTGGCCAGCACCTTGTCCAGCAGGTCGCCCTCGGGGGCCAGGGCGGCGTCGCCGCTGAAGATCCCGGCGCGCATGGCGCCCTTGTCGCGCAGGTGGCGGGTGAGCGCACGGGTGCCGGGGGTGGCGATGCCGACGACGCCCTGCGCGCGCAGCGCCGACCCCAGCGAGCCGGTGGCGCGCCAGCTGGACGCCACGCGGGCGGGTTCGCGCACCACGTACCCGGCGACCTGGATGCGGCGCGACTCGGGGTCCTCGTCGTTGACGCCGGTGTTGCCGATGTGCGGGGCGGTCATCGCCACGATCTGCCGGGCGTAGGACGGGTCGGTGAGGGTCTCCTGGTAGCCGGTCATGCCGGTGGCGAAGACCATCTCGCCGAAGGTCTCCCCCAACGCCCCGTACGCGACCCCGCGGAACGTCTTGCCGTCTTCCAGAACCAGCACGGCGGGAGGTGGGGTCACTGCAGCTTCCCTTCCAGTACGGTCGCACGGCCGCGCAGGAACGTCGCGACGATCCGTCCCGGCAGCTCCAGCCCCAGGTAGGGGGTGTTGCGGCTCTTGGACGTCATCGCCGTCGGGTCCACCGGGCGGCGCGGCGCCGGGTCGTACAGCGTGATGTTGGCGGGCGAACCCGCGGCCAGCGGACGGCCCTGCCCGGACAGGCGGCCGATGCGCGCGGGGCGGAACGCCATCCGGTCGGCCACCCCGGCCCAGTCGAGCAGTCCGGTGTCGACCATGGCCTCCTGGACGACCGGCAGCGCGGTCTCCAGGCCGATCATGCCCATGGCGGCCTCGGCCCACTCGGTCTCCTTGGCCTCCACCGGGTGCGGGGCGTGGTCGGTGGCCACGCAGTCGATGGTGCCGTCGGCCAGCGCGTGCCGCAGCGCGGTGACGTCGTCGGCGGTGCGCAGCGGCGGGTTCACCTTGTAGATGGGGTCGTAGGTCTCGGCGCGGGTGTCGTCGAGCAGCAGGTGGTGCGGGGTGACCTCGGCGGTGACCCGGCAGCCGCGGCTCTTGGCCCACCGGATGATCTCCACCGACCCGGCGGTGGACACGTGGCACACGTGCACCCGCGAGCCCACGTGCTCGGCCAGCAGCACGTCCCGGGCGATGATCGCCTCCTCGGCCACCGCGGGCCAGCCGGGCAGGCCGAGCCGGGCCGACACCTCGCCCTCGTTCATCTGGGCGCCCTCGGTCAGCCGCGGCTCCTGGGCGTGCTGGGCGATCACGCCGTCGAACGCCTTGACGTACTCCAGCGCCCGCCGCATGATCACCGCGTCGGACACGCAGTGCCCGTCGTCGGAGAACACCCGCACCTGGGCGGCCGAGTCGGCCATGGCGCCCAGCTCGGCCAGCTGCTCCCCGGCGATGCCCCGGGTGACCGCGCCGACCGGCTGCACGTCGCAGTATCCGGCCTCGCGGCCCAGGCGCCACACCTGCTCGACCACGCCCGCGGTGTCGGCGACGGGGTCGGTGTTGGCCATCGCGTGCACGGCGGTGTACCCGCCCATCGCCGCAGCCTTGGTGCCGGACTCGACGGTCTCGGCGTCCTCGCGTCCCGGTTCCCGCAGGTGGGTGTGCAGGTCGACCAGGCCGGGCAGCGCGATCAGGCCGTCGGCCCGCACGACCTGGGCGCCCGCCGCGTCCAGCCCCCGCCCGATCTCGGCGATCACGCCGTCGCGGACGAGGATGTCGGCGGGGTCGCCGCCCAGGATCCGCGCGTCCTTGATGAGATAGGTGACGCTCACCTTGCGACGACCTCCTTGCCGATGGCGGGCTCGGAACCGCCGAGCAGCAGGTACAGCACGGCCATGCGGGCGCTGACGCCGTTGGCGACCTGCTCGACGATGGTGGAACGGGGGGAGTCGGCCACCTCGGCGGCGATCTCCACGCCGCGGTTCATCGGGCCGGGATGCATGACGATGGCGTCGTCGGACAGCCGTGCGAGCCGTTCGGCGTCCAGGCCGTAGCGGCGGCTGTACTCGCGGACGCTGGGGAAGTACGCGGCGTTCATGCGCTCGCGCTGCACCCGCAGCATCATCACCACGTCGCTCTTGGGCAGCACCGCGTCCAGGTCGTAGGACACCGAGCACGGCCAGGTGTCGACCGCGACCGGCAGCAGCGTGGGCGGCGCGACCAGCGTGACGTCGGCGCCGAGGGTGCCCAGCAGCAGCACGTTGGAGCGTGCCACACGGCTGTGCAGCACGTCGCCGACGATCGTGACGCGGCGGCCCTCCAGGTTGCCCAGGCGGCGGCGCATGGTGAACGCGTCCAGCAGCGCCTGGGTGGGGTGCTCGTGCGTGCCGTCGCCGGCGTTGACGACGCTGCCGTGCACCCAGTTGGCCAGCCGGTACGGGGCGCCGGACGCGCCGTGCCGGATGACCACGCAGTCGGCGCCCATGGCCTCCAGCGTCAGGGCGGTGTCCTTGAGGCTCTCCCCCTTGGACACGCTCGACCCCTTGGCCGAGAAGTTGATCACGTCGGCGGACAGCCGCTTGGCGGCCGCCTCGAACGAGATGCGGGTGCGGGTGGAGTCCTCGAAGAACAGGTTCACCACGGTGCGGCCGCGCAGCGTCGGCAGCTTCTTGATGGACTGGTCGGCGACCCGGGCCAGCTCCTCGGCCGTGTCCAGCACGAGCAGCGCGTCGTCCTTGCTCAGGTCGGCCGCCGAGATCAGGTGTCGCATCAGCCGTGCCTCCCCTCGGCCGCGCGCGGACGCCCGTCGGCCGGGCCCAGCAGCACCGCGTCGCGCCCGTCGTTCTCGGCGAGCATGACCTTGACGGTCTCCCGCATGGAGGTGGGCAGGTTCTTGCCCACGTAGTCGGCGCGGATCGGCAGCTGCCGGTGGCCTCGGTCGACGAGTACGGCCAGCTGCACGGCGCGCGGGCGGCCCAGGTCGCCCAGGGCGTCCAGCGCGGCGCGGACGGTGCGGCCGGAGAACAGCACGTCGTCCACCAGCACCACGATGCGGTCGTCGACGCCGCCGGCGGGCAGCTCGGTGCGGTTCAGCGCGCGGGCGGGCTTCATCCGCAGGTCGTCGCGGTACATCGTGGCGTCCAGCGAACCGCGCGGGACCGGGCGGCCCTCCACGCGCTCCAGCAGCTCGGCCAGGCGGCGCGCCAGCGTCACGCCGCGGGTCTGGATGCCCAGCAGGACGACGTCGTCGCCGCCCTTGGTGCGCTCCAGGATCTCGTGTGCGATGCGGGTGAGCGCACGCCGGATGTCGGGACCCTCCAGAACGGCCTTGTGCCCGGAGTCCTTTCCGGGATCGGTGGGCCGGGGGTCACCGTCCGCCACGCGCGCCTCCGCCGGCTCCTCCCGCCGGGGGGCAGCATTCACCACTGAAACCTCCTTTCCCGCCTCACGGGACGGGCCTTAAAGGACGCTCGTCCGTATCACCGTAGCAGTCCCCCCGCTCTGCCCCGTACCGGGGATACCGGGCGTCTTGCCTGGTGAGAGCGGTCACATTCGGGGAATGTACGGATCGGGCGCCGGACGTGACCGGTGCGCGCGACGGGCCGGCCCGATCCGGACGGTCCGGATCGAGACCTGCGGATTCGACCGCTTTTTTCCAATCAGCTTGACCTAGGGCCGTCCCCGTTTTACCGTCACTGTCCGTAACCATCGCTGGAGACGGACCCTTGGGGCGGTGCAGCCTCCGGGTCCGGGCTTCCCCCCGGGCACGAAGGAGCGCGTTCCGGGGGCCCGACAACGACGACGAAAGTGAGCCTGGGGGACCGCACATGCCGTCTGAATACGCTAAGGCTCTTGGGGCGCGCCTACGCGCCATCCGCACCCAGCAGGGCCTGTCCCTGCACGGCGTGGAGGAGAAGTCCCGCGGCCGCTGGAAGGCCGTCGTCGTGGGTTCGTACGAGCGGGGCGACCGCGCCGTCACCGTTCAGAAGCTGGCCGAGCTCGCCGATTTCTACGGCGTGCCGGTTTCCGAGTTGCTGCCCGGCGGAGCCGCGCCGAGCCCGCTCGGGCCTACACCGAAGCTCGTGATCGATCTCGAGCGTCTGCAGCAGCTTCCGAAGGACAAGGCCGGTCCCCTCGCCCGCTACGCCGCGACGATCCAGAGCCAGCGGGGCGACTACAACGGAAAGGTCCTGTCCATCCGGCAGGAGGATCTGCGGTCGCTGGCGGTGATCTACGACAAGTCGCCGTCCGAACTGACCGAGGAACTGATCGGCTGGGGCGTTCTCGACCCGGAGGCCCGGCGCGCCGTGGAGGCGTTCTGACCACCTGACCGGGAGCCCCTCGACCCGGCGTCCGGGGCCTGGTCTGCGAGACGAGCCCCTCGCCTCGCGTGCCAGGCCCCGGACGGCATCGCCCGCCGCATCACCACCGGCGCGTCACCACCGGCGCGTCACCACCGGCGCGTCACCACCGGCGCGTCACCACCGGCGCGGCGCCGCCGCGGCGACGGCGAGCACGCCCGCCATGGCGACCGCGCTGACGGCGAAGCCGAGCGCGAAGCCCCACTCGGCGGGGAACCGTCCGCCGTCCGGCACCGACGCCGTGACGATCACGGCGCTCACCTGCGTCCCCAGCGACGCCCCTACGGTGCGGAGCAGCGTGTTCACACCGGTGGCCACCCCCGTGTGCGCCGCGGGCACCGCCGCGACGACGAGCAGTTCCGCGCCCAGGGTCAGCGCGGCCAGCCCCGCCGCCAGCAGCACCGCCCCCCACCAGGCATCCGAGCGTGGGGCCCGGGCCGCCGTTTGAGCGTGCGCCCATCGGGGGGCGCGGGGGGAAGCGTGGCAGGTAGCAGGGATTGGCAGCAGGCGGCGCGGTGGTGGGCTGGATGTGCGGGGATGTCGCACCGGGCGTCCGAGGGGGCCGGGGCCGCCGTTGGTCCAGGGAGGGGAACGGCGGCCCCGGCGGGCGAGGCGGCCAGACCAGGGGAGGATGACCGCCTCGAGATGGGGGTCCGGGCGTCGCCCCGTGGGACACCGCACACGGGGCTGTGGCGGGGCCGACCGCGGGACGGCGAGCGGGCCGACTGGGCCCGGTCGGAGGTCTGCGGGGCCTCCCCCGGCTGGGCACCGAGGACAGGGCTGCGGCGAAGTCGGCCGTAGCTCACCCGGGCGGTGGCTTTGGGAGCGTCTTCTGGGTGGGTGTCTGGTCGAGGGTGGGGGGTGACGGAGCAGGTCGTGGGGTGGTGAGGTGTTGCGTGCTCCGGGCTTGGGTCAGCTGGCGCGGGAGTCGGGGATGGGGAGGGTGGGCTGGCTGGGGATGCCCAGGGTCTCCTCCACCAGGGAGACGAACACCTCGGCGTCGTGCAGGAGTTCGTCGGCCTCACGCGCGGTCACGGCGCGGGGCAGGCCCGCCTCGGCGGCGGCGCGCTTGTCGGCGCCGGCGGCGAAGAAGGCGGCCCACTCGCGCAGGGCGGGCTCGGCCTCGGGGAGCAGCACCCACACGCTGCGCGGACGGCCGCGGCGGTGGGTCTCCACGGGCTCCTTGGAGGCCAGCACCGCGGCGGCGGCGCGCAGCGCGGCCAGGTGGGCGCACACGTAGCGCACGGCGGGCGAGGTGGCCTCGGCCGCCTCGGCCAGGCCCATGCGGGCGGCCTGCAGCTGCCCGGTGGCCGTGTGGGCCGGGCGTGGGGCAGGAAGCGGGCGTGGACGTGGGCGGGGCAGGTCGCCGAACTGGGCGGAAGAGTGAACAGCGGAGTGGGCGCCCCGCGTGGTCTTCGTGACGGACATGGCCTGTCTCCTTCCGGCTCGGGCCGGCCTGGCCGGCCGGGCGGAGCGCTTCCCCTCGCTCCGCCCGGCCGTCCGTCCCGCCGGATCGCGCGCTGATCCGGCGGGGACGGGCGGGGGTTCCGGGGGACGTGCCCCCGTGAACACCGCGGACCCCGGCGACACCGGCCGTCGGGCCGGCGAGCAGGGGGCCGCGCCCCGTAGCCCTGGCACGGTCCGCGAGTCCCGTACCACGTCGAACATAAGTTCGACGCATTCACAGTAAACCGTCCCCATGACGATTCGTCAACGTGTTCGAACACGGCGACGATCGCCCTGGTCAGGGCCAGTAGAGCAGGCGGGTCCGACAGTCGCGGGCTAGGCCGGACGGCGCACGTGGACGGCGACCCCGTTGGCGACGATCTTCGGGAAGTACTCGGCGATGTGCATGGGCAGCCGCACGCAGCCGTGCGAGGCCGGGTGGTCCGGCACGCTCGGCGCGCCGTGGAAGGCGATGCCGCCGTTGAAGTAGATCGGGTTGTAGAGCCGGCCCAGCGGCGCGACGCGCCAGCCGTCGATGCGGCGCTGCGTGCGGTAGTCGCCGGTCGGGGTGACGGCGTGGCGGCAGTGCTCCTTCTTGGTCTTGGGGTCGGTGGTGCAGAAGCGCTCGCCGGACCCCGCCGAGACATGCGAGATCAGCCGCAGCCTGCCGTCCTTGTAGACGACGAGGTACTGGCGCGTCAGGTCGACGTCGACACGGTCGGCCTCACGCCGCTTGGTCAGCGGCTGGGGCTGCCTGGGGGCGTCCAGCGCCTTCCAGACGCCGGCGTCGACGGTGCCGTTGACCGCGAGGCGGTTGACCTTCTGGAAGGCCCACACCGCCATCTGGGTGGACGTCCCGAAGCGGCCGTCGGCGGTCCCCGGGTCGTAGTGGAGTTGCTTGAGGCGGGTCTGCAGCTGCCGTACGGCGTCGCCCTTGGACCCGAGCTTCAGCGTGGGACGCTGGGCGGGCGCGGCCGCCTGCTCGACGGTGGGGGTGGTGGCGCCTTCGGCGGCCGTCGCCGCCTGGGTCGTGAAGCCGGTCGCGACCACCGCGCCGGCCAGTACGGCTGCCATCCGTGCACGCATCCGCATACCTCCCTTCCTGGGCAAATGCACCCAAGGTACAGTTCTCGACACTCTAGAGTGCTGCCATGCATGCGAACGCCGAACGGGTGGCAAAGGCCCTGCGGGAGCGGGGCGCGACCGGCGAGATCGTCGAGCTGCCCGAACCCGCCCCCACCGCCCAGGCCGCCGCCGAGCAGCTCGGCTGCGCGGTCGGCGCGATCGCCAACAGCCTCGTCTTCGACGCCGACGGCGCCCCGCTGCTGGTGCTGACGAGCGGCGCCCACCGGGTCGACACAGGCCGGGTGGCCGCGCTGGTGGGGGCGCGCAAGGTCAGGCGGGCCACGCCGGAGTTCGTCCGGCAGGCGACGGGTCAGCCGATCGGGGGTGTCGCTCCGCTCGGGCACCCCGCCCCGATCCGTACGCTCGTGGACGTGTGGCTGGACAAGCACGACGTGGTGTGGGCGGCGGGCGGGCATCCCCACACCGTCTTCCCGACCTCGTACGAGGAGCTGGTGCGCATCACCGGGGGCGACCCCGCCGACGTGGGAGTGGACGAATGACGACCGAGATCTGGCACAACCCGCGCTGCTCCAAGAGCAGGGCCGCCAAGGCCGCGCTGGACGAGGCGGGGGTCTCCTACACCGAGCGCCGTTACCTGGACGATCCGCCGACCGCCGAGGAGCTCGACGCGGTGCTCACCCGTATCGGCGCCGAGCCGTGGGACGTGGCACGGCTGAACGAGCCCGTCGCCAAGGAGCTGGACCTGAAGAACATGGAACGCGACCGCGCGCGCTGGATCGAGGTGATGGTCGCCAACCCGGTGCTGATCCAGCGGCCCATCGTCCTGACCGGTGACGGCGTCGCGGTCGTGGCCCGCGACCCCGACTCGGTGCGGCGGGTACTCGACAGCGAGTGATGCCGGTGTGATTCTGGGGAACCGGACCCACGACGTTCGGGAGGGCGGATGACCGCGCAGATGCGCACCGGGCCGGCCGCGCGAAACGCCGACTTCCGCGGCATCGATCCGCCCGCGCTCAACCAGCTCCTCAAGCAGATGCAGGAGGCGGCCACGGCGATCCGGGGCTGGCTCAACGGCCACCGCCCCCCGCCGGGGGTGTCGGCCGCCGGGTACCGGCAGGCCGACCAGGTTGCGCAGTGGACGGCCGACCAGCTCGGCATGCTGACGCGCCGCTACAACTACGCGGTCACCCATCCCGACCGGGGCGGGGGCGTCCAGACGCCGCCCGCCCCGTCCCCGGCGCCGGGCCCGTCCGGCGGCCCGGGCACGGGTGCGACGCGGGGCGTCCCCACGCCCAGGGGCGGCGCCGGCAAGGGCGGGCAGCCGTCCAAGGGCGGCGGGGCGCCGTCGCGTCCGTTCAAGCCCGCCCCCGCGAAGCCGCCCCGCAACACGACGCCGAACGGCGCGGGCGACATCGGCAACTTCCCCACCCGGGAGGCCGCCGCCAAGGCCGCGCGTGCCGACGCGCTCGCTGTGTCCGCCGCGCTCAAGGACCACAAGCCCGTCCCCGATTCGGTGTGGAAGCACCTGAAGGCCAACGCCGACGACCCCGACTACACCGAGAAGCTCTATGAGCGGCTCGGCCCGGCCGGGGTCGCCGCCCTGCTCCAGGCGGCCGACGGGAACAAGACGCGCCTGGGCTTCGTGCAGGAGTCCCTGGGGACGGCCAGCCACCACCTCACGATGGACGTCACGTGGCTGCGCACGCTCCTGGAGGAGGCCGAGAGCCGGGAGGTCCGTTCCGTCGCGGTGCAGGTGCTCACCGGCGCGGACATGAGCCAGAAGGCCCGCGACGCGCTGGCCAAGCTGGGCCTGCACGGCCCGACGGCCGCCTCACCCCAGTCCGACCAGCGTCAGCCCGCACTCGAAACCTGAGACACAACAGACCTGAGAGGTCGTCATGGCCGCTCCGCCGCCCCCCGGGAGCCTGCCTCCGCCGCTGGACGAGTCCGCGGCGGCCAAGCTGTCGCCCCACGAGCGTCCAAACCCCGCCTACCGGCAGCTCTACCAGGCGTACGCCGACGCCTACGGCAGCATCGGCAGGCTGCGCCAGGCCCTGGACGCGCCCGTCAAGACGCTGGGCGGCACGGACGCCTGGCTGGGCCCGGAGGCGCGGCAGTGGGGCGGGCAGCTCGACGAGAACCGCGCCAGCCTGCAGAAGGCCGCCGACCGCATCCTGTGGGACATCTACGACCGCCTCAACGCCACCCAGCGCACCGTCCCGGCCTGAACGCCCCTCCTCCCCCTGGACGCCGTGAGGCCGCAACGCCCGTGGCCAGGGCGAAGCGATCGCTCGCCCCCGGCCGGACACAGGCGGCGCCACGGGCGGGTCTAGGCTCTACTGCGTGAGGGAGCCGAAGCTGCGCGAGATCGACCATCGTGCCTTCCTGCGCCGCCTGAACCCCATCGTGGAGGTGTACGCGGCGGCGATGCGGCCGCCCCGCGACCAGCTTCCGGGACGGCACACGATCATGCAGCGGCACGCCGCGTACCCGGGGTTCCGGGCGTTCGTGGCCGAGCGGCGCGGGGCGCTGCCGGGCCTGAACGGGCCGGTGCGCGGGTTCATCTACGGCTTCCACGGCGGGGCCGGGCAGTGGTGGCACGACGTGGTGTACCAGGCGCTGGCCGAGAAGGGCGGCCCCGAGCACGCCGCCGCCTGGATGGACGACGCGTTCGAGGTCGCCGAACTGCACGTGCATCCCGAGCACCAGGGCCAGGGCCTGGGCCGGGCGTTGCTGAACGCCCTGTGCGAGGGCCGTTCGGAGCGCACGGCGGTGCTGTCAACGCTGAACAGCCCGCCGGACTCCCCGGCCCGCAACCTGTACCGCTCGGTGGGCATGGTCGACCTGCTCACCGACTTCGAGTTCCCCGGTGGCGGCCCCCGCTACGCGGTCATGGGCGGCACGCTGCCGCTCACTCCCAGGCACTGAGCCCGGGCCAGGCCGGCGGCCCGGGCGGCCCAACGCCCCGGGATCAGGCGGTGGCGCGGGCCGGGCGGGCGGCGCTGTGGCCGGACTCCTCCAGCAGCGCGTACACCTCGCGGGTCGCCGTGGACTTGTTGAAGGTGATGAAGTGGATGCCGGGCGCGTCCTGGTCGAGCAGCTCACGGCACAGCTCGGCGGCGTGCTCGATGCCCAGCCGCCGCACCGCCTCGGGGTCGTCCGCGACCGCCTCGAACCGCTCGCGCACCTCGGGCGGGAACGGGGCGCCCGACAGCTGCTCGGAGCGCTCGATGGTGCTGAGCTGGGTGACCGGCATGATGCCCGGGATGATCGGCACGTCGCAGCCGGCCGCCGCCACCCGGTCGCGCAGCCGGAAGTAGTCCTCGGCGCGGAAGAACATCTGGGTGATCGCGTAGTCGGCGCCCGCGCGGCACTTGGCCACGAAGTGCCGCGTGTCGCTCTCGATGTCGGGCGAGCGCGGGTGCTTGTAGGGGAAGGCGGCCACGCCCACGCAGAAGTCGCCGTACGCGCGGATCATGCCGACCAGCTCGGCGGCGTACTCGACGCCCTCGGGGTGCTTGACCCACTCGCCCATCGGGTCGCCGGGCGGGTCGCCGCGCAGGGCCAGGATGTTGCGCACCCCCGCGGCGGCGAACCGGCCGACCAGGTGGCGCAGCTCGGCGCGCGAGTGGTTGACGGCGGTGAAGTGCGCCACCGGGGTGAGGGTGGTGTCGGTGGCGATGCGCTCGACGATGTCGACGGTCGTGTCGCGGGTGCCGCCGCCGGCGCCGTACGTCACCGACACGAACGACGGGCGGAGCGTCTCCAGCTCGCGGATCGTCCGCCACAGGTTCCGCACCCCCTGCTCGGTCTTGGGGGGGAAGAACTCGAAGGAGAACGTCTTGCGGCCGTCTGCCAGCAGCTCGCGGATCGTCGGGGCGCGGTCGGGACGTACGGATCGCATCCCCCAAGCGTAGTGGTGGGGGCCCCGCCGGCACGATCCCGAGGTCGTCCGGCGGCACGATCCGAGTACCGCCCCCGGTGCGCGCGCCGATCCAGCCTGGCCGAAGATGAAATTACGGACATGGTGCGAAATACTCGCCTCGTCCGTAGGTGATCAACCAGCGAACGGAACGATCAGGAACATGACGACGCGCCGCATCCGCAAGGAGGTCGACGAGGCTCTGCTGGCCTTCGTCGACCACCGGCGGCCGGACCTGCTGGCGATCAGCCCGGATCTGGCCCCCCTGCTGGACGCGCTGGACGCGCTGCTCGCGGGCGGCAAGCGGCTGCGCCCGCAGTTCTGCTACTGGGGCTGGCGCGGCGCGGGCGGCGACGAGGCGCCGGGCATCGTGACCGCCGCCGCGTCCCTGGAGCTGCTGCAGGCCAGCGCGCTCATCCACGACGACGTGATGGACTCCAGCGACACCCGGCGCGGCCAGCCGTCGGTGCACCGCCGGTTCGAGGAGCTGCACCGGCGCGACGGCCTGCTGGGCGCCCCCGAGCCGTTCGGGCTGGGCGCTGCGATCCTGCTGGGCGACATGTGCCTGGCGTGGTCGGGCGAGATGTACGAGACCAGCGCGCTGGCACCGGAGCGGCTGGCCCGGGGGCGCGCCGTCTACGACCGGATGCGCACCGAGGTGATGTGCGGCCAGTACCTGGACGTGCTGGAGGGCGCGCGGCGCGGCGGCACCGTCGACACGGCGCTGCGCGTGGTGGAGTACAAGAGCGCCAAGTACACCATCGAGCGGCCGCTGCACCTCGGCGCCGCGCTAGCCGGGGCGCCGCCCGAGGTGATCGAGACGCTCAGCGCGTACGGGCGGCCGCTCGGCATCGCCTTCCAGCTGCGCGACGACGTGCTCGGCGTGTTCGGCGACCCGGCGGAGACGGGCAAGCCCGCGGGCGACGACCTGCGCGAGGGCAAGCGGACGGTGCTGGTCGCGCTGACCGCCGAACGCGCCGAGCCCGCGCAGGCCGAGATCCTGGAGCGGCATCTCGGCGACCCGGCGCTGGACGCCCCGGGCGTCGACCGGCTGCGGACGATCATCGAGGAGAGCGGCGGGCTGGCCGCCTGCGAGGAGATGATCGACCGGTACGCGGCCGAGGCCGCCGCCGCGCTGGCGCACGCCCCGCTGGCCCCCGAGGCCGTCACCGCGCTGGAGGAGCTGGCCGTCGCCGCCACCGCCCGCCAGGCCTGACCGGCGCGGCGCCGCCCGCCGGCCCGTCCGGCGCGGCGCCGTGCGCGTGCCCGTCACATGCGGGGTGCCCGTCACATGCGGGGTGCCCGTCACATGCGGGGTGCCCGTCACGTGCGGGGTGGCCGTGCCGTGCGGCGCCGTGCGCCCGCGACGAGGTAAAAGATCAATGTTCGGGACGCGCGGACGGGGTCGGCACGGTACAAAAGAGGCATTCCCCAACCCCCGCCTCCCCGAGCCGGAGCCCGACGTGCCCACCACGCCCCGTCCCTCACCGCCCGAACGGCGTGCGCGACGCGACCCGCGGCCGCGTCGCGACCGGCGCGTGCGCGGCCCGCTGGCCCCGGACGACCCCCGCCGCATCGACGACTACCGGCTGCTGGGCCGGCTCGGCGAGGGCGGCCAGGGCGTCGTCTACCTGGCCCGGTCGCCGCAGGGCGAGCTGGTCACGGTCAAGCTGCTGCGGGGCGGCTCGGCGGCCGGCCAGCGCGCGCTCGGCCGCTTCCGCAAGGAGGCCGACGCGGCGCTGCAGGTCGCGGGCCGGCACACCGCCCGGATGCTGGACGCCGACGTCACCGGCGACCGCCCGTACATCGTCAGCGAGTACGTCGAGGGACCGTCGCTGCAGCGGGTCGTCGAGGAGCAGGGGCCGCTGCCGGAGGAGCGGCTGCGCACGGTGGCGCTGCGCACCGCCGCCGCGCTGGCCACCATCCACCGGGCGGGCATCGTGCACCGCGACTTCAAGCCGGGCAACGTGGTGCTCGGCCCGGACGGCGCCAAGGTCATCGACTTCGGCGTGGCCCGGATGGCGGACGCCACCACGATCACCACGGGCCCGGTGGGCACGCCCGCCTACATGGCGCCCGAGCAGATCGAGGACGAGCCGGTCGGCCCGCCCGCCGACGTGTTCGCCTGGGGCGCCACGGTGGTGTTCGCCGCCACGGGACGTCCCCCGTTCGGCAGCGGGCCGAGCGCGGCGGTGATGCGGCGGGTGACGTCGCGCCGTCCCGACCTGGGCGACATGGACGGCCCGCTGCGCGACCTGGCGCTGCGCTGCCTGGACAAGAACCCGGCCGCCCGGCCCACGGCGCGGCAGCTGGTGCGCGCGCTGCGGGAGGGACGCGCGCCCGCCCCCAAGCCGCGGCCCAGGCGCATCCCCGCCTACCGCTGGCGGATGATGGTGGCGCTGGCCGTGGTGATGGCGGCCGGGTTCGTGCTCGGTCTGCTGTGGTGAGCGGGGCCGCGCGGCGCGGGACGCCGCGCGGCCGGTGAGTGCCGGGTCAGGGCCGTATCACCAGTGCGGCGGACGGTCGTCCAGGAGCCGGGAGTCGTCGTCGCCGCGCCATTCGCCCCATCCGGTGTCGGTGTCGTCGGTGGTCTGGTCGGGGAGGATCTCCAGCTCGTCGTCGGCCAGGTCGACCACACGCTCGTCGTCGGGTCCCATGCTCATGGGTCCATTGTCGGACATGCCGGCGCGTGCCCGTCGCCGGGGCGGCGATCACGGGGCGACCGTACGGCGACCTCCGGGAGAACGGGCGGCGACGCCCCCGATGACCAGGCCCGACGCTCAGGCCCGATGATCAGGCCGGATCGGCGGAGCGGGCGGCCAGGCGGCGGGCCAGCTCGGCGGCCGCGGCGCCCGGGTCGGCCGCCTCGGTGAGGGCGCGGACGACGACCACGCGGCTCGCCCCGGCGGCCAGCACCTGGTCGAGGTTGCCCGCGTCGATGCCGCCGATGGCGAACCAGGGGCGGACCTCGCGCTGCGCGGCGACGTACTCCAGCAGCTTGGGCCCTGGGGCGGGCCGTCCCGGCTTGGTGGGGGTGGGCCACACCGGGCCGGCGCAGAAGTAGTCGACGCCCGGCTCGGCGGCGGCCGCCGACGCCTGCTCGTCGGAGTGCGTGGACCGGCCGATGAGCACGTCCTGGCCGACGATGGCGCGGGCCGCCTGCACCGGCAGGTCGTCCTGGCCCAGGTGCAGGACGTCGGCGTGCGCGGCGTGGGCGACGTCGGCGCGGTCGTTGACGGCCAGCAGCGCCCCGTGCCGCTCGCAGGCCGCCCGGAACACCCGCAGGTACTCCAGTTCCTGCCGCGCCTCCAGGCCCTTCTGGCGGAGCTGGACGATGTCGACGCCGCCGGCCAGCACCGCGTCGAGGAACTCGGGCAGGTCGCCCTGCCGCTCCCTGGCGTCCGTGCAGAGGTAGAGGCGGGCCCGGCTGAGCCGGGCGCGCAGGGCGACGGCGCGTTCGGAGGGCAGGTGCCTGGACACGGTGGGAGAGGTTCCTTTCACTGTTGTGCGCGTGCGTGCGCTCTGTCTGTCCGCGCGCGGCGCGTGTCTTGCGGTTGATACCCGGCGCCGGGGGGCCGGATGCGGATCGCGGGGTCACGCGCCGGTGCGCACCGGCCGTGCGGCGGCCGGTGCGCACTTCTCCGGTTGCGCCCTCCCTAGAAGGCCAGGGCCTGGGCGCCCTAGAAGGCCAGGGCCTGGGCGCGGCGGCGGACCTCGGTGCCGCGGTTCTCGCTGAGGGCCTGGACCGGGGTGCCCGGGAGGGTGTCGTCGGCGGTGAACAGCCACCGCAGCGTCTCGAGGTCGCTGAAGCCCGCGTCCGACAGCACCGTCAGCGTGCCGGACAGTCCCTTGATCACCTGGCCGTCCCGCAGGAACGCGGCGGGGACCATGAGCTGGCCCTCGCGGCGGACGGCCAGCAGCTTGCGCTCGGCGAGCAGCTGCTTGATCCTGCTGTGCTTGACTCCCAGCCGCGCGGCCACCTCCTTGAGGGTGAGCCACTCCCCCGCCAGGGCGTCGGTCCGGGGATCGAGATCGCGCTCAACGGTTGCGTGCATCTGCGTCACGCCCCCTGCCTACCACGCCCCCGCTCCTCTCAAACCCCGGCGCTTCCCGGAAGGCCGCCGGGCGCCGCCGCCGGCGTCGCGGCGCCGTCACGTGCGCCGTCACGGCTTCACCGTCTCGCGGACGGGACGCTCGGGGTCGGCGAGCAGGTCCGGGTCGACCGGCGTGCCCGCGGTCATCACGCGGCGCGCCTGCACCAGGTCGCGGGGACGGTCGACGGTGAGGATCGCGTCCAGGCGGTCGCCGGTGAGCCAGCACACCGACCACTTGGAGCCGTCGGGGTCGCCCCGGTACAGCGCGCGCTCGGCCACCGGGTGGTGGCCCGCGTACTGCACCATCCGGCCGAACTGCTCGGACCAGAAGTACGGCACGGGGTCGTACTCGGCGTCCTCCCCGACCAGGGTGGCGGCCGCGACGGCGGGGGCGTTGAGGGCGGTGTCCCAGTGCTCGACGAGCAGGCGCCGCCCGTACCTGTTCGACCACCAGGCGGCGCAGTCGCCCACCGCCACGATGTCGGACCGCGGGGTGCCCGCGACGGTGACGCGGAACGCGGCGTCGGTCGCCACGCCGCCGTCGATCTCCACGCCGGAGCCGTCCAGCCAGCCCAGCTCGGGGCGGACGCCGACGCCGACCACGATCGCGTCGGCGGCGACGCGGTCGCCGTCGGCCAGCAGCAGCGACCCGGGCTCGACGGCGGCGACCTTGACGCCCGTGCGCAGCTCCACGCCGGCCTCGCCGTACCAGCGGGCCGTCAGCGCCCCGACCTCCGGGCCGATGGCGCCCGACAGGGGGGCGTCGGCGGCCTCCACCACCGTGACCGAGCAGCCCTTCCTGGCGGCGGTGGTGGCGACCTCCGCGCCGATCCAGCCCGCGCCCACGATGACGAGGCGGACGCCGGGCGTCAGCCGCGCGCGCAGGTCGCGGGCGTCGTCGATGGTGCGCAGCACGTGCTGGGCGCCGTGGCCGGGCAGGGTGACGGGCGTGGCGCCGGTGGCGATGACCAGCCCGTCGAACTCCAGCTCGCCGGCGGTGGTGACGACGGTGCCGCCGCGCGGGTCGCCGGGCCGCAGCGCGGTGGCGCGCTCGCCGAGCAGCGTCTCGCAGCGCAGGTCGTCCCAGTCGACCTCGACGGTGGTGTCGTCGGCGTCGCCCGCCAGCACCGCCTTGGACAGCGGCGGCCGGTCGTAGGGCCGGTGCCGCTCGGCCGAGACGAGGATCACCTCTCCCTCGTGCCCCTTGCGGCGCAGGGCCTCCACCGCCCGCACGCCCGCCAGCCCGCCGCCCACCACGATCACCCTGTTCATGAAGGCTCACCTTAGTCCGCCCGGTTCCGGCCGCTTCGGACGGCCGTCCGCCACGCGCATGCCCGCACACGGGACCGGACTAATGGGACGTAGGGTGGTAGATGCGAGAAACCGCGGGAGTCCGGTACGACCGGGCTGAGAGGGCGGCTGTGCGGGCCGCCGACCGCCAGGACCTGATCCGGATCATGCCGGCGAAGGGAGTGCACACTTGGAGATCGTGATCATTGGGGCCGGGGTCGTCGGGCTGGCCACGGCCTGGCGGACGGCCGCGCGCGGCGCGTCGGTCACCCTGGTCGATCCCGATCCGGCGAGCGGCGCGTCGGCCGTCGCCGCCGGGATGCTGACCCCCGTCAGCGAGCTGACCTACGGCGAGGAGCCGCTGCTGCGGCTGGGCCTGACGTCCCTGGCGCGCTACCCGGCGTTCGTCGCCGAGCTGGAGGAGCTGACCGGGGCCGACACCGGACTGCGCACGGACGGCGTCCTGCAGGTCGCCTTCGACGCCGACGACCTGGCGTACCTGGACGACCTGCGCCGTTTCCAGGAGGCGCTGGGGCTGACCCCGCAGACGCTGACCGGACGGGAGTGCCGCCGGCAGGAGCCCATGCTGGCGCCGGGCGTGCGCGGCGGGCTGCTCGTCCCCGAGGACGGCTCGATCGACCCGCGCAGGCTGACCCCCGCGCTGCTGGCCGCGGCCGAGAAGCTGGGCGTGCGGCTGGTCCGGCGGCGCGCCGAGGCCGTGCTGGTCGAGCGCGACGCCGTCGCCGGCGTGCGGCTGGACGACGGCTCGCGGCTGCCCGCCGACCGGGTGCTGCTGGCGGCCGGGCCGTGGTCGTCCGACATCGGCGGCCTGCCGCCCGGGACCGTTCCACCGGTGCGTCCGGTGAAGGGCCAGGTGCTGCGGCTGCGCACCCGGGTGCCGTTCCTGCGGCGCTGCACGCGCGGGCTGGTGAAGGGCTCGTCGATCTACCTGGTGCCGCGTGCCGACGGGGAGATCGTGGTCGGCGCCACCCAGGAGGAGATGGGCTTCGACACCCGCGTCACCGCCGGGGGCCTGTGGGAGCTGCTGCGCGACGCGCGCGAGCTGCTGCCCGGCATCACCGAGCTGGAGTTCGCCGAGGTGTCGGCGGGGCTGCGGCCCGGCTCGCCCGACAACGCGCCGGTGCTCGGCCCGTCCGCGCTGCCGGGGCTGGTGCTGGGCACCGGGCACTTCCGCAACGGCATCCTGCTGACGCCGGTCAGCGCGGACGCGCTCACCGAGACGCTGCTGGACGGGACGGTGCCCGAGGAGGCCCGTCCCTTCACCCCCGATCGCTTCGAGGTCACGGCATGAAGGTCAAGGTCATCGTCAACGGGCAGGCGCGCGAGGTGCCCGAGGGCACCAGCGTGGCCGAGCTGGTGTCGTCCGTCGCCCCCGCCGTCTCCGGCGTGGCGGCGGCGCTCAACGACGAGGTGGTACGGCGCTCCGACTGGGACGCCACGACGCTACGGGAGGCGGATCGGCTCGAGGTGCTGACCGCCGTGCAGGGAGGTTGACGGTGCGAGAGCAGACGGCCCACACGACTCCGGCCGGCACGGCCGCGGCGGGCCGGGCCCCGGGCGGCGAGGCCCCGGACGGCGGCGCGGACCGGCTCGTCATCGCGGGCGAGGAGTTCGGCTCCAGGCTGATCATGGGCACCGGCGGCGCGCCCAGCATGCACGTGCTGCGCGAGGCGCTGACCGCGTCCGGGACCGAGCTGACCACCGTCGCCATGCGCCGCGTCGACCCGGCGGCGCGCGGCTCGGTGCTGGACGTGCTGCGCGAGTGCGGCATCCGGGTGCTGCCCAACACGGCGGGCTGCTTCACGGCGGGCGAGGCCGTGCTGACGGCCAAGCTGGCCCGCGAGGCGCTGCACACCAACTGGGTGAAGCTGGAGGTGATCGCCGACGAGCGCACCCTGCTGCCCGACCCGATCGAGCTGGTGGACGCGGCCGAGCAGCTCGTGGACGACGGGTTCGTGGTGCTGCCCTACACCAACGACGACCCGGTGCTGGCGCGCCGCCTGGAGCAGGCGGGCTGCGCCGCGGTGATGCCGCTGGGCTCGCCGATCGGCTCGGGGCTGGGCATCCGCAACCCGCACAACATCGAGCTGATCGTCGAGCAGGCGAACGTGCCGGTGGTGCTGGACGCGGGCCTCGGCACCGCCAGCGACGCCGCGCTGGCCATGGAGCTCGGCTGCGACGCGGTGCTGCTGGCGACCGCCGTCACCCGCGCGCAGCATCCCGCCGTGATGGCCGCCGCCATGCGGCACGCCGTGGAGGCCGGGCGGCTGGCGCGGCTGGCGGGGCGGATCCCCAAGCGCCGCTACGCGCAGGCGTCGTCCCCCTGGGAGGGCATCAGCACCGGCGCCTGACCCTTCATGAAGGATCGCTAAACGCATCCCTGTAGAAAGATTCGCTGGACCTGAAAGATCGGCGGACGCAGACTGATCCACGTTCTCCCCCGGCCCGCGCCCTGACCGGCGCGAACGCTTCGGGGTTCATGGAAACGTCCGCTTTCTAAGGTGCAGCGCATGGAACGACAGACAGAGGCGGCGGCCCGGCCGCCGGTGGACCGGCGCGCCGTGGCCGCCGCGGCGTTCACGGTCGTGATGTGGGCGTCGGCGTTCGTGGCGATCCGCAGCGCGGGCCGGGAGTTCTCGCCGGGCGCGCTGGCGCTGGGCCGCCTGCTGGCGGGTTCGGCCACGCTCCTGCTGCTGTGCCTGGTGCGCCGGGAGGGCCTGCCGCCGCGCGCCGCCTGGCCCGGCGTCCTGGTGTCCGGGGTGCTGTGGTTCGGCGTCTACAACGTCGCCCTGAACTGGGGCGAGCAGGAGGTGGACGCGGGCACCGCCGCGATGGTGGTCAACGTCGGCCCGATCCTCATCGCGCTGCTGGGCGGCTGGCTGCTCAAGGAGGGGCTGCCGGCGCGCCTGCTGGCCGGGATCGCGGTGTCGTTCACCGGCGCCGCCGTGGTGGGCGTCTCCCTGTCGGACGGCGGCCCGGACGGCGGTTCCGCGGCGCTGGGCGTGGTGCTGTGCCTGCTGGCGGCCGTCACCTACGCGGCGGGAGTGGTGAGCCAGAAGCCCGCGCTGAGGCACGGCTCCCCGCTGCAGGTCACCGCGTACGGCTGCGTGGTGGGGACGATCGCCTGCCTGCCGTTCTCCGGGCGGCTGGCCGGAGAGCTGGCCGACGCGCCCCTGTCGGCGACGCTGAACATGGTGTACCTGGGGGTCTTCCCGACCGCCCTGGCGTTCACCACCTGGGCGTACGCGCTGGCCCGCACCTCGGCGGGCAAGATGGGCGCGACCACCTACGCCGCTCCCGCCCTGGTGGTGCTGATGTCGTGGACGCTGCTGGGCGAGGTGCCGGGGCCGTTCACCCTCGCGGGCGGCGTGCTGTGCCTGGCCGGAGTGGCCGTGTCGCGCGGCGGGCTCGGCGCCGTCCGCGCGTGGATCGCCCGCCGCTCCCCCGCCCCCGTCCCCGAGGAACCGGCGGCCGAGCCCGCCCCCTCACGTTGAGCGACGATCGCGGCACATCCCGTCGCCGTCCGCGCCCCTCGAAACCGCAGTTCGCGTCGAAATGGTCACGCTGCGCAGCCGATCAAGGGCGGATCGATGCTCATACTCCCGACTGATGATGCGCACCGGAAAAGCCGCCTAGACTCGCAGCGATGGACACGACGGTTGCCGACCCCCTCGTCGGGCGGGTACTCGACGGGCGCTACCGCATTGAGTCCCGTGTCGCGCGCGGCGGCATGGCCACGGTCTACGTCGCCCGCGACCTGAGGCTCGATCGCGTGGTCGCCATCAAGGTGATGCACGCCAACCTCGCGGCCGACGACGAGTTCGTCGCCCGCTTCATCGGCGAGGCCAAGGCGGCCGCCGCGCTGTCGCACCCCAACGTGGTCGCGGTGTACGACCAGCGCACCGACGGCGAGCACGTGTTCCTGGTCATGGAGTACGTGCCCGGCCGCACGCTGCGCGACCTGCTGACCGAGCGGGGACGCCTCGGCCCCCGCGCCGCGCTCGAGATCACTCAGCCGGTGCTGGCCGCGCTGAGCGCCGCCCACCGGGCCGGCCTGGTGCACCGCGACGTCAAGCCGGAGAACGTGCTGATCACCGAGGACGGCCAGGTCAAGGTGGCCGACTTCGGGCTGGCCCGGGCCGAGAGCGCCAGCAAGATGACCAAGACCGGGCTGATCATCGGCACCGTCGGCTACCTGGCGCCCGAGCAGGTGCTGTCGGGCAACGCCGACGTGCGCACCGACGTGTACGCGGCCGGGGTGATGCTCTACGAGCTGCTCACCGGCGAGCTGCCGCACCAGGGCGACACGCCGCTGGCGGTCGCCTACAAGCACGTCAACGAGGCCGTGCCGCCGCCGTCGGGCCTCGTGCCGGGCCTGCCGCAGCAGCTGGACGTGCTGGTCACCCGGGCGACCGCGCGCGAGCCCGCGCAGCGGCCGCAGGACGCGGGGCAGTTCCTGGCGCTGGTGGCCGAGGTGCACGGCGGCCTGCCGCCCGACATCGACTGGCGCGTCGAGCAGGCGTCCTACGGCCGCACCGCCGTCATGGAGGCCCCGCAGGCCCCGCCGCCCGTGCCGGGACTGCCGCACGGCGGGCGCACCGCCGTGCTGTCGCCCGCCGAGACCGGGCCGTCCCTGGTGCCGCCGGGCGACCACGCCCCCAGGCGCGGGGTCGGCGCGACCGGCCGGTACGTCCTGATCGCGATCGGCGCGGTCGCCGCCGTGGTGCTGGCCTGGTCGGTGTGGTACCAGACGTCCGGCCAGTACGACCACGTGCCCGACCGCCTCATCGGCATGAAGGTGGCCGACGCCCGCCAGGCGCTCGCCGACGCGGGCCTGCGGGCCCGGATCGCCCCCGAGGTCTACAGCGACCGGGTCGACAAGGGCGAGATCGCCAAGGCCGACCCGGCGCCGGGCACGCGGATCGCCAAGGGCGAGACGGTGACGCTGACCCCGTCCAAGGGCCGGGTGCCGCGCGAGGTGCCCGACGTGCGCGGCCGCTCCCTGGACGACGCCAAGCGCATGCTGCGCGACGAGGGCCTGCAGCCCGGCCGTGAGAGCAGCACCCCGTCCCAGACGGTGGCCAAGGGCCGCGTGGTGCGCACGAACCCGGCCGCGGGCGAGAAGCAGTCCCCCGACGTGCCGGTGCAGATCGTCGTCAGCAGCGGCATGTCCATGCCGAACGTGGTGGGGCAGAAGAGCGACGACGCCGCCAACCGGCTGCGCTCCATGGGCCTCGACGTCAAGATCGAGCGGCGCCGGGACGGGAGGCGACCCGGTGACACGGTGCTGTCGCAGAACCCCGAGCCGGGTACCGGCGTGTCGTCCGGCGACGAGGTCACGCTCGTGGTCAACCGCCGCGACTGCCTGTTCGGCGAGTTCTTCTGCGACGACGACCGCGGGCGCGACCGGGGCGACCGCCTCCCGGTGCCGCCGGTGATCGGCCAGTCGTTCGACGACGCCAAGCGCGCGCTCAAGAGCTCCGGCTTCAAGGTCAAGATCGGCAGCAAGCTGGGCGACCGGGTGGTCGGGCAGAACCCGCTGCCCGGCTCCTCCGCCCAGCGCGGCCAGGAGATCACCATCTGGGGCTGACCGCCTCACGGCGGACGCGCACGGCGGCCGGGCGGGGTCGACGGGCGGGATGGACGGACACGGTCCGGCGGCCAACTATGCTGAGCGGCCTATGGCCTCCTCATCCGTGACCTCGTCCTCCACCGGCACGTCCTCCGCCTCGCCGGCGCCGGCCGTCGTGGGCGGCCCGGTCGGCGCGCACGTCCCGGTCGCCGGCGGGCTGGCCACCGGCGGCCTGAAGTACGCCGCCGAGATCGGCGCCGAGGCCGTCCAGGTGTTCGTGTCCAACCCGCGCGGCTGGGCGCTGCCGGAGGGCCGGCCCGCCGAGGACGCCCGGCTGCGCGAGCAGGACGACCTGCCGGTCTACGTCCATTCGGCGTACCTGGTGAACTTCGGCTCGCCCAGCGCAGAAACGCTGGCCAAGTCGGTGGCGTCGGTGCGGCACGCGCTGCGCCGGGGCCGCGACATCGGCGCGCGCGGCGTGGTCGTGCACACCGGCTCGGCGGTCAGCCAGTCCTACGAGGACGCCATGCGGCAGGTCCGCGAGCAGGTGCTGCCGCTGCTGGAGGAGATCCCCGGCGACGGGCCCGACCTGCTGCTGGAGCCCATGGCCGGGCAGGGCAGGATGCTGTGCGCCAAGGTGGAGCAGCTCGGCCCGTTCTTCGAGGCGCTGGACCACCACCCCAGGCTCGGGGTGTGCTTCGACACCTGCCACGCGTTCGCCGCCGGTCACGACCTGTCCGCCCCGGGAGGGGCGGCCGCGACGATCGACGCCCTCGTCGAGACGGTCGGCGAGGGACGGCTCAAGCTCGTCCACGCCAACGACTCCAAGGACGCCTGCGGATCGGCCAGGGACCGCCACGAGAACATCGGCGCGGGCCGGATCGGCGAGGAGCCGTTCGCGGAGCTGTTCCGCCACCCGGCCGTGGCGGGCGTCCCGTTCATCATCGAGACGCCCGGACGCGCCCCCGAACCGCACCGCAAGGACGTGGAGACCCTCAAGCGCCTGCGCGACCGCTGAGACCGCGGGCACCGCACCGCCGAGGTCGCGTACACCGCACCGGGCCGGCCCCACAGACGGAAAACGGCCCGGGCGTCGCTGAACAACCCCCCGACTATTCAGCGACGCCCGAGCCTCACGCCGTCGGATCCCACCCCCCCGGTACGGGATCCGACGGCTCCTGATCCGGCTTTTCGGTGCCGTGCCGGATCTCCTCTGTTGTTCCGTGCGGAGGGGGCGGTTCCGCCGCCGACGGGCCGATGCGCTCGGGCCCGTGCCGCGTCCACTCGCTCCCCCCGAAGCGGTGTGGTGCGTGGTGCCAATGGAAACAGTAGAGGGATCCGATACCGATGGGGAGGCGATGGCCGGTCCCCCTCGGCCAACGGCGGGTAGCCGTCGATGTGCGTCGCGTCGCCGGCCGACGAGCGGTCGATCGATGACGACGAACGGTTTCGCCGCGACAGGGGGAACGGTCCACTTTCTTCGGCGAAGAGGCGTCAACGATTGACGATTTCCTCCGGCAGGTGCAACCGGGCCAGCGCCCGGTCGGCCCGGCGGGGCACCCGGCGGCGCGTCAGCAGCGACCCGCCCACCATCACCGCGAACGTCACCGGCACGATCGCCATCGCCGGCTGCGTCAGCAGCGCGGCGGGCCAGCCGTCCCACGGCCCGCCGAACAGCCGCGTGACGGCCGCCGCCACCGCCAGGCCCCCGCCCACCAGCAGCCCGGCGCCCGCACCGAACGCCGTCAGGCCGCGCCACCAGATGCCGAGCAGCAGCAGCGGGCACAGCGAGCACGCCGACACGGAAAGCGCCAGGGTGACCAGCCTGGCCGCGCCGATCGCGCCGACGTCCTGCGCCAGCGTCAGCGGAACGCCGAGCGGCACGGCCAGCGCGAACACCGTGCCGAGGCGGAAGGCCGCCACGCCGCCGCGCAGCACCCGCTGCGAGACCGTGCCCGCGATCGCCACCACGATGCCGCAGGACGTGGAGATGAACGCGGCGAACGCCCCCGCCGCGACCAGACCCGTCAGCAGCGCGCCCGCGGTGCCGGGCACCAGCCGCTGCGGCACCATCAGGATGGTCGCGTCGGTGTCGCCGGTGACGAGCAGCTCGGGCGTGTAGAAGCGGCCGAGCGCCCCGTACACGGCCGGGAAGAGGTAGAACAGGGCCAGCAGCACCGGCACCATCGCGGCGGTGCGGCGCGCCGTCCTGCCGCAGGTGTCGGTGTAGAAGCGCATCAGGATGTGGGGCAGCCCCATCGTGCCCAGCAGCACGCCCAGCAGCGCCGAGTACGTGGCGAACAGCGGGTGGTCGTGGCCCCGGGCGAACGGCAGCGCCCAGGTGTGGTCCTCCTGGATCGGCAGCCGTTCGGCGTGCGGCACCCAGGCCCCCGCCGGGAACCGCAGCTCGGTGCCCTCGGCCACGGTGTGCCGGCCCTTCACCAGCCGTAGCGGCCGCCCGTGGTGGACCCTGCCGTCCAACGCGCCGCGCACCGTCACGTCCGTGTCGGCGGGCACCCGCACGGCCACGTCGGTCTGCACCCGTACGACGGTGGCGCGAGGGAACTTCGGCGGCCCGTCCCCGGTCGGGTCGCGGCCTCCGTCCAGCCGCCAGACGGCCAGCACGGCGACGGCCGGGATCGCCACCGCGCACACCTTCACCCAGTACTGCATCGCCTGGACGACGGTGATGCTGCGCATGCCGCCCGACAGCACCAGGCCCGCCACCACGGCCACCACCAGCGCCCAGCCCGCCCACGGCGGCGCGCCGGTCAGCACCCGCAGCGTGACGCCCGCGCCCTGGAACTGCGGCAGCAGGTAGAACCAGCCGATGACGCACACGCACACCGACACCAGGCGCCGCACGGCCAGCGAGCCGAGCCGCCACTCGGCGAAGTCGGAGATGGTGTAGGCGCCCGAGCGGCGCAGCGGCGCGGTCACGAACGCCAGCAGCAGCACGTACCCGGCGACGGCCCCGATCGGCAGCCACAGCATGTCGGCGCCGTAGGCCAGCAGCAGCCCCGCCGACCCGAGGAACGCCGCCGCCGAGATGTACTCGCCGCTGATCGCGGCGGCGTTCCACAGCGGCGTCACCCCGCGCGAGGCGACCAGGAAGTCCGAGGCGGCGGCGTCGCCGGCGGGGACGCGTCCCCGCAGCGCGGTCGAGCCGCGCACCGTGGTCAGCGCCGTCATCAGTCCCAGGACGACGATCAGCGCGGTCAGCGCGATCGCCACCGCCGACGCGATCACTGGTGGTCCACGAAGCGCGCGAACTCCCGCTCGGTGCGTTCGGCCCGCCACAGCTGCCGGACCGCCAGGGTGATCCAGACCGGCTGCACGCACAGCACCAGCAGCGGCCAGGCCAGCGGCACCCCGTGCACCCGGGCCCGCGCCAGCGCCGGGACCAGGATCAGCAGCAGGGGCAGCCCGATGATCGCGGCCAGCACCACCCCGGCGGTCAGCAGCGCCGAGCGCAGCTGCGCGCGGATCAGCGCGCGGGCGTACACGGCGCCGAGCTCGGTCTGCTCGTCGAGGTCGCGGGCGATGCTCCAGCCCGTGCCGACCGGCCCCCGGCGGGCCCGGTGGGTGCGCGGGTTGGACACCGCCACGCGGCGCGGCTCAGTCATCGCCGTGTCCGCCGCCGCGTCCGCCGCCGGGCCCCCACTCGTCGTCCCGCCCGTCCTGGTCGCCGTCCCGCCTGCCGGGCCCGCCGCCCTGCTGACCCCGCTCGCCGCCCTGCTGACCCCGCTCGTCGCCCTGGCGGCCCGGCCCGCCGCCGCGCCCGCCCTGGTCGCCGCGGCGCCTACCGGGCTCACCGCGCCCGCCGCCCGGCTCACCGCGCCCGCCGCCGTCGCCGCGCCTGTCACCGGGCTCGCCGCGCCTGGTGCCGGGCTCGCCGTGCCGCCCGTCCTGGTCGGCGTTGCGGAAGCGGCGCACCAGCAGGTCGCGCACCTGCCGGGTGTGGCGGCGGGCGACCGGCAGCAGCTCCTGCCCGACCTGCACGGCCGCGCGGCCGCCGTCGAAGCGCAGCTCGGTGATGTGCGCCAGGGCCACCAGCGTGCTGCGGTGGATGCGGATGAACCCGGCCGCCTCCCAGCGGCGCGCCAGCTGGGCCAGCGGCATGCGCACCAGGTAGCTGCCCTCGGCGGTGTGCAGCCGCACGTAGTCGCCCTGCGCCTCCACGTACGTCACCTCCCGGCGGGGCACCAGGCGGGTGCGGCCGCCCAGCTCCACCGGCACCATCTCGTCCTCGGGCGGACGGTCGACGGCGTGCTCCTCCTGCGCCGCGACGCGGTGGACCGCCTCGTCGACCCGGCGGACGGCCTCGGCCAGCCGCTCGGGCCGCACCGGCTTGAGCAGGTAGTCCAAGGCCCCCAGCTCGTAGGCGGTGACCGCGCAGTTGTCGTGCGCGGTGACGAACACCACCACCGGCGGGGCGGCGAACCCCGACAGCAGCCGGGTGAAGTCGAGCCCGTCCAGGCCCGGCATGCGGATGTCGAGGAACACCGCGTCGAGCCGGTCGCCGGACACCAGCATCCGGCTCAGGTTGCGCAGCGCCGCGGCGGCGTCGCTGACCCCGGTGACGCGCTCGATCCGCGGGTCCTCCCGCAGCAGGTAGACCAGTTCCTCCAGGGCGGGGACCTCATCGTCAACGGCAAGGACGCGCAGCATAAGAGGACCCTGCCGCGATTACCGATCGTCCGCAATCGGTTTCACAGAGTGAAGGAGTTTCGCCGACGCCCCGTTGACCGCACACGAGCACCGTCCCCGGCGCCGGGACGCCGGCGCTCAGTCGGGGAAGACGCCCGGACTGTACTTGGGAACGCGCAGGTTGACCTTGGTGCCCGCCCCGACCGCCGTCTCGACCGTCAGCCCGTACTCGTCGCCGTAGACCTGCCGCAGGCGCTCGTCCACGTTGGCCAGGCCGATGCCCGCGCCGCCGCGCCGCTCGCGCCCGGCCGACAAGGGGCCCGCGGCCAGGATCTCCCGCAGCCGGCCGGGGTCCATGCCGACCCCGTCGTCCTCCACGCTGATCGCCGCCTCGGCCCCCGCGTCGCGCGCCACGATCTGGATGCGGAACGACTCGCGGGCATCGGCCATGCCGTGCCGGATCGCGTTCTCCACCAGCGGCTGCAGCGACAGGAACGGCAGCGCCACCGGCAGCACCTCCGGGGCGACCTCCACGCTGAACTGCAGCCGGTCGCCGAACCTGGCCCGCTCCAGCAGCAGGTACCGGTCGATGGAACGCAGCTCGTCGGCCAGGGTGGTGAAGTCGCGCGGGTTGCGGAACGAGTAGCGGGCGAAGTCGGCGAAGTCCAGCAGCAGGTCACGGGCCCGTTCGGGGTCGGTGCGGACGAACGAGGCGATGGTGGTCAGCGAGTTGTAGACGAAGTGCGGGGAGATCTGGGCCCGCAGCGCGCGCATCTCGGCCTCGGCCAGGCGCGCGCGGGAGGAGTCCAGCTCGGCCAGCTCCAGCTGGCTGGACACCCACCGCGCCACCTCGCCCACCGCGCGCACGCGCGCCGCCGACGCGCTGCCCCCGTAGGCGGCCAGCGCCCCCTCCACCCGTCCCTGCACCGACAGCGGCGCCACCATGGCCACGCGGATGCGGCACCTGGCGTCCTCGCACGACAGGACGTCCGGCCCGACCACGCGCGGCCGCCCGGACTCCAGCACCGGCCGGGCATGCCGCAGCACCGCCCAGGCGTGCCGGGAGCCGCCGGGGCCGTCCCAGACCAGCAGCCGGCCGCAGGGCGCGTCCGGCCCGTCGTCCGGCCCGCCGGGGGGCCCGTCGTGCGGTTCGTCGTCCTGCGCGGCGGCCACCAGCGCCACCGCCTCGACGCCGAGCAGCGTCCGCAGGTGCCGGGCCGCCTTGCGGGCGGAGTCGCGGTTCAGCCCGGCGCGCAGGGACGGCGAGGCCCGCGAGATGGTGTGCAGCGTCGCGAACGTCGCCTCGTCGGCCATGCTGCCGAACCCGCGCCGGGACCGCAGCCACGGCCGGAGGGCGCACGCGCCGAGGGCAGCGGCGAGGGTCGCCCCGCAGACCAGAATTCCGGTCACGGACGGTATCAACATGAAGACACACAGTAATACCCATGAGGGGGTGCGGCCCTGCCGTTTGGGGCAACAGGTACCGTCCAGCACAGATCAAGGGCCGCCAAGGCGCGTCGATCAGTGGGGCGGGGCCTCGCCTTCCTCCTCCTGATACGAGTAACGCTGCTCGTTCCAGGGGTCGGCGACGTTGTGGTAACCGCGTTCCTCCCAGAAGCCGCGGCGGTCCCTGACCATGTACTCCACGCCCCGGACCCACTTGACGCTCTTCCACGCGTACAGGTGCGGCACCACCAGGCGGACGGGGAAGCCGTGGTCGGGGGTGAGCCGCTCCCCGTTGCGGTGCGTGGCGAACATCGTCTTGTCGGCCAGGAAGTCGCTCATGCGGATGTTGGCGCTGTAGCCGTACTCGGCCCACACCATCACATGGGTGACGTCCGGATGGGGCGGGGCCAGCTCCACGACGGTCGAGCCGGACACGCCCTCCCACTCGTTGTCGGGGATGGAGAACTTGGTGACGCAGTGGAAGTCGCCGACCGCCCTGGCGCGCGGCAGCCGCTCGAACTCCTCCCACGTCCAGCGGTGCTGCCCGCCGGACTCGGTCGCGCCGAACACCCGGAAGTCCCACGAGTCGGGACGGAACTTGGGCACCGGACCGTAGTGGAGGACGGGCCAGCCACGGGGGACGTACTGCCCCGGCGGCAGCGGCTTGCCGGGCGGTTTACCGGAAGGCTCATCGGGTGGGGACATGACGCGGCCATACTGCCATCCGGCGTGAGCTGAGCCATATTCGCCCCCCTCCCCTCTCGCCCGCCGGGCCGTGGGTTACTCTTGTCGGGTGCGCAACGTCGTGTATTTCTTTTGGTTCGACCAGCCCGGGCGGCTGGTCTGCCAGACGCTGCGCTGACAGACCTCAAGGCGACAAGCCCCGGGCCGCTACGGCCCGGGGCTTTCGTCGTTTCAGGGCGCGGACGCGGGGTCCACCGGACCCCGCCGTATGAGGAGGCACAGCATGGTCGTCGTCATGGCCCAGGAGGCCACCGAATCGGATATCCAGGCCGTCGTCTCGCTGGTCGAGACGGCGGGAGGCGAGGCGTTCGTCAGCCGGGGCGTCGAGCGCACCATCATCGGGCTGGTCGGGGACGTCCAGCAGTTCGCGTCGCTGAACCTGCGCGGCATGGGCGGCGTCAGCGACGTGATCCGCATCTCGGCCCCGTACAAGCTGGTCAGCAGGGAGAACCACGCCGAGCGTTCGGTCGTGCGGGTCGGCGGCGTGCCGATCGGGCCGGGCACGATGACGCTGATCGCGGGCCCGTGCGCGGTGGAGACCCCGGAGCAGACCCTGCAGGCGGCGCAGATGGCGCGCGCGGCGGGCGCCACCCTGCTGCGCGGCGGCGCGTTCAAGCCGCGCACCTCACCGTACGCCTTCCAGGGCCTCGGCGAGGCCGGGCTGAAGATCCTGGCGGACGTGCGGGCCGAGACGGGCATGCCGATCGTCACCGAGGTCGTCGACGCCCACGACGTGGAGCTGATCGCCGGATACGCCGACATGCTGCAGATCGGCACCCGCAACGCGCAGAACTTCGCGCTGCTGCAGGCCGCCGGCGAGTCGGGCATGCCGGTGCTGCTCAAGCGGGGGATGAGCGGCACCATCGAGGAGTGGCTGATGGCCGCCGAGTACATCGCCCAGCGCGGCAACCTCGACATCGTCCTCTGTGAGCGGGGCATCCGCACCTTCGAGAAGGCGACCCGCAACACCCTGGACATCTCCGCGGTGCCGGTGGCGCAGCGCCTGGGCCACCTGCCGGTGATCGTCGACCCGTCCCACTCGGGCGGCAGCCGCGACCTGGTGCTGCCGCTGACCCGCGCGGCCATCGCGGTCGGCGCGGACGGTGTGATCATCGACGTGCACCCGCACCCGGAGACCGCGCTGTGCGACGGCCCGCAGGCGCTGGTGGACGGCGACCTGCGCGAGCTGGCCCGCGTCGTGCGCGAGCTGCCGCCGCTGGTCGGCCGCAGGCTCACCGAGTCCGCCGACGAGCCCGTCCCGGCCTGACGCCTCCCCAGGCCGGACGCGAGACGGACGCGGGCCGCGCGGTCACCTCGGTGATCGCGCGGCCCGCGCCGGATGGTAGTGTCGCGGCCATGGCGTACTGGACGGCGAACCTTGGGCCGCCCCGCTCCTGACCGGGGTGCGGCGACCTTTTCCTCTTCTTATCCTCCGCCCGGCCCGGCGCAGACGCGCCCGGCCCGGCGACGCGTGCCGCCCGCCGCGTGACCGCGGCCCGGCTGCGGCGCGTCCGGCTGCGCCCCGGACCCGGATCATCTCGTCCGATTCGAGTTCAGGAGCGAGTCTCTGTTGTCCGTACGTCCTGATTCACCGCGCGCGCTCTCGCGCGTCGCGGCGCGCCGCGACGGCCGCCGCTCCGGCGCCTCCGACATCCTGCTGGCCGCCGTCCTGTGGGGCACCGCCGGGCCGGTCTTCACCCTGGCGCCGCACTCGGCGTCGCCGGTCTCGGTGGCCTCGGCCCGCATCGTCCTGGGCGGCGCGCTGCTGTTCGCCCTGGTGGTGTTCACCTCCCGCCGCACGGCCCTGCGGGGCCTGCTGCGGCAGGGCCGCCGGGCCTGGGTCCCGCTGGCGGTCGGCGCCGTCTGCGGGGCCGTCTACCAGGTCACCTACCTCGCCTCGGTCGCCCTCACGGGCGTGGCGATCGCGACCGTGGTGTCGCTGGGCAGCGCGCCCGCCTTCGCGGGCCTGCTGACCCGGCGGGGCCTGGGCCGCCGCTGGCCGGCGACCACGGCGGGCGCCGTCGCCGGCTGCGCCCTGCTGATGAGCGGGGGCGAGACGTCCGGGGTCGACCCGGGCGGGGTGGCGCTCGCGCTGTTCTGCGGGTTCACCTACGCCGCGTACACGATGGTGGCCGCGCGCCTGATCGAACGCGGCGCGGACGACCAGGTGGTGATGGGTTCGATCTTCGGCGGGGCGGCGGTGCTGCTGCTGCCGGTGCTGCTGGCGGGCTCACCCGGGTGGCTGCTGGACGTCCGGGGCGCGGCGGTGGCCTGCTATCTGGGCGTGGTCGGCACGACGGTGTCGTACGTGCTGTTCGCGCGCGGGCTGCGCACCACGCCGGGCGCGACCGCCACCACCCTGAGCCTGGCCGAGCCCGCCGTGGCCGCCGTCATCGGCCTGGTGCTGCTCGGCGAGCACCTCGGCGGCGTCGCGCTGGCCGGGCTCGGCCTGCTCGCCGTCAGCCTGGTGACGTTGGTGTTCCCTGCGCGAAGGTAACAAATTGGTCTGAACCACTCGCCAGGACGGGCCCGGGCGAGGATGATGACCGGCATGACGACGGGCGAGGGCGACGCCGCCGGACGGCTGTTCCCCGAGGACCTGGACGGCGTCGATCCGGTCGCCGCCGTGATGCTGGCCGACGCGTGCCGGTCCATCGCCGCCTACCCCGAGCCGGTCGGGGTGGGCGCCCTGTTCACCGCCGCCGAACGGGTCCCCGGCGGCTGGCAGGTCGTCTGCGCGTGCGATCCGCTGCCGCAGGGCGCCCGGGAGCTGCTGGCCGACCATCTCGACGACCGCGCCGCGTTCGCCGGCGGAGAGCGCGGCGCGGCGTTGCGCGCGGCGGCACGGGACCTGTGCGCCGGGCCGCCGCGCGACGAGGTGCGGGCGGGCGGCCTGCGGTTCCGCGTGGTGCGGATCGAGCAGCTGGTGCGCAACGGGCCGGACGGTCCCGAGCCGCCCCGTCCCACCGATCTCGACCTCGACCCGGGCCGCGAGCACCCGCGCGGCCCGTCCGACCGCGCCCACGACTTCCTGCCCGACGGCTGGGCCACGCCCGACATCGCCACGGCCGAGCTGCTGTGGCAGCTGCTGGACGCGGCGGCGCGCGCGGGCACCCGGCCGCCCGAGCCGTTCCTGACGCCGCTGCCGCTGGCTCCGGCGTTCACCGTGGCCGAGCGGACGGGCGGCCGCTGGCGCCCGGTGGGCCGTCTGCACGACGCGCCGCGGCAGGCGCGTGAGGCGCTGGCCGTCTACTTCCGGCACATCGTCCCGGCGGTGGAACGCCCGGACGCGGGCCATCTGGCCGAGTACGCCGAGGCCGCCGAGCTGATGGCCGACGGCACCCGCCGCAACGGCATCACGGTCGCGGGCCGCCGGTTCCGGATCGTCCGCATCGAACGCCTGGCCCTGATGGGCTCCGACGGCCCGCGGTGCTAGCGCCGCGCCGACCGCAGGACGGTCAGCCGGCCGCTTCGGTGTAGACGGGGCGGTGCTCCTGGACCGACTCGGCGAGGCGCTCGGCCAGCTCGCCGACGTCCAGGCGCTTCTCCAGCATCCGCAGGTCCTCGATGCGGGCGCGGGTCTCGGCGCGGCGCGGGGCCAGCACGGTGCAGCAGTCCTCGTCGGGCAGCTCGGAGATCGACAGGGTGCGGATGCGGCGGGCCTGGTCCATGATCTCGGTCTTGTCCATGCCGATCAGCGGCCGCAGGATCGGCAGCTCCACCGCGTCGTCCAGGGCGGTGATGTTGGCCAGGGTCTGGCTGCTGACCTGGCCGAGGGCGTCCCCGGTGACCAGCGCGGCGCCGCCCAGGCCGCGGGCGACCAGCTCGGCGGTGCGCAGCATGACCCGGCGCTGCGCCACGACCGCCAGCCGGTCGGCGCCCGAGGACTTGATCTGCTGCTGGGCCTTGCCGAACGGCACCACCAGCAGCCGCGAACCGCCCTGGAAGCGGTCCAGCTCGCGCACCAGCGCGTACGCCTTGTAGATCGACTCCGGGCCGGTGAACGGCATGCCGGAGTAGTGCAGGAAGTCCACGCGCAGGCCGCGGCGCATCATCCGGTAGGCGGCCACGGGCGAGTCGATGCCGCCCGACAGCAGCACCAGGGCGCGGCCGCTCATGCCGACCGGCAGCCCGCCCTGGCCGGGCAGCCCGCCGGTGAACACGAACACCTCGTCCCGGTCGACCTCGATCGACAGCGTGTGGTCGGGGTTCGACAGCCGCACCGGCAGCCCGTAGGCCTCGACGATCGCGGCGCCGATGGCGCGGTCCAGCTCGGTGGAGGTCATCGGGAAGCGCTTGTCGCGGCGGCGCGAACGCACCGCGAAGCTGCCGGTGCGCCCGGCCATCAGCGCCAGCGCGGCGCTCTCCACGCTGGCCGGGTCCTTGCCGACCGCCCAGGCGCGGTGCGCCCACACGATGCCCATCACGTCGGTGATGCGCGCGGCGAGCCGCTCGACGGCGGCCTCGTCGGCGCCGGGCGCGCGCACCACCATCACCCCGTGGCGGCGGATGATCTCCACCCGGGGCGCCATGCCGCGCACGGCCGCCCGCACGTTCTCGGCCAGCCGCCGTTCGAACCGCTCGCGGTTCTTGCCCTTGAGCACGACCTCACCGAGTTTGAGCAGCACGCACGGCTCGCCGTCGACCGGCGGGTGCCCGGTGACGGACGCGGTCGCGGCGTCGAGCGTGGGCATGCGGGATCCTTCCTGCGAAAGTCCAGAAATGGGCAGATTTCTAGTGTGGCCCACACGCCCCAACGCCGCGACTCGTAAAGCTGTTCCCGGGCCCGTCCCGCCGATTCCGGGCCGGGAGACCGGCCCCGGGCGAGCGCGCCATCCGCGCGTGAAGCGAGCCGCCGGGGACGCTCCACGCGCGGATGGCGGACGAACCTTCGTCGCGGCTCAGCCGAAGAAGACCTCGGCCTCCTGGTAGCGCTCCAGCGGGACGGTCTTGAGCTCCTTGGTCGCCTCGTCCAGCCCGACCCGGACGATCTCGGTGCCGCGCAGCCCGACCATCTTGCCGAAGTCGCCGTCGCGGACGGCGTCGATGGCCTGCAGGCCGAACCGGGTGGCCAGGACCCGGTCGAACGCCGAGGGCGTGCCGCCGCGCTGGATGTGGCCGAGCACGGTGCAGCGCGCCTCCTTGCCGGTGCGCTTCTCGATCTCGTCGGCGAGCCGCTGGCCGATGCCACCGAGCCGGACGTGCCCGAACGCGTCGAGCTCGCCGGTCTGCAGCTGCATCTGCCCGTCGATCGGGTGGGCGCCCTCGGCGACCACGATGATCGGGGCGTAGCGGGTCTTGAACCGGCTCTCGACGTACTCGACGACCTTGTCGATGTCGAACGGCCGCTCGGGGATGAGGATGACGTTGGCGCCCGCCGCCATCCCGGCGTGCAGGGCGATCCAGCCCGCGTGCCGGCCCATGACCTCGCAGATCAGCGCGCGGTGGTGGCTCTCGGCGGTGGTGTGCAGCCGGTCGATGGCCTCCATCGCGATGTTGACCGCGGTGTCGAACCCGAAGGTGTAGTCGGTGGCGCTCAGGTCGTTGTCGATGGTCTTGGGCACGCCGACCACGTTGACGCCGTTGGCGTACAGCTCGCGCGCCACGCCCAGGGTGTCCTCGCCGCCGATGGCGATCAGGGCGTCCACGCCCAGCCCGGCCAGGTTGTCCTTGATCCGCTCGATGCCGCCCTCGACCTTGATCGGGTTGGTCCGCGAGGAGCCCAGGATGGTGCCGCCGCGCGGCAGGATCCCGCGCACCGCCTGCACGTCGAGGGCCACCGTGTCGCCCTCGAGCGGACCGCGCCAGCCCGCCCGGAAGCCCACGAACTCATAGCCGAAGTTCTGGACGCCCTTGCGCACCACCGCGCGGATGACGGCGTTCAGCCCGGGGCAGTCGCCACCGCCGGTCAGCACTCCGACGCGCATGCCCTCTCCCTCTCCTGCCATGATGGGCCCTCCCTCGACTTCTTCACTGGTCAGCCTAGTCGTCCGCACGGTCGCACAGGAGCCGACCGGCGCGCCGGGGCGCGCCGGCGGACGGCGTCATTGGTCTAGACCATAGCCGTTCGGCGGAGCCGCGTGGGCGGTTCGCCGGATCACCGGCGCGTACCTCCGCCCAGCACCCTCACCCGCCCCAGGAGCTGCACCGCGACGCCTCCGGGGACGCGCCGCACGGCGGCCCGGCGGCGCCTCGGCTCGCCCTGCCCGTCGTAGGCCCAGCGGGCCTCGGCGAGGGCCAGGTCGAGGGCCGCCTCCGGCGGCAGCTCGGCGCGGTGGGCGAGGGCGAAGTCCCACGCGTCGCGGACCGAGCCCCGGGTGGGAAGCCCGGCCGCCCACGCGGCGAACACGCGCGGCCAGTCCGTCCCGTACGAGGCTGCCAGGATCGGCCACACCCGCGCCACTTCCCCCGCCCGTTTGCGCAGGATTCCATCGGCGGCGGCACGGACGGCGGCGGCGTCGAAGCCGTCGGGGACGGGCGCGCCGGCGGTCATGGCGCGCACCAGAGCCTCCTGGGCCGCCGCCAGCGCCGGATCGAAGTCCCCGGCCCGCGCGGGGTGACCGGCGGGCTCGGCGGGCTCGGGGTGGCGGACGGGTTCGGCCTGACGGGTCACGTGACGCGCTCCATCCCGGCGGCGTCGGCGATCGCGTCCAGCTCGGCGCGCAGCTCGGCGGCCGGCGGGTAGCGGCCGTCGCGTTCCAGCAGCAGGCCGGGCGGGCGGTGCCGGGCGCACAGCTCGGCCACCAGGTCGACGACCTCGCCGGGCACCGGCGCGGTGTGGGTGTCGTGGTAGCGGCCGTCGTGCTCGGCGCCGCCCGCGACGTGGCAGTACGCGACGCGTTCGAGGGGCAGCTGGTCGAACAGCGCGACGGGGTCCTCGCCGCGGTTGCGGGCGTTGGCGTAGACGTTGGCGACGTCGAGGAGCAGCAGGACGCCGGTGCGCTCCACCAGCTCGGTGAGGAAGGCGCCCTCGTCGTACTCGGCGTCCGGCCAGTCGAACAGCGCGGCGATCGGCTCGACGGCCAGCGGCACGGGCAGTTCGGCGCGGGTGCGCCGGATGTTGGCGGTGAGGGCGTCCAGTGCGGCGCGGGTGCGCGGCACCGGCAGCAGGTGGCCCGCCTCGATGCCGCCCGCGCGCACGAACGCCACGTGCTCGCTGACCAGCGGGGACCCGAGGGCCTCGGCGCACGCGGCCAGGTGCGCGACGCGTTCGGGCGCGACGGGCTCGGCGCCGCCGAGCGACAGCTTCACCCCGTGCGGGACGACGGCGACGCCGCGCTCGCGCAGGTCGAGCAGGTCACGGGGCGGATGCGCCGGGTGGACGCCCTCGGCGATCACCTCGGTGAAACGCAGCCCGGGAAGCTCCCGGACGAACGCGGTGATCTCGGGCCGCCAGCCGATGCCGACGCCCAGCGTGGCCAGGGCGGTGCTCATCCCCCGCATCCTCCGCCGCAGCCGCCGCCACCGCAGCTGCTGCCGCCTCCACAGCTGCTGCCGCCTCCACAGCCGCTGCCACCGCCGCCACCGCCCGCGGCGGCGCTCGTGCCGCTGCTCCGGACGATCTCCTCGGCGGTGGCGGCCTCCAGGAACCCGGGGGCCATGCCCACCAGCAGCACCGGGCCGAAGATCGCGACGCCGTACGCCGCGGCCATGGAGCCGTAGGTGTCCCAGGCCGGGGACTGGGCCGGGTGCAGGTGCGCGTGACGCGCGGACGCCTCGGTCACCGCGCGCGCCCCGGCCCCAGTCCGGGTCAGCCGGTTGCGCGCGGCGGACAGCAGCACGACGATGAGGACGCCGAGCACGCTCAGCGTGAACAGCAGGAACAGGAACGGCTTGCCGCCGGCCATCCCCTGCGCCAGCCTCACCACGCCGAGCCCCCACAGCAGGACCAGCGGCAGCACCGCCGCCCTGCGCAGCCGCCGCTCGCGGCGCCCGAGCAGCAGGCCGTCCCGGACGAGCCCGTCGGCCAGCGCGTCGACGGCGGCGGACACCCGCGGCTCGTACGGCAGGCTCCTCCAGCGCTGCACGCCGTCCTTGCCCTGGACCGTCTCGTACACGGCGTCGTCGAGCGGCGTGCCGTCGACCGGCGGACCGGCGATCCGCAGCCTGCCCTCCTCGGTCACCGCGATCGCGCCCTCGGCGTGCAGCCTGGCCAGCGACGCCGTCGCCGCGCGCGAGCGGCCGTCGACCAGATACGCCACCTCGTAGGGGTGCGGGTCGCGCTCCGGTTCGCGGCCCCTCGCCAGCATCGAGCGAACGCACACGACAATGGTGAACACCACGACCGTGGCGGGCAGGTACGCCCCCCACAGGAAGACCGGCCCGGAAATCCCCCACGTGTCGCCTGCCGCAGTCAAGGGCACGTCACCCTCCCCTCGCCCCCGGGGCCACGCCCCTGGGAACCTCTGCCTCTATTGATGCGGCAAAGAGCGATTCGGTTTCGGGTCACGGGACACATTCGCGTGCCGTTTCGCCGCGGATGTCAGTCGTCCTGGTCCAGCCCCTTCTCGATGGCGTAGCGGACCAGCTCCACGCGGTTGTGCAGTTGCAGCTTGCCCAGGGTGTTCTGGACGTGGTTCTGCACCGTGCGGTGCGACAGGACGAGCCGCTGGGCGATCTGCTTGTACGTCAGCCCCTTGGCGACCAGCCGCAGCACCTCGGTCTCGCGTTCGGTCAGCCGGGGCGTGCCGTCGTCGGCGCGCCGGGCGGCGGACGCCAGGCGGCGGTACTCCCCCAGCACGAGCCCGGCCAGGCCCGGGGTGAACACCGCGTCGCCGTCGCCGGTGCGGCGCACCGCGTCCAGGAACTCCTCGCGCGCGGCGGACTTCAGCAGGTAGCCGGTGGCCCCGGCCTTGACCGCCTCCAGCACGTCCTGCTGCTCGCCGCTGGCCGACAGCACCAGGACCCGGACGGGCGGGTCGGCGGCGGCCAGGTGCCGGGTCACCTCGACGCCGCTGATGTCGGGCAGCTGCAGGTCGACCACCGCCACGTCCGGGCGGGCCGCGGCGGCGACGCGCACCGCGGTGCGGCCCTCCCCCGCCGTGGCGACCACCTCGTGACCGGCCTCGGCGAGGTCGCGGGCGACCGCGTCGCGCCACATCGGGTGGTCGTCGACGACCATCACCCGCAGCGGCCGGGGCGCGTCGGCGCCGTCGCCGGAGGGAACGGCGGGGGGAACGGCAGGGGGAACGTCGCTCACGCAGGCCACCCTACGGCCGGGGCCGCCGGTCCGGGGCGCGGGGAACGGTCATCTCGATCTCGGTGCCCTCGCCGGGCGCGGTGACGATGGCGACGGTGCCGCCCAGGTCGCGCACGCGTCCGCGGATGGACTGGGCGACGCCGAGACGGCCGTCGGCGGCGGCCCGCTCCAGCCGTCCCTCGGGGATGCCGGGGCCGTCGTCGCGGACGCTCACGGTCACCTCGTCGTCGCCGTCCTCCACCAGGACCCAGGCGCGCACGCCGTCGCCGCCGTGCCGGCGGACGTTGTCCAGCGCCGCCGCGACCGCCGCCTCGATCTCGTGCGCGGCGTGCGCGGCCAGCGGCACGGGCGTGGCCGGGGTGGACACGGTGACCGACGCCGCCGAGTGCGCGGTCAGCAGCGGGCGCAGATCCGTCTGCTCGCCCCGGTGCCCGGTCTCGGCCGCGGGCGGGGAGACGCCGATCAGCGCGCGCAGGGCGGCCTCCTGCTCGCCGGCCAGCCGTCCCAGCTCGGCGGCCTCCCCGCCGAGCTCGCCGCCGCGGCGCTTGACCATCGCCAGCACCTGCAGCACCGAGTCGTGGATGCGGCGGGCGAGCCGTTCCCGCTCGCGCGTGGCGGCCTCCATCTCCACCGCGCGGGCCAGCCGCGCCTCGGCGTCGCGGGCCAGCTTCACCACGTGCCCGACGACGAGCCCGGCCATGAGCAGCAGCACGATGCCGTTGAACGTCCGGTCGCCGAGCCCGCCGGCCGTCCCGGCCAGCACGTGGATCAGCAGGTCGCCGACGCCGAGCACGACGGCCGCGGTCAGCCCCAGCCGCTTGCCGCCCCGCACGGCCCACGACAGCACCGCCGCCGCGACCCACGAGACGGGGAGGGTGGGACGGCCCGCGGCGATGCCCTCGGGGCTCTCCACCCACACGGTCGCCAGCAGGCACCCCATCGCCACCGCCAGGTCGGCGGCCAGAAGCGGCCAGCCGCGGCGCCGGGGGTCGGCGAAGGCGAACGTGGCCCACGCCGTCCAGGCGGCCATCACCGCCAGCACCGCCCAGCCGCCCAGCGGACGCGCGTAGCCGCCCGAGTTCATGGCGATCAGCGTCGCGGCGTAGACCAGCGCCAGCGCCCGGTAGACGGCGACCGCGCGCCACAGCGCGACCTCCAGGTCCACGGCGCGCCGGCCCGTCACCGCGCGTCGCTCCGCACCGCTCGTCACTCGTCGTCGTCTTCGGGACGCGGCGTCTTCCCGGCCATCTCCGCCTTGACCTCGGCGGCGTACCGGTCGACGTACTCCTGCCCGGACAGCTCCCGGATCGCCTGCATGATCTCGTCGGTGACCTTGCGCAGCACCTTCGGGTCGTCCTCGCCGCCGTAGTAGCGCGACAGGTCCAGCGGCTCGCCGAACCGCACGCCCGGGCGCACGCCCAGCCGCGGGTACGGCTGCCCGGACGGCATCAGCTCGAACGTGTTGATCATCGCCATGGGGATCACCGGCACCCGGGCCTGCAGCGCCAGCCGCGCCACGCCCGTCTTGCCCTTGTAGAGCCGGTTGTCGGGGGCCCGGGTGCCCTCGGGGTAGATGCCGAGCAGCTTGCCCTCGCGCAGGATGCGCAGCCCCGTCTGCAGGGCCTCCTCGGCGGCGCTGCCGCCGGTGCGGTCCACCGGCACCACCCCGACGCCGGTGAAGAAGCCCTTACTGATCAGGCCCTTGACGCCTTTGCCGGTAAAGTACTCGCGCTTGCCGATGAAGTAGATGGGACGCATCAGCGGCAGCGGGCCGAAGAAGTGGTCGGCGAACGACAGGTGGTTGGACACCAGCAGCGCGGGGCCGCGCTTGGGGACGTTGCGCATGCCCGAGTTCCTCGGCCGCCACACCAGGTACAGGATGGGCGAGAGCACGATCCTCAGCAGGATCCAGAACCAGAGCATGCCGCCACCTTCCTCCGGGACGGGTGCGCCGCCGCGCGGGCGCACCGGTCCGACCGACCGGGGATGATGCGACATCTTCCCATTCCCCGCGAGGGCTGCCCACACCGTCACCGCCTGCCCGGATCCTCGTGGCGACGCGTAGTCTCGGCCGAGGAAATCCCGCCCGGGGGCTTGTCCGGCGCGGCGCAGCGAATACCGTGGGACACACGTTTCAAGGCGTCCGGACGCGCCGCCACCCCCGCGGGCGGTGCCGCCGGACACTCGTCACTGGGGGAGCGGAGGCCGTATGCCGGTGCCGTCGGTCACGCCGGAGTCCAAGGAGCCTGCCCCGTGAATCGCCGTGGCAATGGACTGTCAGCGGACGCCTACGCTCCGCTGGTCGATCTGGCCCCGCATCTGGCCGACGCGATGCTGACGGCGCTGCGGGAGGCCGGCGTGGCGGCGTACGCGGCCTCGTCGGCCCCGCCCGTCGAGCCCGCGGCCGAGCCCGCCGACCTGGACGGCCGGCTCGACCGCGACGTGCTCGACCGGCTGTACGTGGACGTCGACATGAAGCCGACCGCCGAGACCGTGCTGCAGGCGCACCTGACCCGGCTGCGGGACGCGGGCGCCCGCGGCGACGGCGGCGACGGCCGTGAACCCGACGACCCGTCCCCCGGCGCGGCCCCGGGCGCCGCGGGCAAGGGCGGGGCGGGCGGCGGCACGCCGACCGCCACCGGCGACGCCCGCCCGGGCACGACCGCCGAACGCGACGAGGACGCCATCTGGGCCGAGATCGTCGCGGGCTTCGACACCGGTCCCGAGGACGGCACGACCCCCTGGCCCGAGCAGGAGGACATCCGCGACGAGCGCGCCGGCCCGCCCGCCGAGCCGGGCGAGGGCGACGACCGCACCGGACGGCTGCCGCGCGCCCGTGTGATCAAGGCCGCGGACGTGACCGAACCGGCGGCCGGCGGTTCCGCCGCCCCCAGCCCCGACGACGAGGGGCACTTCGTCCCGCCGCCCCCGCCGCCGCTGCCCAACCCCGACCCGCTCACCAAGGGCGCCTGGGCGGCGCTGGTCGGCGGCCCGCTCTACCTGCTGGTCACGGTGGTGATGGACTGGCAGGTGCCCGGCTGGGCGGCGTTCCTGGCGGTGGCGGCGTTCATCGGCGGGTTCGTGACCCTGGTGCTGCGCATGGGCGACGAGCCCCGCGACCCCGACGACGGCGCCGTTGTCTGAACGTCCCCCGCGGCCGCCGTCGCGGCGGTGGTCGCGGCGGCGGGTTCAGACGAGGCGTAGTTCGGCCAGGACGGGGCGGTGGTCGGTGGCCGCGGCGTAGTCGGCGGTGACCGCCGGGTCGTCCGGGACGCCGCACGACACGACCTCGACGCCCGGGTCGGTGAACACGCCGTCGATGCGCCTGCGGGGCGAGCGCGCCGAGAAGGTGAGCTCCTCCCCCTTGGGCGCGGCGGCGTAGGCGTCCTGGAACGCGCCGGTGAGCAGGCTCCAGGACGCGCCGCCGGGCTCCTCGTTGATGTCGCCGGCCAGCACCACGGGCGCGTCGTAGCGTCGCCGGGCACGTTCCAGCAGCGTCAGCACCTCGGCCGTGTGCGCGCGGCGCGGCTCGTCCGCCAGGTCCAGATGCGTGCTGGCGGCGATGAGCCGCCCGCCGGACCCGACCTCCAGCACCGCGACCGCCAGCCCGCGCCGGTGCAGGCCCGGCACGGGCGACAGCAGGTGGTGCTCCCCGCGCACGACCCGTGCGCGGGGCCCGGCCAGCACCGCCAGGCCGGCGGGACGCCGCCCCGCCGCGACGCTCAGCCCGCAGCCGCGGGCCAGGCGCCGCCGCTTGCCGCGCCACCCCCAGAACCGCGGCACCTCCTGCAGGCACGCCGCGTCCGGCTCCAGGGCGCGCACGACCCGCGTCACGGCGGCGGGGTCGTCGCGCAGCGAGCGGATGTTGTAGCTGAGGATCCGGACCGTTCCGACGCTCACAGGGGGTCGGTACGGGCGAGGTCGGCGGCGCCGACGATGCCCGCCGCCGACCCCAGCTCGGCGATGCGGATGTCGGGCAGCGGGCGGTGGCCGCGCCCGGTCAGCGCGTTCTGGAACGCCTCCCGGGTCGGGTCGAGCAGCAGGTCGCCCGCGTCCGACAGGCCGCCGCCGATGATGAACGCGCCCGGGTCGAGGATGGCGGACAGGTCGGCCAGGCCCTGACCCGCCCACCTGGCGACGGTGCGGAAGCACTCCAGCGCCGCCTTGTCGCCCTCCCGCGCCGCCTGGGTGATCTCCGGGCCGCTGATGCCCTCCGGGCTGCCCTCGCCGAGCTCCAGCAGCCGCCCGGCCATCGCCGGGGCGACCCGGGCCAGCTCGCGGGCCTCGTGCACCAGCGCGTTGCCGCTGGCGTACTGCTCCCAGCAGCCGCGGTTGCCGCAGCCGCAGCGGCGCCCGTCCGGCACCACCCGGAAGTGCCCGACCTCGGCGCCGATCCCGAAGCGGCCCCGGTACAGCTCGCCGTTGAAGATGATGCCGCCGCCGATGCCGGTGCCCAGCGTGATCAGGACGATGAAGTCGTGCCCGCGCCCGGCGCCGTACCGGGCCTCGCCCCAGGCGGTGGCGTTGCCGTCGTTCTCCACCACCACCGGCAGCCCGACCAGGTTCTCGACCTTGTCCTTGATGGGCTCGTCGCGCCAGGCCAGGTTGGGCGCGAACAGCACGGTCGAGCGGGTCTCGTCGACGAAGCCCGCCGTGCCGAGGCCCACCGCCCGGACGTCCTCGAACTTGCCCTTCAGCAGGTCGACGACCTCGGCGATGACGTCGGCGATCTCCTTGGGGTCGGTGGAGGGGGTGGGTCGCCGCACCTTCTCCAGGATCCGCCCCCCGTCGTCGACCACCCCGGCGGCGACCTTCGTCCCGCCCACATCCACGCCGATGGTCAGGGCCATCTACCCTTCCTCCTCCTCGCGGCGCCCCGGACGGGGAGCCCGTCCGCGCCCTAGCCGATGTCGATGGGGTCCGCGGCGGCGCCGCGCCCCGACCCGCGGGCGTCCGGGCCCGTCCGCCCGCCGCGGGTGCGTTCGAACGCCGCCAGCACGTCCAGCGCCGCGGCCATCAGGGAGCGGCCCGCCTCCCGCACGTGCTCGGCCACGTCCGGGCCGGATTCGCGGGCCAGCGCGATGGCGCGGCAGACCGGGCAATCCTGGCACTCCGGAGCGCCGGTGGCGATCCGCGGGGGCCGGTGCGGCGCGTGCCGCTCCTCCTCCCGCGCCTCGGCGGTGACGCGGGCCCACACGTCCCCGCCGTCACCGCTGTCGTCGCCGTGGTCGCTGTGATCGGGGCGGACGTCGCGGCGGTCGTCGCGGGGCGCGCCGCCGAACACGTCACCGAACCCGCCGACCCGCCTGCGCAGCGCGTCGAAGAGCCGCACCGCCTCGTCGAGGACGTCGCCTGGCTGCTCGTTCATGACTGACATTTTCCACGGTCGCCGGACGAGAACGCATCGCCGTCCCGTCCGGGACGGCGATGCGCCTCCGGGTCAGCCCTCCACGTGCCGCTTGAGGCCCTTGAGCGCCGAGTCGATGATCCGCTTCTCGGCCTTGCGCCGCACCATGCCGATCATCGGTACCCGCACGTCGACGGCCAGCTCGTAGGTGACCTCGGTGCCGCCGTCCTCCTCGGTGAGCAGGTACGAGCCGTGCAGCCCGGTGACCACACCGCCCTGCTCCACCAGCTCCCAGCGCACCCGCTCGTCGCCCTCCCACCGGTAGGACAGGCCGACGGTGTCGCTGAACGGGCCGCCGTCGAAGGTCAGCCGGGCCAGGCTCGCCCGCCCGTCCGGCCCGGTCTCCTGCACCGTGAACTCGCGGATGCCGCTCGCCCAGCGCGGATAGGACTCCAGATCGGCGATCACCGCCATGACCTCGGCCCGGTCGGCCTTGATCGTGATGGAAGAACTCGTCCGGTCCGCCATCGCTGTCTTCCTCCGCCTCGTCAGCCGCGGGGCCCCCGCCCGCGGGTCCACCGAAAGTATCCGTCACACCGACAGCGCGTAGGGCACCCCGCTGGCCCGGAAGTGACCGACGTTGACGCACTCGGTGCGGCCCACGCGGATGCGCCGCGCGAGCGGCTGGTGAACGTGCCCGAACAGAACGTAGCGCGGCTGGGTGTCCCTGATCAGCTGGAGGACCGCCTCGCTGCCGCGTTCGAACCGGCGGGCCACGGTGTCGTACAGCAGCTCCGGCACCGCCGGGGGGATGTGGCAGCACAGCACGTCCACCTGCCCCACCGCGGCGACCTTGGCGGCGTAGGCGTCGTCGTCCAGCTCGTAGGGGGTGCGGTACTCGGTGCGCAGCCCGCCCCCGACGAACCCGAACCGCAGCCCGCCGATCTCCACGGTCTCCCCGTCCAGCACCCGGTGCCCGTCGCGCGCGTACTCGGCCCACATGTGCGGCAGGTCGACGTTGCCGTAGGTGAGGTAGGCGGGCGTCGGCATGGCCGCGAACAGCTCGGCGTACTGCCTGCGGACGGCGCGTTCGATGTGCGGCCAGGCGCCGCCGTCCAGGGAGTCCCACATCGTCCGGGAGAACGCCCGCGCCTCCTCGAAGCGCTTCTGCGTGCGCAGCGCGATGAGGTGGTCGGCGTTGCGCCGGCCGAACAGCTCCGCGAAGATGCCCTGCGCGTGGTCGGAGTAGTCGACGAACAGGATCAGATCGCCGAGGCAGATGAGCGCGTCCGCGCCGTCCCCCGCGCGTCTGAGGGCGTCCGCGCGGCCGTGGACGTCGCTCACCACGTGGATCCGCATGAGCCGACTTTAGAGGCGCCGCCGTCCGCGCGCGAGACGGGATCATGCTCTCCCGGATCACGCGTCCCGGGGGCGCGCCGCGGACACCAGGGCGCGCCACTCGGCGACCAGGCCGGGGTCGACGGGACGGTCCCAGGACCCGTCGGGCCGCACCGCGGTGCCCACGTGGAAGGCGGTGACGCCCGCGGCGGCCAGCGGGGCGACGTGCCGGCGGCGCAGCCCGCCGCCCGCCATGATCAGGGACGCGGCGTCCGGGCCCTCGGCGGCCCGCCGCACCAGCACGTCCAGCCCGGCGTTCACGCCGCGGGGCGAGCCCGCGGTCAGCACCGTGTCCGGCCCGCCGTGCGCCTCCCGCAGCGTCCGCCAGGCCGCGGCCGGGTCGGCGGCATGGTCGATCGCGCGGTGGAACGTCCAGGGCAGCGGGCCCGCGGCCGCCGCCAGCTTGCCGGTCGATCCCAGGTCGAGGTGGCCGAACGGGTCGAGGAACCCCAGCACGAAGCCGTCGGCGCCGCAGTCGCGCAGCCGCCGCGCGGTCTCCACCAGCCGCGACAGCTCGCGTCCGGTGGTGCCGAACCCGGCGTTGGCGCGCAGCATCACCCGCATCGGCAGGGTCGTGGCGCGCCGCGCCTCGGCCACGACGTGAGGATCGGGGGTCAGGCCGTCGGCGGCCATGTCGGCGACCATCTCGACGCGGTCGGCGCCGCCCTCCTGCGCGGCGCGCGCGTCGGCCGCGGTCAGTGCGATCACTTCGAGCAGCGCCATCGCCCCGCCCCCGTCCCGGCTTGCGTGCGGTCGCGTCTCACCTGGTCAGCGTAGGCGAGCGAAGATGCGCGCGAACGGCGTCCGGCGCGGCCTTTGCCGGTCTGTTAACCACGGCCCCGCCGGGCCCGGCGCCGCGCTTACGGCACCTCGAACGAAGGGTGACGTGCGCCTCGACGGGCGTTTTCCTACTCGCGGGTATCCTTTGGGTCGGTCAAGCCTGTACCGTCGTGCCCGCCGACCCGCAGAATTCCGACCCGCGAACACCTTCGATCCGAGCGGATCGATCCGCACCAACGCACCCGCACAGTTCGACCGAGGAGTGGCCGTGCGCGAGTTCAGCGTCCCCGCGATGGTGGAGGTCCCCGGCTCCACCAACCTGACCGACGCACCGTTCTCCCGGGCCGCCGAGCGGCCCGGCCAGATCATGCTCCGGCGCAGGGACGGCGCGTCCTGGCGCGCGGTCACCGCCCGGGAGTTCGCCGACGAGGTGACCCGGCTCGCCAAGGGCCTGGTCGCGGCGGGCGTGGAGCCCGGCGACCGGGTGGCGCTGATGTCGCGCACCCGCTACGAGTGGACGCTGATCGACTACGCCGTCTGGGCGGCGGGCGCGGTGACCGTGCCGATCTACGAGACGTCCTCCGCCGAACAGGTCGAGTGGATCGTCGGCGACTCGGGCGCCGTCTGCGTGTTCGCCGAGACCGACGCCCACCGCGCGACGATCGAGGAGGTCCGGGACCGGCTCCCGGGCCTCTCGCACGTCTGGGTGATCGACGACGGCGGCGTCGACGCCGTGGCCGCGCTGGGCGAGGACGTCGACGACGCGGTGGTCGAGGAGCGCCGCCGGTCCCGCACGTCCGACGACGTGGCCACCCTCGTCTACACCTCCGGCACCACCGGCCGTCCCAAGGGCTGCGAGCTGACCCACGGCAACCTGGTGCTGACCGCGCGCAACGCCGTGCAGGGCGCGATCTCCGAGATCACCGTGGCCGGCAGCTCGACGCTGCTGTTCCTGCCGCTGGCGCACGTGTTCGCCCGGCTGATCCAGGTCGCCACCATCGAGGGCGGGATCGTCCTCGGGCACAGCGACATCGCGGGCCTGCTGCCCGACCTGGCCTCGTTCCAGCCGACGTTCCTGCTGGCCGTGCCGCGCGTGTTCGAGAAGGTCTACAACGGGGCCGAGCAGAAGGCCATCGCCGAGGGCAAGGGGAAGATCTTCAAGGCGGCCGCCGACACCGCCATCGCCTACAGCCGGGCGCTGCAGGACGGCGGCGCGCCCGGGCTGGGCCTGCGGCTGCGGCACAAGGTGTTCGACGTGCTGGTGTACGGGAAGCTGCGGGCGGCCGTCGGGGGCAGGGTGCAGTACGCCGTGTCCGGCGGCGCCGCCCTCGGCGAACGGCTCGGCCACTTCTTCCGCGGGGTGGGCATCACCATCCTGGAGGGCTACGGCCTGACCGAGACCACCGCGCCCGCGACGGTCAACCGGCCCACCGCGTTGCGCGTCGGCACGGTCGGGCAGCCGATCCCCGGCGTCACGGTCCGCATCGCCGACGACGGCGAGGTGCTGGTCAAGGGCGTCAACATCCTGCACGGCTACTGGAACAACGAGGCCGCCACCAAGGAGGCCCTGGACGACGGCTGGTTCCACACCGGCGACCTGGGCGCGCTCGACGACGACGGCTTCCTGCGCATCACCGGCCGCAAGAAGGAGATCCTGGTGACCGCGGCGGGCAAGAACGTCGCGCCCGCCCCGCTGGAGGACCGGCTGCGCGCGCATCCGCTGGTCAGCCAGTGCCTGGTGGTCGGCGACGGCCGCAAGTTCATCAGCGCGCTGATCACGCTGGACGAGGAGGCGCTCGGCCCCTGGAAGGAGCGGCACGGCAAGCCCGCGGGCATGACGCTGGACGAGCTGCGCCGCGACCCCGACGTGATCGCCGAGATCGACGCGGCGGTCGCCGAGGCCAACAAGGCCGTCTCGCACGCCGAGGCGATCAAGAAGTACCGCATCCTCGGCGTCGACTTCACCGAGGAGGCCGGGCACATGACGCCCAGCCTCAAGGTCCGCCGCCACGCCGTGATGAAGGACTTCGCCCAGGAGATCGACGCCCTCTACGGCGGCTGATCCGGTCGCTCAGCCGGTGCCGCGGCCGAGATAGGTCAGCGGCCCCGGGTCGGCGATCGGGATCTCGTGGAATCCCAGCCGGTCGTAGAAGGCGCGGGCCGCGGTGTTGGCCGTGACCATTCCCAGGTGGACGGCCGGGACGTTCCGGCGTCGCAGCGCGTCCAGGAAGGCGCGCATCAGGGCGCGGCCGTGTCCCTGCCGCTGGTGCTCGGGCAGCAGGTCGATGTGCAGGTGGGCCGGATAGGCCTCCAGTCCGGGCACCAGCATGCGCTCGGGGTCGTGCATCAGCTCGATCATGGCGTCGCTGGGCGTCACCGGCGGGCCGCTGGGGGCGGGGTAACGCTCCACCAGCGTCGGCAGCCACGAGGCCCGGTACTCCTTGACGAACGCGGCGGTGTCGGCCGTGCCGACGATGTAGCCGACCGCGCGTTCGCCGTCGTCCAGCACGAAGGCCAGTTCCGGTTCGAGGTGCACGTACGGGCCGGCGAAGAGGCTCGGCATCAGTTCGAGGTCGGGGTAGATGTGCCGCGAATCCCCTCCCTCGTGGGCGGTGCGCACGCAGACGTCGTAGACGGCGTCGCGGTCGCCGGGGCGGTAGGGCCGGGTGACGGGTGTAGGGCTCACGGCCCCATCATGGAGCGCGTGGGAGCGCTCCCACAAGTCTCCTCCACCCGCTGTCACAAGGCGGCGACGGCTTCGGCGACGGGGACGTCGCCGCCCACCAGCTCCAGGGTGCGGTGGTTGACGGACGGGGCGTCCAGCAGCGCCACGATCACGGCGGCGACGTCGTCGCGGGTGACGTCGCCGCGGCCGACGGGCGGCTCCGCCAGGGTGACGCGGCCGGTGCCGGGGTCGTCGGTGAGCCGTCCCGGACGCAGAATCACCCAGTCCAGGTCGCGGGCGCGCAGGTCGTCCTCGGCCTCCCCCTTGGCCCTGACGTAGGCGGCCCAGACCTCGTCGGTGCCCGGACGCGGCGGCTGCCCCGCCCCCATCGAGGAGATCTGGACGAACCGGCGGATCCCCATGCGCTCGGCGGCGTCGGCCATCAGGACCGAGGCGGCCCGGTCGACGGTGTCCTTGCGGGCGGCGCCGCTGCCCGGCCCGGCCCCGGCGGCGAACACGACCGCGTCGGCGCCGTCGGCGCGGCGGGCGACCTCCGCCGCGCCCGCGTGCTCCAGGTCGCACACGACGGGTTCGGCGCCCGCGGCCTGCACGTCGCCGGCGTGGTCGGGGTTGCGGATCAGGGACCGCACCCGGTCCCCCCGCGCGGCCAGCAGCCGCGCCAGCCGCAGTGCGATCTTCCCGTGGCCTCCCGCGATCACAACGTCCATGTCGCCGATCCTAGGCGGGCACGCCCAACGCGCCCTCGGCGCCCCGGACCCGGCCGCGCCTCGCCGCGCCCGTACGGCGCGGGCACGGCCGGTGAGGGTGCGCCGGAAGACCTGTCCCCACCGGCCGTGCGTCCGGGGGCGGACGCCGGCTTAGGAGCAGTTGCGTCCGCTGTTGATGCAGTTGACGACGGTCCGCATCAGGTTGTCGGGCATGACGTTGGCGAAGTCGGCGTGGTCGGTCACCGGATCGTGGGCCTGCTCGGGGAACGAGTCCACGGCGAACGCCTCCGCCCGGTTGGGCAGGTCGTACCGCAGCGTCATGCGCAGCTGCGGAATGGCCCGGGTGCCGGGCGGGCAGGCGCCGGCCTGGTCGGGGAACACCACGTGCGTGCGGTGGTTGGCGCTGTCGGTGTTCTGGCCGTCCCAGCAGCTGGGGAACTCCAGGATGCGGGTCACCTGGCTGTCGCCGGGGCACAGGGGGTACTTGTCGGTGAACGCGCGGTTCTCCTGGCCGGAGCAGGTCCACAGGGCGCGGGCGTTGGCGGTGCCGTTGGTGCCCGCCTTGGCGTCGCCGGTGATGATCCGCAGGAAGCGCGGCATGGCGACGACCCTGCTGCGCGCGTTGCCGCGGAACTCCATCCGCGCCTGCGCCGGCCGGACGATCCTGCCCAGGTTGCCATCGGCGGTGCTCTGCGCCGCGGTCGGCGAGTCGTCCTGCTGGGCGCGGTCGCGCATCACGGGCCAGAAGTAGGTGGACTTGTCTCCCCGGGCACAGGTGGTGCCCGCCGCGGCCAGGCTCTCGTCGGTCGACTGCCCGTCGGTCGACAGGTTGCCCACGTAGTCGTGGGTGTGCTGGGCGCCGTTCTGCACGCCGGGCGCCACGATGAAGTTGTCGGGGTTGTGGTGGTTGTTCTGGTTGGTTCCACAGCGCGACACGAACGTCCCACGCGAGCCGTTGCGTCCGGCAGGCGGCTGGGCGCGTCGCGGCGCCTGCGCGATGGGGACGAAGTCGTCGGCGTTCGGACCGGGGACGACGCCCTGCTGCTGCCCCTGCCCCTGGTTCTGGCCCTGCCCCTGGTTCTGGCCCTGCCCCTGGTTCTGGCCTTGACCTTGGTTCTGGCCTTGGCCTTGGTCCTGGCCGCCCTGCTGCTGGCCCTGGCCGCCTTGGTTCTGACCTTGGCCGTCCTGGCCTTGGCCGGCCTGGCCCTGCCCGCCTTGCTCCTGGCCGTCCTGGCCGCCCGGAGCCTGGCCGCCCGGAGCCTGCTGTCCCGGGGCCTGCTGTCCCGGGGCCTGCTGCCCGGGGGGCTGGCCGCCGCCGGTTCCGTCGTCGCCGTTCCCCTGGCCGTCTCCGGGGTCGCCGGGCGCGGCCGCGGCGAGCGGTTCGGCGGGCGCCGCCCAGGCCGCGGGCTGGGCGACCGAGGCCGCCACCAGCAGGGCGGCCGGGACGACCACGGCGATGCCTTTCTTCTTGCGCATTAGAGATCTCCCTTGGAAGCGGGGTCGGGGACCTACTTGGAAACGAGGGACTCCTGTGTGGCCAGACCCGTGCTCTCCAGCAAGGTCATATGGGTGTTGACATAGCGCAGCGCGCGTTCGGCGAAGGCGCGGACCTCGGTGTTGCGGCTTTCTGAGCGAACCTGCGCGATCACCGGGAAGACCTTTCCGTGCGCGGCGCGCAGCCGCAGCACGAACGTCCGGTCGAAGTCGGCGCCGGTCGCCCCGGACATCTCCCGCAGCCAGCCCTGCTGGTCGGAGTTGGGCTGGCTGGGCAGCATCACGCCGAGGCGCCTGGCGGTGGTGCGGGTGTCGGCGTCCAGCTGCGCGTGCTGCTCGGCGATCATCTGGCCGACCTCCTTGACCCGGGCGCTGCCCGACCGCTCCTGGGCCATCTGGCCCGCGGGCATCTCCCACAGCCCGGCCAGGCGGACCTTGGTCAGCAGGTCACGGTCGAGAGGGCCCAGCGGGCCCCACCGGGTCTCGGTCGTGGTCCCGGTGAGCGAGCCGCCGGACGCCCCGTTGGCCACCGACCGGCCCGGGGGGCTGAGCACGACGAACAGCGCCGCCCCCACCGCGACGACCGCGACCGCGACCAGAAGCATCTGGCTGCGCCCGAAACGCCGCAGCACGCGCATCTCCGCCGCTCCATAAGACTTTCCCACGCGATATCATTCCCCTTTCCGTGATCGCGTCGGCCGACCCGACGGGGGTCGCCGGTGAATACGCGGCGGAACGGTTCCCCGGTTCATTCGGATCACCTTTTTCCGCGTTTTCTCCGCGCGGCTTTTCGCGGGCAGCGTCGAACGCGCACGCCGGTGCCCGGCGCGCGTTTTCCGGAGGCGTTTTTCACCGCGGCGGCGGCGCGGCGGCCCGGCGCCGGCCGTGCCGCCCGCCGCCGGTCATGTCGTGGTGACCCGCAGGGCCAGGGCGGGGCACATCGCGATGGCGCGCTGCACGTCGCGCTCCATCCAGGACGGGATCTCGGTGCCCAGCACCTGCGGGAACCCGTAGCGGTCGAGCTGGATCAGCTCCGGCAGCAGGTACGCGCACAGGCCGTGCCCGTCGCAGCGCCCCCAGTCGATGGCGACCTTGCCCTCGGAGCCCTTGGGCACGGGCAGCGGCAGCACGCCGAACGTCTTCATGCCGCAGTCGCCGCCGCGCATGTGCAGGTCGATGTCGGCGCCGAAGGCGTCCAGCGCCGACACGACGAACTTGGCGGTGCCGTCGGGGTGCGAGCAGGCGCCCCGGCCGCGTCCGATCCCGGCGGCGCGCCGCACGTCGTCGGGGATGGCGGCCCCGCCCTTCAGCGCGTTCAGCGTGCGCACGATCTCCGGCAGGCCCAGGCGGCACGGGCCGCACTGCCCCGCCGAGTCGCGCGCCAGGTACGACACGATGCGGGTGACCTCGCCGAGCGGGCACGTCCCCTGGGTGAGGGGCACGATGATGCCCGCGCCGACCGTCCCGCCGACCTTGCGCATCCCCTTGCGGGACAGCACCGCCATGCTCACCTTCCGCGGGTCCAGCCACAGGCCGTGGTAGCCGCCGACGAGCACGGCCGGGCCGGGCGGGACGTCGCAGTGGTCCAGGACGGTCCGCAGCGGGGTGCCGAGCGGCGCCTCGACGACCTTGGTGCCGCCGATGGTCAGCAGCGTCGTGCCGGGCTCGTCGTCGGTGCCCGCCGACGCGTACAGGTCGGGGCCCAGCGAGGTCAGCACGGCCAGCTGGGCGAACGTCTCGGTGTTGGACAGCAGGGTGGGGCAGCCGTCCACGCCGCGTTCGGCGGCGCGGACCTTGCGGGTCGGCGGCACCGGCAGCTCGCCGTTGATGGCGTTGATGACCGCGCCGGCCTGCCCGGAGATGAACCGTTCGGCCAGCAGCACCACCCGGGCGGGCATGCGCCGCTCGGTGATGGCGGCCCGGATCGAACGGGCGGCCTCCTCGCTCTCCACGGCCACCACGATGCGGCGGGTGCCGAGCGCGGTGGCGGCGATCTCGGCGCCGTCCAGCACCAGGTGCGGGGCCCGGGTGAGCAGCACCTTGTCCTTGAAGCTGGCGGGCTCGCCCTCGGCGCCGTTGACCACGACCACCGCGTCCTCGCTGTCGCGGCGGTCGTCGCGCTCCTCGCCGGGCAGCAGGTCGGTCTGGTCGGCCGAGGGGTACCGGATCCGCGCCGCCACCGCCATGATCTTGCGGGCGAACGGGAAGCCCGCGCCGCCGCGGCCGCGCAGGTCGACCTGCTCGCACATCTTGACCACGTCCTCCAGCACCGGCGTGTGCAGCTTGCCGTGCACGGCCAGGTGCCGGTTGAGGTCCAGGCGCTCGAAGCGGTCGAAGCCGAGCGTCAGCCGGGGTCCGCCGATGTTGCCGACGGTGATCGCGGAGGTGGACGTCATCGCACCACCTCACCGCCGCGGGCGCCCCCCTGCGGCGCGGACAGCGGATCGGCCAGCGGATCGGCCGGCAGGTCGGCCAGGCCGGGCGCCTGGACGACGGTGCGCGGCGCCACGGTGGCCGGGTCGGTCATGCCCTGGCCGACGTAGCGGATCTCGCGCGGCTTGCCCGCCGTGAACAGCCGCGTGACCAGGGCCAGGAAGACCGCGCCCGCGCACAGGATGTAGCTGAGGTTCACCCAGTTCGCCGCGGCGCGTCCTGCGGTGAGCCCGTGCACCAGGGCCAGCGGCCAGGCGACGTAGGCGATCGCGTGCATGGACCGCCACAGCCACGGCGCGCCGCCGCGGAAGGCGAACCGGACGCGCAGCAGCCCGGTCAGCCCGAGGAAGATCATCATCTCGAAGGCGAGGGTGCCGAGCCCGACCGGGCCGAAGCTGGGGACGACGATCTGCGCCGGGGCGGCCAGCCCGCCCAGCACCTTGACGATGACGTGCGCGACCACGCACGTCACCGACAGCAGGGACGCGGCCCGGTGCGCGCCCTGGACCAGCACGCGGTGGCGGATGTGCAGGATGAACCGGTCGGTGGCCAGCAGGCCGCTGACCACGGCGGCGGTCAGCGTCAGCAGCGTGAACACGCCCACGTAGTAGTTCAGGAACGCCTGCACCTGGCCGGCCGCGGCGGCGCCCGGCGGGGTGGCCGCTCCCACCAGCACCAGCACCGAGGCGAGCGCGATGGCCCACAGCGCCCAGGACGGCAGGACGGGCTCGTCGCTACTGCGGATCTTCACTGGTCGAACTCCTATCCGGTGTTGCGGGAGGCGCGGGGTTTTCCTTTCCGGCTCCGGTCCCGGCACCGTTGCCGCCGTTGCCGTTGCCGTTGCCCTTTCCGTTGCCGTTGCCGCGTCCGGGCGCGTCGTCGCCGCCCTGGCCCGGAGGCGCGGTGTCGTCGGCGGGGGCCACCGGCCCGAGGTTGGCCAGCAACCCGCCGGGAAGCACCTGCATCAGCCCGCGCTGGGCGAACCCCAGCAGCGGGTTGGCCTGCTCGCGGAACGTCCACCCGCCGATCCGCGCGCCCTCCAGCGGCACCCCTTCGGCGCCGCGGCGCAAACCGAACTGGACCTCGGCGCGCGGGGCGGGCGCGCCGCCACAGGGCCGCGCCGTGCCGGTGCGTCCGAGCAGGTCGCCGCGCCGTACCACGCTGCCGTCCCGCAGCGCGGCGACCCCCCGCATCCGGTAGTAGGCGCTGGCCAGGCCGCTGTCGTGCAGCACCATGACCAGCGCGTTGCCCGCCCCGTCGCGGCAGAAGCGGTAGAACCGGCCGTCGCCCGCGGCCAGCACGCGCCCGTCCCCGCCGGAGAACGCCAGCGTGCCGAGCGGCCGGCCCGGCTGCGCCCCGCCCTCGGCGGCCGTGCCCATCGACCAGATCTCGCCGACCTTCCAGGGCAGCATGAGCCGGTCGCCGACGCGGGACCCGTTGGTCGCGGTGGCGGCCTGCTGGGCGGTGACGGAGCTGAAGCGGGCCAGCACCCTGGCCTCGTCCGCCGACATCACCCCGGCGGGCACCCGGCCGAGCTGGGCGGCGAACGCGCTGGAGCCCGACAGCGCGGTCTGCCAGCGTCCCAGCGACCAGCGCGCCACGAAGAACGCCACCTCGGGCATCGCCGAGCGGCCGTCCGGCACCGGGATCGCGGTGGTGCCGAACGCCCAGGTGCGGTCGGCGCTCATCCGGACGGTCGCGACGACGGGCTGCGCGGCCGGCTCCGCTCCGTACGCCTGCCGGGCCGCCGGGCCGCGCTGCAGCAGCGTGACGCGGCGGATCTGCGCGGTCAGCGTCTCCACGTCGGGCGCGGTCGGCGTGGACGCGCCGGGGCTCTGCGCGGGACGCGCCGGGGACTCGCCGCGCCGCGGCGTGGCCGACCGGTCGCGCGCCGGGGGCAGCGCGCCCGCGGACCCGGCCTGCTGCGGCGTGCCGATGGGGCCGCCCTCCAGGACGGCGCGTTCCACGACCGCGAGCAACGCCAGGCCGACGACGATGGACAGCGTCAGCGCGCCCGCGCTCAGCCGGTCGGTCTGGCCGAGCTTGATCCGCGGACGCGGCGCCGCCGCCGGGGCGCCGTCATCCCGCCGCCTCGGCCGGTCCGGTGTCCGCCCGTCCTCCTTGCCGCGCCGCTCCCTACCGCCGCGCCGCCTGCGCCCGTCCGCCCGCTCACGCCCCGCACGGGCGGGCGAGCGCCCCTCGGACCCGAGCCCGCGGGGGCCGGCCCGGAGACCGCGCGGGTCGTAGGCCAGGTCGGGGGACGTGGAGGTGAGATCCGGGGACGCCCCTTCTCCCACGGCCGGGTTCTCGGGCGCGGGGAAGCGGCCGCCGGCCGGGAACCGCGCGCTGGGATGCTGCTCGGGAGAGCGCCGTTCGCTGAGGGGACGCACGAGTGCGCTCCGGTCGCGTCCGGGCGGCTCGTACCGCCGCGTGGAGCGTCGCCGGGGAAGCTCGGGCGGCTCGGGCTGCGGCTCGGCGAAGACCGATCCGGGCGGTCCCCCGGGAAGAGGCTCGTCCGGGGGGCGTTCGCCGAACAGCCATTCCTCGGCCACCCCGGCCGCGCGGGAACGCTGCCGCTTCTGTGGCCGCTGCCGCCGGTTACGGGACCGCCGGCGTGCGCCCGGCCGGTCCTCCCAGAAGCGCGCGTACGTCTCCGCCTGTGCGTACGCGTCCTCCTGCGAATTCGCAGAGGTCTCCTGCGGAGACACGTGTGTCGTCTGCGGCGACGCATAGGTGAAGCCCTGAGACGCATGCCTGCCGTCGCGTTGCGCCATGCCCCTCTCCTGTGGAAGGAGGCGGAGCGCTCGGCGAACGTGGGCATCGGCCCCTTACCGCGCCAGGCCCGCTCATACCCGGCGCCGGTTCCCTGAGACAGTGCGGCCGCCACGCCGGGAGCCCGCTCTGCTCCCGTGGCGTCCGGGGGCGTTCCCCTCATCGGGGTCGGCCCGCACCCACGGAGCATACGCCCCATGGGCCACCCGGATGTGCGCTGGTTACAAAAAATCCGTGTTCGCCAGTGCCATACGTACGAAGGCGGTCAGATGTTCACGCATCTCGGCGGCCGCTTCCGGACCGTCCAGGGGAGTGCGGAACAGCTCGGCGAGCTGCGGAAACGCCACGGGCGTCAGCGCCAGGCCGGTCAGCACGAGCAGCAGCCGCCCGATCTCGGGCGACGGCTCGCGGCCCAGGTTCGCGGCCAGCGAGGCGACCTTGTCCTGGCAGTGCGCGACCCGCCGCCGCTGCTCGGGCAGGCTCTCGGTGCGGCCGTACAGGCCCTCCCACAGCAGCAGCCGCGCCAGGTCGGGGTGGTCGCGGTAGTAGTCGAACATCCGCCCCACCCACCCGGCCGGGTCGTCGCCCGGCAGCGCGGTGACCTCGATCAGCTCGTCCAGCGCGGTCTCGATCACGGCGTCGAACAGCTTCTCCTTGTTGCCGAAGTAGCCGTAGATCCGCTCCTTGTTGACGCCGGCCCGGCGCGCGATGCGGTCCACCCGGGCCCCGGCGATGCCGTGTTCGGCGAACTCCTCGCGGGCGGCGGCGAGCAGCGCCAGCCGGGTCGACTCGGCGCGCGGGGAGGCGGCCCTGCCGGGCCCGGACGAGGTGGACGGGACGTCATCACTGGGCATGGGCCACATGATAGCCATCACCGCCACCAACCGGTTGGTTGACTTCCAACCGGTTGGTTGGATACTGTCGCCGACCATGGAGCGCACCACGTCCCCGCCGATGACATCCGCCGCCTCCGCCGACCAGGCCCCCTCCTACGCGCCGACCGTCCGCACGGCGGCGGTGCTGGGCCTCACGGCGCTGCTGGCCACCTCGCAGCTGTACGCGATGATCCCGCTGCTCGGCCCCGCCGCCGCGGACTGGCACACCGGCGCGGCGTCGCTGACCTGGCTGGTCAGCGCGTTCGGGCTCGGGTACGCGGCCGGTTTCCTGCTGTTCGGCCCGCTATCGGACCGGTTCGGGCGCCGCCGCGTCATCGTCGCCGGCATCGCCGCCACGGCCGTCACCACGGGGCTGGTGGCGGCGGCCCCCGGCCCGCACGCCGCGCTGGCCCTGCGCGTGCTGCAGGGCGTGACGACCGGCGCGTTCCCGCCCGTGGCCATGGCCTACATCGCCGAACGCGTCGCTCCCCGCCACCGGCTCACCACCGTGACCCTGCTGACCACCGGCTTCCTGTCGGCCGCGGTGGTCGGGCAGCTCGTCGCGCAGGGGCTGGCCGCGGCGCTGGACTGGCGCGCGTTCTTCGTCGTCGGCGCCGCCGCGTTCGTCCTGCTCGCCCTCGTCCTGCTGCGGGTGCTGCTGCCGGACGAGCCCCGTACCGACGGCTCCCCACTGGACGCCTACCGCGCCATGCCGCCGTTGCTGGTCAGGCGCGACCTGCTGCCGCTCTACCTGGCCACGACCACGGTGCTGGCCGCGTTCGTCGCGATCTACACCGGGCTGCAGCTGACCGGCACGACCGGGCTGCTCGGGCTGCGGGCGAGCGCGCTGCCGGTGATCCTGGCCGTGCCGCTCCTCTCGTCGCGGCTGGCGCGCGTGCCCGCCCGCGCGCGGCTGGCGCTGGCCCTGGCCACGGCGGCGGCGGGCGTGGCCCTGGTCGGCCTGCTGCACCCCGGCACGCTCGGCCTGGCGCTGCTGCTCATGCTGGTCACCGCGGGAATCGCGGTCGCCATCCCCACCCTGATCGACACGATCGGGTCCCGGGCCGGCGCCGCCCGCGCGCCCGCCGTCTCGTTGTACTCGGCGCTGCTGTTCGCCGGGGCCAGCCTGGGCCCGCAGATCGCCGGAACGCTGGCCGCGCACGGCCTGGCCGCGCTCGGCTTCGCCCTGGCCGCCCTGCTCGCGGCGGGCGCGGTGCTGCCGCTGGCCGGCCCGCGCGCCGCCCGTTCCGGCCGGTGACCAAGGCCTTAGCGCCGTCTGATTTGTCCCTTAAGTCGGCCCTAACGGAGTTCGCGGCGCCGCCCGCCCGCCCTAACGTCGAGCACGTCATCGGTCGCCGGCGCAACCGGAGGAGGTGCCCCGATGAACGATCACCGCAGCGGGGCGGCCCACCCCTTCTCCCGTCCTGCCGCGGCCGCATGCCGGGGTCGCGCCCCGGTCTCCCGTCCGCGCACTCCCGATCCCGCCGGACCGGTCCGTCCGCACCGGGCGCCCGCCTCCAGGTTCTCCCCCACCCAGGGCGCCGAGGACGGCACCGCCGGGATCATCCGCCCTCCTCGACAGGGGCCGCGTGGACCTGGTCAACGGGAGCCGGGGCGTCCCCACCCGCGCACCGCCGGCGCTTCGCCGCGGTCACCTGACCGGCCGGTTCCGTGACGGACGCCCCGCCGACGGCGCGGTGGTGGGGAACCCCGCGGAACCGGCCCCCTGCCCCCCGGCCGAGCACCGTCCCCCGGGCGAGCACGGCCCCCGGCACCGCCGCGTCATGACTCGTGGGGCCGCCCGCCGGCGCGCGGCGGGCGGCCCCACGTGACTACGGGCTGAGCAGCGCGTCGAGACGGGCGGCCTGCACTTCCCAACGCCACTCGCTCTCCACCCAGGCGCGTCCCCGCTGCCCCATCTCACGGGCCTTCCCCGGGTCGCGGAGAAGGCCGGCCACGGCGGCGGCCACGGCGGGCACCGAACGCCCCTGCACCACCACTCCCGTCTCGCCGTCCAGCACGGCGTCGGGCGCGCCACCGGAATCCCCCGCGACAACGGGCAACCCCGTGGCGGACGCCTCCAGGTAGACGATGCCGAGCCCCTCGACGTCCAGCCCTCTACGGCGTGTACGGCACGGCATGGCGAACACGTCGCCCGCGTCGTAGTGGGCGGGCAGTTCCTCCCACGGCACGCTGCCGGTGAACACCACCGCGTCGGCCACGCCCAGCGAAGCGGCCATGCGCTCAAGCTGGGGACGGTACGGCCCCCCACCGACGAGCAGCAACGCCGCGTCCGGCACCTCCCGCTTCACGCGGGACCAGGCGTGGATGAGCGCGTCCTGCCCCTTACGCGGCACCAACCGCGACACGCACACCACCACGGGACGGCCCGTCAGCCCGTACCGTTCCCGGACCTGCTCGCCCCCCGCACCGGGGAAGAAGACCTTCTCGTCCACCCCCGGCGCGAGACGGGACATGCGCGCCGCGGCAGAAGGCGACAACGCCCTCGCCATACGCGACCGGGTGTACTCCCCCAGGTACGTCAGCACGTCCACGGTGTCGCCGATACGGCGCAACACCCGACGCGCCACCGGCAGCGACGCCCATCCGGCCTCGTGCCCATGGGTGACGCCGACGAACCGCTCCACCCCGTACCGGCGCAACGGCGCGGCGAGCAGTCCCAGCGGGGCGGCGGCCCCGAACAGCACCGAGTCGCACCCCTCCGACCGGGCGATGTCACCCGCGCGGCGCAGCACGGTCGGCTCGGGCAGCATCAGCGACGTGGGATGCCGCACCACCGGGAACGGCTGCGCGGCGTCGAACGCCGCCGCTCCCTTCCAGGCGGGCGCGTACACCACGATGGAACCGGCCGGGCGCCGCATCGCCAGGTTGTGCACGAACGCCTGGATGCCGCCCGGCCGCGGCGGGAAGTCGTTGGTGACGACGAGGGTACGCGTGGGGTTCATGGACCTGTCAGTCAGTCGGATGACGCGAGGGCCCGTCACCGTGCGCGGTGACGGGCCCTCGTCGTGGTGATACAGCGGATGCTAGCGGCTGAGCTCCTTCTTCTCGGCGCCGCCGTGCTCCCCGCTCTCGACCTCGTGGTGCTCGCCGTGGTGGCCCTTGTCCTCGACGGGGATGTCGTCGAAGGTCCAGGCCCGCTGGAGCCGCGAGCGCAGGAAGCCCATCGGGCCCTTGGTCCCCGGCGCGGGGACGCCGCCGGCGTCCACCGCGGGAGCCTCGGGCTTGGCGTTCTCCTTGCTGAGGATGACGGTCTTGTCGTCCTCGCCGACCGGCACGTGCCGCTCGCTGAACTTGCCCTCGGGCGACATCACGATGATGCCGCTCTCCACGCCGTGGTCCATCACCGCCGCGTCCTTGCGCTGCAGGCCCAGGCAGATCCGCTTGGTGACGATGTACGCCACGACCGGCCCGACGAAGACGGCGAACCGGAAGAACCACGTGGTCGCGAACAGCGAGACGTGGAACCGCTCGGCGAGCACGTCGTTGGCGCCCGCCAGCCACAGCAGCCCGTAGAAGGTGACGGCCGCCATGCCCACGCCGGTGCGGACCGGGGCGTTGCGCGGACGCTCGTTGACGTGGTGGCTGCGGTTGTCGCCGGTCACCCACCGTTCGATGAACGGCCACGCCGCCGCGCCGCCGAAGACGATGCCCAGCGGCACCAGCGCGGGGATCAGCACGTTCAGGCTGAGCGTGTGGCCCCAGGCGGTGATCTCCCAGTTGGGCATGATGCGCAGCGAGCCCTCGAGCACGCCCATGTAGAAGTCGGGCTGCGAACCCGCCGAGATGGCGCCCGGGTCGTACGGCCCGAACAGCCAGATCGGGTTGATCTGGGTGAACGTCGACAGCAGCGCCAGCACCCCGAAGGTGAACAGGAAGTAGGCGCCCGTCTTGGCCATGAACACCGGGTAGAACGGGTAGCCGTAGACCTGCTTCTCGGTCTGGTTGCGGGTCGGCATCGCGGTGTGCTTCTGATGCCACATGATCATCATGTGGGCCGTCACCAGCGCCAGGATGATGCCCGGGATCAGCAGCACGTGCAGGGTGAACAGACGCGGGATCAGGTCGCCGTTGTCGCCCTCGGGGAACTCCCCGCCGAACAGGAACATGTACCCGTAGGTACCGACGAGCGGGATCGCCTCGAGCACACCCTGGGTGATGCGCAGGCCGGTGCCCGACAGCAGGTCGTCCGGCAGCGAGTAGCCGAACAGGCCCTCGATCATGCCCAGCGTGAACATGCCGATGCCGATCAGCCAGTTCAGCTCGCGCGGCTTGCGGTAGGCGCCGGTGAAGAACACCCGCAGCATGTGCGCCATGATCGACGCCATGAACAGGATGGCGGCCCAGTGGTGCAGCTGCCGCATGAGCAGGCCGCCGCGCACGTCGAAGCTGATGTGCAGCGCCGAGGCGTACGCCTCGGACATCTTCACGCCGTTGAGCTTGGTGTACGAGCCGTCGTAGATCACCTCGTGCATGCTCGGCTTGAACCACAGCGTGAGGAACGTGCCGGTCAGCAGGAGGATGATGAACGAGTAGAGGGCGATCTCGCCCAGCATGAACGACCAGTGGTCGGGGAACACCTTGCGCGCGTTGCGCTTGAAGAAGGTGGTGGACCCCAGGCGGTCGTCGAGGAAGTTCAGCGACCCCTCGACCGCCTTCGGCGCGGCCGGTGCGGTCTGGCTCATCCGCGCTCCCAGAAGCTCGGCCCGATGGGCTCGGGGAAGTCGCCGGTGGCCACCAGGTAACCGTCCTCCTCGGCCAGCGGCAGCTGCGGCAGCGGCCGCGCCGCCGGACCGAAGATGACCTTGGCCCCCTCCGTGGCGTCGAAGGTCGACTGGTGGCACGGACACAGGATGTGGTGGGTGGTCTGCTCGTACAGCGCCGCCGGGCAGCCCACGTGCGTGCAGATCTTCGAGTACGCCACGATCCCGTTGACGTGCCAGTTCTCGCGTCCCTTGACGGGCTTGAACTGGTCCGCCGGGATGTTGATGAGGATCGTGACCGCCTTGGCGACCTCGTTCAGCGGGTGCTCGGTGTGCTCCTCGATGCCCTCCGGCAGCACGGTGATCATGCCGCCGGGGGTGGCGAAGTCACTGACCTTCAGCGGCTTGTTGGTGCCGTCCACCACCAGGCGCACGCCCTTCTTGCCCTGCGCCTGGGCCTTGCGGACGGCCTCGCCCCACCAGGTGTGGCGCAGCCGCTTCTCCGGCAGCGGGCCGAGGTCGCGCAGAAGCACCAGCGGCGCCAGGCCCAGCGGCGCGGCCGCCAGCAGCAGCGTGCGGCGCAGCAGCGGGCGCTTGGTGATGCCGCTCTCCTGGGCGCCGTCCAGGAACGTCTTGCTGAACGCCTCCCGGGTGGCGTCGTCGGCGCGCAGCTCGTGCCGCTCCTGCACGATCGGCTTGCTGGTCATCAGGCGCCGCACCCAGATGGTGACGCCGATGGCCATGGCGAGGAACGCCAGCGTCATCGTGCCGCCGAGCCACAGGTTGGACTCGCGGGCCCGGTCGATGCCGTGCATGCCGCCGTGGCGGCCGCTCCATCCGATGTAGTAGGCGATGAACGCCACGCTGGCGGCGAAGGCGAGCAGGAAGAACGCGGCCACCACGCGCTCGGCGCGCTTGGCCGACTGCTCGTCGAGCTCCTCGCCCGCGCCCTCGGGGGCGGAGATGTCGCCCTCGGGCAGCAGCCGCCGCTCGGCGGCGGGGGACGGCGTGCCGACCACGCGTCCGGGCGCGCCGCCCTCCTCCCGCGGCCGCTGCGCGCCGCCGGTGCCTTGGTCCTTGTTCTCGCTCATGACTTCTTCAGCTTCTTCGGCTTCTTCGCGGTGATCCACATCGCCGCCAGGACGAGCAGGCCGAGCCCGATCAGCCAGCCCGCCAGGCCCTCGGAGACCGGGCCGACGCGGCCCAGGCCGTTACCGCCCGGGTTGGGCTCCTCACGCGTCTGCACCAGGTAGGCGATGATGTCCCGCTTGTTCTCGGGCGTCAGCGTGGTGTCGTTGAACACCGGCATGGCCTGCGGGCCGGTCAGCATGGCCTCGTAGATCTGCGTCGGCGTCACGTCGCTCTTGTCCAGCGGCGGGGCGTACTTGCCGCCGGTCAGCGCGCCGCCCGACCCCACGAAGTTGTGGCACTGGGCGCAGTTGGTCCGGAACAGCTTGCCGCCGAGCGCGGCGTCGCCCTTGGCCGGGTCGACCTGCTCGGCGCCGGGGACGGCCGGGCCGCCGCCCAGCGAGGCGATGTAGTTGCGCAGGTCGGCCAGGTTCTTCTCGGCCTGGGCCTTCTGCTTCTCGGCGGCCTCGCGCTTCTCCGGCTCGTGGTAGTCGGTCTTGACGTCGACGTTGAACTCGGGGATCGGCCGTTTGCGCGGCATCTGCGCGCCCGGGTTCATCGCCGGCATGCGGCCCGTGCTGACCTGGAAGTCGACCGAGGCCGCGCCGACACCGAGCAGGCTCGGCGCGATCGGCTTGCCGTTGGCGTCCTTGGTGCCCTCGCCGTTCTGGCCGTGGCAGCTGGCGCAGTTCTTGTTGTACAGCTGCCGGCCGTTCTGCAGATCCTCGGCTGCCTGGGCGTTACCGGCCGCCTCGGCGCGGTCGTTCTGCGGCGTGAAGCCGGCATAGAGGACGCCGATCGCCGCCAGGGCCGCCAGGACGACGGCGTAGCCCGCCCATGGGCGCCGTCGCCATGCGGTGAACCTTTTCACGGAAATCCCCGTTCGGGTCATGATCGTCGGTACGAGGGTTGGAACGTCAGATGTCGAGCAGATAGATCGCGCCGAACAGGCCGATCCACACCACGTCGACGAAGTGCCAGTAGTACGACACCACGATCGCGCTCGTCGCCTGCTCGTGGGTCCAGCGCTTCGCGGCGTAGGTGCGGCCCAGCACGAACAGGAACGCGATCAGCCCACCGGTCACGTGCAGGCCGTGGAAGCCCGTGGTCAGGTAGAAGACCGACCCGTACGCCGAGGAGGACAGGGTCAGGCCGTCCTTGGTGACCAGGTTGTAGTACTCGTAGCACTGGCCGGCCACGAAGTACGCGCCCATCAGGAACGACAGCACGTACCACTCGCGCAGACCCCAGCCGCGCACGTTCAGCAGGCTACCGGAGCGGCCGACCTTGCCGGCCTCGGCCTTGAACACGCCCATCTGGCAGGTCACTGACGAAAGCACCAGAATCGTGGTGTTGACCGCCGACAGCGGCAGGTCGAGTGGGGCGCCGGGCCACGCGCCGTGCCCCTCCTGGCCGATCGTCACGGAGCGGATCGTGAAGAACATCGCGAACAGAGCCGCGAAGAACATCAGCTCGGACGACAGCCAGACGATCGTCCCCACGCTGACGAGGTTGGGACGGTTCGCCCGAGCGTGAGGTGTTGTCTCTATCGCGGTTGCTGTTGCCACGGGCAGCATTATTACGTCACCTGTCCGCCGACCCGTGCATGACCCCCCATCAGCGGCTCGTGGAGGTGTTCACACGGCGACTCCACGGCACCGCCGCCCCCATGACGCACAACCCGTCCCACGAGGCCGGCGCCGGGGGCCTGCTGGGGGAACGGGCGGACGCGGCAGGTCGGCCGCCTCGCTCCCGCGCGGGCGGAACGGGTAGCCTTCTCTGCCATGAGCACCGCGCCGGAGAGCCCCGTGAAGGTTCTCATCTACAGCGACGACGCCGGCACCCGCGCCCAGATCAAGATGGCGATCGGCCGCCGTCCCGCCGCCGACCTGCCGAAGGTGGAGTACGTCGAGATCGCCACCCAGCCCGCCGTGGTGGAACGGCTGGACCGCGGCGACATCGACGTCCTGGTGGTCGACGCCGAGGCGCAGCCCGCCGGGGGCCTCGGGGTCTGCCGGCAGGCCAAGGACGAGGTCTACGACTGTCCGCCGGTGCTCGCCGTCATCGCCCGGCGCGACGACGGCTGGCTGGCGACCTGGTCGCGGGCCGACGCCGTGGTGAGCCTGCCGCTGGACCCGATGGCGGTGGCCCGCGCGGTGGCCGACCTGGTGCGCATGCGCACCGCCGACCGCCTCCCGGCCGTCTAGCCGGCGAGCCGTACCCGACCGCTTCACCCGCTCCGCCCGGCCGCCGGCCGGTCGAGCCGGGCCGACCCGCCCCTCGGGGGAACACCATGGATCCGCGCACCACCTGGCCGGCGCTGCTGGGCGCCCTGCTCGACGGAGAGTCGCTGTCCAGCGAGGAGACCGCCTGGGCCATGAACACGATCATGGCCGGGGAGGCGACCGACGTGCAGATCGCCGGGTTCGCGGTGGCCATGCGCGCCAAGGGCGAGACGGTGGCGGAGGTGGCCGGGCTGGCCGACGGCATGCTGGCCAACGCCACCGCGATCGCGGTGCCCGGCCGCATCGCCGACCTGGTCGGCACCGGCGGCGACCGGGCCCACACCGTCAACATCTCCACGATGGCGGCGGTGGTTGCGGCCGCGGCGGGCGTGCGGGTGGTCAAGCACGGCAACCGGGCGGCGTCGTCGTCGTGCGGCGCGGCCGACCTGCTGGAGGCGCTCGGCGTGGCCATCGACCTGCCGCCCGCGCGCAACGCCCGGGTGGCCGAGGAGCTGGGCATCACGTTCTGCTTCGCGCCGCTGTACCACCCGGCGTTCAAGTACGTGTCCAAGCCGCGCCGCGAGCTGGGCACCCCCACGGTGTTCAACTTCCTGGGGCCGCTGACCAACCCGGCCCGCCCCACCTGCCAGGCGGTGGGGGTGTTCCACCCGCGCATGGCGGGCGTCATCGCGGGCGTGTTCGCCGAACGGGGCTGCTCGTCGCTGGTGTTCCGCGGCGACGACGGGCTCGACGAGCTGACCACCACCGGCACGTCCACGGTGTGGGTGGTGCGCGACGGCGCGGTCACCGAGACCACCTTCGACCCGGCCGAGCTGGGCATCCCCCGGGCCAAGCCGGAGGACCTGCGCGGCGCCGACGCCGCCTACAACGCGGGCGTGGCCCGCGCGGTGTTCGCCGGTGAGCGCGGCCCGGTCCGCGACATGGTGCTGCTGAACGCGGCGGCGCTGATGGTGGCCTACGACGGCGTCCCGGCCGCGAGCGGGCTCACCGCGGCGCTGGGCGAGGCGCAGGCCCGTGCCGCCGAGGCCGTCGACTCCGGCGCCGCCGCCATCCTCCTCGACCGCTGGGCCGCCACCTCCCAGTCCCTCAAGAACTGAGCCTGCCTACAGGGAGGGGGGACGCCCCCCTTCACCCCCGCGACTGACCGGCATCCCTCCACTCCGCTGTGCTCCGTTTCGGGTGCCGGTCAGTCGGCGTCGGGGAGGCCGAGGGAGAAGGCCGCCTCCAGGTCGTGCTGGGAGTAGGTGCGGAAGGCGATGTGGGTCTCGGTGTCCAGAATGCCGGGGACCTTGTTGAGACGGCCCGGGATGACGTCGTTCAGCTCCTCGTGGCGGCGCACCCGCACCATGGCGATCAGGTCGTACTCGCCGGTCACCGAGTAGACCTCGCTGACGTTCTCCAGCGCGGCGACCGCCTCGGCCACCTCGTGGATGCGCGCCACGTCGGTCTTGACGAACACGATGGCGGTGACCACCGCAACCTCCCCAGCCTCTGGTACGACTCCGTCGCCCGACTCTACCCGCGGCTGAGCGCGGCGATCTTGCGGGCCGGGCCCGCGCGCCGGGCCAGCAGCGCGAACAGCATGCCCGCCACGAAGCCGTAGATGTGCGCGACGTAGGCGACGTTGCTCTCGTCGTCGCCCGTCGACAGCCACTGGATGATGAACCAGTAGCCCAGCACGGTCCACACCGGCAGGCGGATCACCACGGGCATGAGCAGGCTGACGATGCGGCCGCGGGGGTTGAGCACCAGGTAGGCGCCCAGCACCCCGGCGATGGCGCCGGACGCGCCGATGAGCGGCGTGCCGGTGTCGGCGGAGGTGTAGGCGTACCCGTACACCGCGACCAGGCCGAACGCCAGGTAGCTGAGCAGGTAGCGCCAGCGGCCGAGGCGGTCCTCCACGCCCTGCCCGACGACGAACAGGGCGACCAGGTTGCCGATCAGGTGCAGCGCCCCCGAGTGCAGGAACATCGAGGTGAACGCCGACAGCCACGGGGTCTTGTCGTAGGTCACCGGCCCGCAGCGGCGGACGATCGACTCCGGCGGCGGCAGCTGCCGTCCGGTGGTCAGCTCCTCGGGCACGGCACCGTGCTCCAGCACGAACTCCGCCGCGCGGCACTCGCGCGCCCGGCCCTCCCCGTACCAGGTGGCGAAGTTCGCCATGGGGGTGAGCAGGTACACCACGACGTTCACCGCCACCAGCGTGTAGGTGACCCAGGGCACCCTCCGGGTCGGCTGGCTGTCGTACAGCGGCAGGGCCATGCGCGGGGGGATCCCTTCCGGAGGACGGTGGAGCGCCGGGTCAGTCCGTCACCCTAGCGGGCCGCGGCGCCGTCAGCGCAGGGGGCGCCGGGACCCGTGGTCCTCGGGGTCGGGCGTCACGTAGGCGGCCTCGATCCAGCGGCGCAGGCCCTCGGCGCCGTGCACGGGACAGCTCCACTCCCCCCGCACCTCGGCCAGGCGGGCGCCGGGCGAGTCGAGCCAGCGCAGCACGCACTCCATCTCCTCGGCGCCGGCGGCGCCCGCCGGGCCCGGCCCGGGGAACACGGTCTCGGCGGTGGCGACGAGGGCGTCGACGTACGGGCGCGGGTGGGCGTGCGGGGGGATCGTCCCGGCCGCGGCGAGCCTGCCGTGGCGCACCACGGCCAGCTCCCAGCCGCCGTCGAACGCGGGACGCGCGCCCACCAGCTGGGAGCAGCGGGCGAGCGCGGCCAGGCGCTGGCTGCGCGCCGCGGCGCGGACGAACGCGGCGAGCCGGTCGCGTTGGACGGCGGCCTCCTCGTAGCGCAGCTCGGCGGCGAGGCGGTCGATGCGCACCTGCGCCGCGGCGACGACGGGACGCACGTCGCCCGCCATGACCGACCGGGCGGTGGCGGCGTGGCCGGCGTAGGCGTCGGCGCTCTGGCGGCCCTCGCACGGGGCGCCGCAGCGGCCGAGGTCGGCGAGCACGCAGGTGCGGGCCCGTCCGGCGGCGATGAGCCGGGGGGTGAGCCGCTGGGTGCACTGGCGCAGCGGGACGGCCTCGTGCAGCGCGGCGCGGGCCTCCTCGGCCTGCCGCCGCGAGGCCATCGGCCCCAGGTAGGCGGCGCCGTCGTCGCGGCATTCGCGCACGATCGACAGCCGCGGGAACGGCTCGACGGTCAGCTTCAGCCACAGCGACCGTTCGGGGAACTTGGAGCGGCGGTTGTAGCGGGGCTTGTGCTCGGCGATGAGCCGCAGCTCGCGGACCTCGGCCTCCAGGCCGGTGGCGCACACGATGGTGCGGACGCGTTCGGCCAGGCCGACCATCTCGCGCACGCGCAGCCGGGTCTCCGATCCGGTGAAGTAGCTGCGCACGCGCGAGCGCAGGTCGCCGCTCTTGCCGACGTACAGGACCTCGCCGCGGGCGTCCTCGAACAGGTAGACGCCGGGGGCGCTGGGCACGTCGGCGGCCAGGTGGCGTTTGCGGCGCTGCTCGGGGGTGGGCGCCTTGGCGAACCCGCGCAGCTCCTCCAGCGAGTGCACGCCGAACGAGCCGAGCCGTTCGATGAGCCCGTGCAGCACGTCGACGGTGGCGCGGGCGTCGGCGAGCGCGCGGTGGCAGGGCGCGGTGCCGGTGCGGAAGAACCGCGCCAGGGTGTCGAGCTTGCAGTTGGGCACCTCGTCGCGGGTCAGCACGCGGCGGGCCAGGTCGACGGTGTCGACGACGGGGAACGCGGGCCAGGCGTAGCCGTGGGCGGCGCAGGCGGCCTTGAGGAAGGAGATGTCGAACCCGGCGTTGTGCGCCACCAGCACGGCGCCTCGGGCGAACTCCAGGAACGCCGGGAGCACCGCCTCGATGCGGGGGGCGGCGGTCACCATGGCCTGGGTGATGCCGGTGAGCGCGGTGATGAACGGCGGGATGGGGCCGCCCGGGTCGACGAGCGTGCCGAACTCCCCCAGCGGTTCGCCGCCGCGGACCTTGACCGCGCCGATCTCGGTGATGGCCGAGTCGGCGGGCGAGCCGCCGGTGGTCTCCAGGTCGACCACGACGAAGGTGACCTCGGCGAGGGGCGTGCCGAGGTCGTCGAGGGTGCCCTGGACGCCGTGGAGTGGGGCGGGTCCGCCGCGGGAGGCGTGACCGCGATGGCCGGGCACAGCAGTCATGCTGGCGACCGTAGAGGACGCCACCGACAGTGCTGGGGCCGCTAGTGTGGACGTCGCCGGAACGCACCGTGTGGCCGCTGTGCCCTCGGGGGGCGGGCGCGAACCGGCCGAACCCTTGCCGGGGGGACGACCCCCCAGAACCCCCCGGGGTGGCAAGGGGGTCGGGGGATCACGCGTTCGCGCCGGTTAAGGTGCATGACGCCCGGGAACAGACAGCGCACCGGGGGTCATTTCGGCCTGGGAGGAGCAGGACCATCGACAGCGGCCCGGATCCGGACGAGCGGCTCGCCCGTCCCCTCCCCGAGGCGGTCCGGCAGCACGTCGTCGAGGCCGCCGCGGAACTGATCGGCGCCCTCCCGCCCGACGAGGTGCCCGTCCCGCTGCGCCCGTTCGCCCGTTTCGAGCGGCGCAAGCGCGCCAAGTTCGCCGCGCAGCACATCGCGGCGCTGCTGGAGAAGGACGAGGCGTTCCGGCGCCGCGTCGCCGAGCCGCTGCGTGCCGGGCAGGCCGAGCTGGCCGAGGCGCTGGAGGCGGGGCAGGTGCCGCCCGCCGCCGATCCGGTGCGGGTGGCGGCGCTGGCGTACCTGCTGCGGCCGGACGGCTGGACGCGGCAGGTGGAGGCGGCGCGCGAGGACCTGGAGCGGTCGGCCACCGCCTCGGAGGAGGCCGCCGCCGAGCGCCGCGTCGCGGCGCTGCGCGAGGAGCTGGCGGCCGTGCGCGCGACGCGTTCGGCCGAGGCGGACAAGCTGCGGGCCGAGCTGCGCGAGGCCAAGGCCGAGATCGCCGATCTGCGGCGCAAGCTGCACGAGGCGCGTGCGAAGGCGCGCACGGTGCGCGAGCACGCCGAGGCGACGGTGGCCGCGGCCGAGCGGCGGCTGGCGGCGGCGCTGGAGTCGGCGGCGGCCGACTCCAAGGAGCTGCGGCGGCTGCGCGCCCGGCTGGGGCAGGCCGAGGCGAACGCCGAGGCGGCCCGCCGCGCCGCGCGGGAGGGCCGCAACATCGACGACGTGCGGCTGCGCATGCTGCTGGACGCGCTGGTGGACGCCGCGCAGGGGGTGCGGCGGGAGCTGGCGCTGCCGTCCACGATCGGCCGCCCGGCCGACGCGGTCGGCGGGGTGGCGCCGGACCCGCAGGCGCTGCGGGCGCTGCCCGGCCGGTCGCTGTCGGACGACGACCCGCAGCTGCTGGACCGGCTGCTGACGCTGCCGCAGGTGCATCTGGTCGTGGACGGCTACAACGTCACCAAGACCGGCTACGGGGAGCTGCCGCTGTCGGACCAGCGGATCCGGCTGCTGTCGGGGCTGGGCGGCCTGGCGGCGCAGACCCGCGCCGAGGTGACGTGCGTGTTCGACGGCGCCGACCTGGACGCCCCGGTGGCGATCAACCCGCCGCGCGGGGTGCGGGTGCTGTTCAGCCGTCCCGGGCAGACCGCCGACGAGCTGATCGGCGAGCTGGTGCGGGCCGAGCCGTCGGGCCGGGCGATCGTGGTGGTGTCGTCCGACCGGGAGGTGGCCGACGCGGCCCGCCGCGCGGGGGCCCGTCCCGCTCCGTCGACCCTGCTGCTGCGCCGTCTGGGCCGCTCCTGAGCGCTCGGCGATCATTCCGTGACACAGCGTGGCCATGTGCCAAACAAGCAGTGCAAGTAGTGACGAATCGGTTGTGACTGGTGTGACCCCTCGCTAGTGTCGTCCGCTGATGTCATGGACGAGAGGGGCATAACCGACCGTGACCAGTCATTTGACCGGGGCTCCCGCGGCGGACTCGCGAGGCCCACGGAGTCTCTTCGGGGGGCACCTCGCCCCCCGGCGCCTGGTGGCGACCGCCTGCCTCACCCTGGCGGCGTCCCTGACGGTGCCCATGGCGGCGGCGAATGCCGAGCCGACGCCGAGCGCGGCCGACGCCCGCAAGAAGCTGACCAAGCTCAACGAGCAGGTCGAGCAGCTGGTCGAGAAGTACAACCAGGTCGGCGAGGACCTGAAGATCGCCAAGCGCAAGCTGCAGGCGACCAAGAGGGCCGGCGCGGACGAGCAGAAGACCTTCAACGAGCTGCGCCGCAAGATCGCCGAGATGGCGGCCACCGCGTACAAGAACGGTGACACCGGCGACGTCGTCGGGTTCGCCGGCGCGGAGGACCCGCAGAAGATCCTCGACCAGTCCGCGGTGATCTCGCACCTGTCGCGCAACCGCAGTTCGGAGCTGGACCAGTTCCTGGCCTCCACGCAGCGGCTGCGCCGGGAGCAGGCGCAGGCCCAGGCGGCCTACGACGAGGTCGCCAAGAAGGCCAAGGAGCTGCGGGAGAAGAAGGCCGAGGTCGACAAGTCGATCGCGGCGCAGAAGAAGCTGCTGCGCAGGCTCGGCGAGCGCGACGACAAGCCCGGCGCGGGCGGCGGGGCCACCTACAACGGCCCGGCCAGCGGGTCGGCGCGCACGGCGATCAACTTCGCCTACGCGCAGCTCGGCAAGCCGTACGTGTACGGCGCCGAGGGGCCGAACGGCTACGACTGCTCGGGGCTGACGATGCGCGCCTGGGGCGCGGCCGGGGTGAACCTGCCGCGCGTCACCAACAGCCAGTACGCCGCGACCCGCCGCGTGTCGTTCGACGCGCTGCAGCCCGGCGACCTGGTGTTCTTCAACAGCCTCGGGCACGTGGGGCTGTACATCGGCGGCGGCAAGATGATCCACGCGCCGCGCACCGGCAAGAACGTGGAGATCGTCTCGATCACCTCGGGCTACTACCGGACGAACTTCTACGGCGCCGGACGGGTCTGACGGCCCGCGCTCCCCTCGCCCCCGCCCCGTTTTCGCGACTACGGTCCAGGTCAGATGCGCTCTGACCTGGACCGTAGATCTTTTTGTCGGGTATTTGCCTATCCGTCGCTCTTTGGTACTTTGTGATCGCTTGCGACGCCCGCCAGGCGCCGTACCAGCGGCGACGTCTCCCAGGCGTCGCCCCCGCGGCACCCGCCAGGTGCCGCGCCCCGCAGCGGCACACCGTGCCGCGTCATCCCCGCGGCATCCGCCAGATGCCGTTCCCCGCTCGCCGGTCCCAGGCCGCACGTGCGCACGCCTCGGTGTGCATGGCGCCGTGAGCGCGTCACGGAGGCCCACCGGGCCCGGCCGGACGGATCCCGCACCCGGGACCGTCCTTCAGCAAGTCCAGCCGAACAAGTTCATCGCCGCTTGGCCGCCGAGTCCGCCCCGAACACGCGGGGTGGAGCCGGGGACCCACCGAGCCGGCCGTCTCGGGCCCGTCCGTACGGGCCGTCGCCGGCTCCGGGGTGAATCGGCGCCCATGTCCCGCACCCGGAATAGTCGAGGACATGTGCGCCGTAGGTCGACTTCCACGACCGAACCCGTCAGCTAACCCGGTAGGCGTCTGGAAGGAGTGAGCGCCACCTGAGAACTCTTTCTGAGAACACGGACCGCCACCCCGGTATTCCGGCGGTCTCCATCTTCCGGGGTCCATGACGGACCGAACCACAGTCTCTGCCGCGGCGTGGCCGCCCCTGACGGGCGGCCACGCCGTTCTGTCTTCCCGTCCCTGTCACGCCGCATGAGCGGCACCGCTCCCCGCATAGGATCGCGCGCATGATGGACGACGACGGTCGCCCCGAGACGGACGGGACACCGGCCCGCCGGGTCTCGCGCCGCGCGGCCGTCATCGCGACCGCGGTCGCCCTCGCGGGATGCCTGCTGACGGGCCTCGGCCTGACCGCCGCCGGATCCGACTCGCCCGCCCGCACCACGGCCTCCGCGACGCCCACCACCGCGCCCGACGCGCGCGCGGTCGCGGCCGTCCTGGCCAACCGGACGCGCGCCGTACGCGAACGCGACCGCACCGCCTTCATGGCCACGGTCGCCACCGCCCCGGCCCCGTACCGCGACGCCCAGGGCCGCCTGTTCGACAACCTGCTCCGGCTTCCGCTGGCGTCGTGGAGCGAGACGCTCGACCGGGTCGAACCCGGCACCGCCGTGGCCCGCGTGCGGCTGAGCTACCGTCTGCGCGGCTTCGACGACGCATCCGTCGTCCGCATCCGCTACCTGACGTTCGCGCCGCGTGCGGGCTTCTGGACGGTCGTGGGCGACGGCTCCGCGCGCGGCCTGGCCGACGAGGGCGAGGTCTTCGACGGCGGCCCGCTCACCGTGGTCCGGGGCCGCCACACCCTCGTGGTGGGCGACGGGCCGCGCCTGGAAGAGATCGCCCGCCGCCTGGACGCGGCCGTGCCCGTCGTCGCCGGCGTGACCGGCGACGGCCGGCGCAGGCGCACCGTCGCGCTGGTGCCCGCCGACGCCCGGCTGGCCGCCGCGCTGGCCGGGCCGTCGCAGAACCTCGACCAGATCGCCGCCGTCGCCACCGTGGCGCCCACCGCCGAGGGACCCGGCGCCGACCGCGTGGTCGTCTCTCCCACCGCGTTCGCCCGCCTCAACGAGCTGGGCCGCGACGTCGTGCTGACGCACGAGCTGACCCACGTGGCCACCGGCGGGGCACGCGACGGCCGCACCCCGCTGTGGCTGATCGAGGGCCTGGCCGACTACGTGGGCTACCTGCGGGCCGACGTCGGCGTCCGGTCGGCGGCCCGCGAGCTGCGCGCCGAGGTCGCCGCCGGGCGGCTGCCCGCCCGGCTCCCCGGCCGCGCCGACTTCGACGGCTCCTCGCCGCGGCTGTCGCAGGCGTACCAGGGGGCGTGGCTGGCGTGCCGGATGATCGCCGAGCGGTACGGTGAGGCCACGCTGGTCCGGCTCTACCGGGCCGCGGGCCGCATGCCGGAGGACACCGCGCTGCGCGGGACACTGGGCGTCGGCCCGGACCGTTTCACCGCGCTGTGGCGCGATTATCTGCGCGAGGAGCTGGGCTGACGAGACGTGCGGCAGGGCCGGGTGACGAGACCGGGCCGACGGCACCGGGCCGGCGACGAGACGAGCCGGACGGCGGGACGGCGTGTGCGGAGGCGAGGCAGTGAGCGGCGAGCGCGGCGAGAACACGGCGGACGCTCCGGTGAGCGCCGCCCGGGCGAGCGACCCACCGCCCCGGCCGGCCCGGCCGGAGCAGGCCCCCCGGGGGCGTGCCAGGCCGCGGGTGGCGGCGGCGGTCGCGTCGGTGGTGCTGTTCGCGGCCGTGGGCGTCGTGCTGGCGGTCACCACGCCGTGGAACCCGCTGCCCGGACGCGTCCCCGGCGGGCACGTCGCCCCCGACCCGGCCCTCGACTTCACCCCCGCCCAGATCGAACGGTCGCGGGCGTTCGACGCGGCCCTGGCCCCGCCCGCGTACGCGGGGCTGCTCATCGGCCTGGCCCTCGTGCTCGTCCTGGGGCTGACGCCACTGGGGGCGCGGTTCGTGGGCTGGGCGACGGCCCGGGTGCGGTGGTGGCCGCTGCGCGTGGCCGTGGCGGCGCTGCTGCTCACCGCGGTCGTGCGGGTGGCGGGGCTGCCGTTCGACGCGTGGAGCGAGTCGGTGCTGCGCCGCTACGGGCTGTCCACCCAGTCGTGGGCGTCGTGGCTGACCGACCAGCTCAAGTCCTTGGGCATCACCTGGGTGATCTGGACGGTGGCGCTGGCGCTGCTGTACGTGCTGGTGCGGCGCTTCCCCCGCTGGTGGTGGGCCGGGGCCGCGGCGGGCGGGTTCCTCCTGGTCGTCGCCGCGTCGTTCGCCTACCCGGTGGCGGTCGAGCCGCTGTTCAACCGGTTCCACTCGCTGCCCGCCGGCCCCCTGCGAAGCGAACTGCTGGCGATGGCCGAGCGCGACGGAGTCCCGGTGACGGACGTGCTGGTCGCCGACGCGTCACGGCGCACCACCGCCCTCAACGCCTACGTCTCCGGGTTCGGGTCCACGCGGCGCATCGTCGTCTACGACACCCTGCTGAAGAACACCCCGCCCGAGCGGGTCGAGTCGATCGTGGCGCACGAGCTGGGGCACGCCAAGAACGACGACGTGCTCCACGGCACGCTCATCGGCGCGCTGGCCGTCTCCGGGGGGATCTGCCTGCTCTACGTGCTGCTGACCTCGCCCCGGCTGCAAAGACGCGCGGGCGTCGACGGCGGCGGCGTGGGGGACGCCCGTTCGGCCGCGCTCGTGCTGGCCCTGGTGACGGTGGCCACCCAGGTGGGCGCCCCCGTGCAGAACCTCATCAGCAGGCACATCGAGGCCCGCGCCGACGCGCACTCCCTCGACCTGACCCGCGCCCCGGTCACGTTCGTGTCGATGCAGCACGAACTGTCGGTGCGCAACATCTCCGACCTGCGTCCGGACCCGGTGGAGTACGTGCTGTGGCGGACGCACCCCGCCGGCCCGCAGCGCATCGCCATGGCCCGCGACTGGGCGCGCATGCACGGCGTGCCCGAGCCGCCCCCGCTCAATCGCCGCTAGCTCCCCCGTGGCCGTTGTGCGTGCCCTGGGACGAGCGCGGACCGGCCTGGCTGGGCGCCTGCACGGCGCTCCGCGCGGAGGTGCTGCCGTTCGGCCCCACCAGCAGCGACCGGTTCAACGCGCTGCCCTTCACCCAGTCGTCCCACTTCATCTGCCAGTACCCCCAGCCGTTGTTGGGCTCCAGCTCGCGTGAGCTGCCCGTCACCGTCAGCGGGTCGCCCCGGTAGACGAAGTCGTAGAACCAGCGCGCGTTCTCGGGGCTGGCGTTGACGCACCCGTGGCTGACGTTCTCCGACCCCTGCGAGCCCACGGACCAGGGGGCGCTGTGCACGTACTCGCCGCTGTTGGAGATGCGGACGGCGTAGTAGACGATCTGGCGGTAGTAGTCGGGGCATCCGGGTCCGCAGCCCACCGTGGCCGAGTCCATGATGACCGGGTTGCCCTTCTCCATGGTCAGATGCACGCCGTTGGTGGTGGTGTACTTCTCGATGCCGCCGCGCCCCATGCTGATGGGGATGGTGCGCACGAGACGGCCGTTGTGCGTCACCCACATCTGGTGGCTGTCCTCGTCGGCCCTGATGATGTGCTGGTCGCCGACGCGGAAGCGCACGTCGAAGTTCCTGGTGCCGTACAGCCCGGTGCCGGCGCGCACGCCGCTCAGGTGCGCACGGAACCTCACGTCGGTCTGGGTGGGCCAGTAGTTCCTGGTGCGGAACACCAGGCTCTGGTCGTCGAACCAGTGCCAGGCGCCCTCCACCGGTTTGGACGAGCTCAGCTCCAGCGCGCGTTCCACCGCGGCGCGGTCGGTCACCTCCTGCCCGAAGCGCAGCACGATGGGCATGCCGACGCCCACGGTCTCCCTGTCGTCGGGTCCGGCGAGGGCCGCCTCCAGGGTCCGCTCGGGCCTGGCGGTGCCGAAGACGCTGGTGACCGTGCGCGTCCTGCCGTCACGGCCGAGTGCGGTCGCGACGACGGTGTAGTCGGTGTCCGGGTCGAGCGTCCAGCGGGACCGCCAGCGGTCGCGCTGGAGGTTCAGCCCGCCCTCGACGCGGGCGCCCTTCGTCGTCACCGTGACGTTCTCGATGGTGCCGTTGCGGGCCCGCACGTCGATCGCCCTGTCGGGCCGCGCCAGCGCGGTGCCGTCCCTGGGGGTCACCTCCAGGCGCACCGCGTCGCGCGGGTCCGGTCTGCGTCCGCCGCTGTCGTCGCAGGCGGCCGCGCCGCCCGTGACCGCGAGCGCCGCGCCGAGCAGCAGCGCCGCCCGCCGCCGGCGCGGGCCCGCCGGGCCGCACCGCCGCCGGACGGTCGCGGCGGGCCGTCCGCCGCCCCTCGTGCCCCAGATCCCGACGCGCACCGTGACCCCCCGATCGCATGTCACCGTCGGCAAACATTCCTCACGAAACGTGCACGACGATCATTATGCGGAGGGCCGGGACCCATCCGGTAGACGGGTCCCGGCCCTCGACGGCTTTCTTTGCCGACCGCTGGGGCGATCAGCACGCCGCCCTTGCGGGGGACGGAACGGGAGTTGACGCCCGTCCCCCGGCGGGTGCGGCGGGGATCAGTGCGAGAAGTGGCCCCGGTAGTACTCGAACACCAGGCCGATCGTGCTGAGCAGCGTCGCGGCCACCCCGAGGATCACCAGCCACCAGCCGAACACGAAGCCCAGCGCGACCGCCGCGGCCGACAGCGCCAGGAACAGCGGCCACCAGCTGTGCGGGCTGAAGAAGCCCAGCTCGCCCGCGGCGTCGGCGATCTCGCCCTCCGGGTCGTCCTCGTACAGCGGACCGCCGTTGGCCTTCTCCAGCCGCCGGACCGTGAAGTGGATGTAGAACCCGATCAGGCCCGCCAGGCCGATGGACAGGGCCAGCGCCGTGGTGCCGGTCCAGTCCTTGGACCACAGCCAGTAGACGACGTCGGAGGCGAGGAAGAAGACCGCGCATCCGTAGAACATGAACGCCTGTACGCGCATCGCCGGTTATCCCTTCGTCCCGGTGAGCTCGCCCTTGGCGCCGACGTGCGGGTGGTGCAGGTCGAACGCGGGCCGCTCGGAACGGATCCGGGGAATCGAGTTGAAGTTGTGCCGCGGCGGCGGGCACGACGTCGCCCACTCCAGCGAGTTGCCGTAGCCCCACGGGTCGTCCACATCGACCCGCTTGCCCTTCTTCCAGGTGATGTACACGTTGTAGAAGAACGGCAGCATCGACAGGCCGAGCAGCAGCGAGAAGGCACTGGACACCATGTTCAGGCCGGTGAACTCCTCGGCGTAGTCGGAGTACCGGCGCGGCATGCCCTCGGCGCCCAGCCAGTGCTGCACCAGGAACGTGCCGTGGAAGCCGAAGAACAGCAGCCAGAAGTGCACCTTGCCGAGCCGGTCGTTCAGCATCTTGCCGGTCCACTTCGGCCACCAGAAGTAGAACCCGGCGAACATCGCGAACACCACGGTGCCGAACACCACGTAGTGGAAGTGCGCCACCACGAAGTAGGAGTCGCTGAGCTGGAAGTCCATCGGCGGCGAGGCCAGGATGACGCCGGTCAGCCCGCCGAACAGGAACGTCACCAGGAAGCCCAGCGACCACAGCATCGGCGACTCGAACGTGAGCTGCCCCCGCCAGATGGTGCCGACCCAGTTGAAGAACTTCACCCCGGTGGGCACCGCGATCAGGAACGTCATGAACGAGAAGAACGGCAGCAGCACCTGGCCGGTGACGTACATGTGGTGCGCCCACACCGTCACCGACAGGCCGGCGATGCCGATGGTCGCGAACACCAGGCCGATGTAGCCGAAGACGGGCTTGCGGCTGAACACCGGCAGGATCTCGGTCACGATGCCGAAGAACGGCAACGCGATGATGTAGACCTCCGGGTGCCCGAAGAACCAGAACAGGTGCTGCCACAGCAGCGCCCCGCCGTGCGAGGCGTCGAAGATGTGCGCGCCGAACTTGCGGTCGGCCTCCAGCGCCAGCAGCGCCGCGGCCAGGACCGGGAACGCCAGCAGCACCAGGATCGAGGTGAGCAGCACGTTCCAGGTGAAGATCGGCATGCGGAACATCGTCATGCCCGGGGCGCGCATGCACAGGATCGTGGTGATGAAGTTGACCGCGCCCATGATGGTGCCGAAGCCCGACATGGCCAGGCCCATCACCCACATGTCACCGCCGATGCCCGGCGAGCGCACCGCGTCCGACAGCGGCGCGTAGGCGAACCACCCGAAGCTGGCCGCGCCGCCCGGGGTGAGGAACCCGGCCAGCACGATGAGGCTGCCGAACAGGAACAGCCAGTACGCCAGCATGTTCATGCGCGGGAACGCCACGTCCGGCGAGCCGATCTGCAGCGGCATGATGACGTTGGCGAACCCGGCGAACAGCGGGGTGGCGAACATCAGCAGCATGACCGTGCCATGCATGGTGAACAGCTGGTTGAACTGCTCGTTGCTGACCACCTGCAGACCCGGCTTGAACAGCTCGGCCCGCATCACCAGGGCCATCACGCCGCCGATGAGGAACATGGCGAACGAGGTGATCAGGTACAGGTAGCCGATCACCTTGTGGTCGGTGCTGGACAGCCAGGACGCGATGATGCGTCCCTTGCTCGTGCGCGCCGCGGCGATCTGCGCGCGCGGTGCGTCGCTGACGGTGGTCACTGCTTGGCTCCCTGCGCCGCCTTGGCCTTGGCCTGGGCGATGAACTGGTCGTACTGCTGGGGCGTGACGACCCGCATCTGGAACAGCATGCGGCTGTGGTCGACGCCGCACAGCTCGGCGCACCGGCCCTCGTAGGTGCCGGTCTTGGTGGCGGTGAACTCGAACTCGTTGGTGTAGCCCGGCATGACGTCCTTCTTGTAGAGGAGCGCCGGGACCCAGAACGAGTGGATCACGTCGTTGGAGTGCAGCCGGATGCGCACACGCTCACCCGACGGGACGGTCAGCACCGGCTTGGCCCCGGACGGGGCGTCGGGGGCGACCGGCACGCCGACCACGGAGGCGACGGTCCGCTCGCGGCCGGAGGCGTCCTTCTCCTTGTAGTCGAACTGCCAGCTCCACTGGAAGCCGATGACGTCGACCGTGACCGCCGGCGGGGTCTTGTTGTCGATCTTCTCGACGTAGTCCTGGTCGCGGGCGGTGAAGTAGAACAGCACGCCGATGATGACGAACGGGACCGCCGTGTAGAGGATCTCGATCGGCAGGTTGTAGCGCACCTGCGGCGGCAGGTCGTCGGAGCGCTTGCGGTGGAACAGCACCGCCCAGATGATCAGGCCCCAGACGACGCCGCCGACGGCGAACGCCGCGATCCAGGAGCCCTGCCACAGCGTGAGCATGCGCTCGGCCTGCTCGCTGATCGGTTCGGGCATGCCCAGGCGCTTGGCCTCGCCACTGCATGCCGAGGCGGTCAACGCCAGCAGGCCCAGGGCCCCTGCGCTTTTCAACGCGCGGCGACCGCGCACAGGCGTACGCCGCTCCCTAGAGCGGGTCGGACTCACGGATTGCCTTCCCCACAGATGAAGCCCGGTCCTCCGGGCGGTCAGGTCAGTTGTCACACGTGCGATGGACAGATTAGCGCGAGGGTCGCACCAACCCCCGATCGGGTGCCCGGTTACGCTCCTGGAGTGGCCGAATCCGACGTGGGCACCGACGTGGGCACCTTCGAAACGGCCCCGCGCGACAGGGTCTATTTCGACGCCGCGTCCAGCGAGCCGCTGCACCCGGCGGCGCGCGAGGCGCTGCTGGGCGCGCTCGACTCGGGCTGGGCGGATCCGGCGCGCCTGTACGGCGCGGCGCGCTCCTCGCGGATGCTGCTCGACCGGGCGCGCGCGCAGGTCGCGTCCGTGCTCGGCGTGCGCCCGGACGAGGTGTCGTTCACCGCGTCCGGCACGCAGGCGGTGCACCTGGCGGTTCTCGGCACGCTGCGGGCGCGCCGCCGCACCGGCCGCCACCTGGTGGTGAGCGCGGTGGAGCACTCCAGCGTCCTGCACGCGGCCGAGTCGCACGAACGCGACGGCGGCGAGGTCACCGTCGTGGGCGTGGACCGGCACGGCCGCGTCGACCCGGACGAGTTCGCCGCGGCGCTGCGCCCGGACACCGCGCTGGCCTGCCTGCAGTCGGCCAACCACGAGGTCGGCACGGTGCAGCCGGTCGCCGAGGCGGCCGAGGCGTGCCGCGCCGCCGGGGTGCCGCTGTTCGTGGACGCGGCGCAGTCGCTCGGCCGCGTCGACGTGCCGGAGGGCTGGTCGCTGCTGGCCGCCGGCGCGCACAAGTGGGGCGGGCCGCCCGGCGTGGGCGTGCTGGTCGTCCGCAAGGGCACGCGGTGGCGTTCGCCGCTGCCGGAGGACGAGCGCGAGCGGCGGCGCGTGCCCGGGTTCGAGAACGTGCCGGGCGCGGTGGCGGCGGCGGCCGCGCTGGCGGCGCTGCGCGCCGAGATGACCGCCGAGGCGCCCCGTCTTTCCGCGCTGATCGGCCGTATCCGGGACCGGGTGCCGCGTACGATCGAAGACGTACAGGTGGTGGGCGACCCGGAGCGGCGGCTGCCGCATCTGGTGACGTTCTCCTGCCTGTACGTGCCGGGCGAGGCGCTGCTGACCGAACTGGACCGCCTGGGTTTCGCGGTCTCGTCGGGAAGCTCGTGCACGGCCGATACGCTGCGTCCCAGCCATGTCCTGGAGGCGATGGGAGTGATCACCCATGGCAACGTGCGGGTGTCGCTGCCCCGTGACGCGCGCGCGGCCGACGTCGACCGGTTCCTACATGTGCTGCCCGACGCGGTCGCCCGGCTGCGCCGGGCCGCCGGAGCAAGCGTGGAGTGACGCCCCATGACCCCGCACCCGCCCCCTTCGCCCTCTTCGCCCCCTTCGCCCGCGACCACGACAGTGAGGCGGACGCTCCCATGAGGTTCCTGGGCCGTTCCCGCCGCGCCGCCGAGCGCGCGCCGCAGCCCCCCGCCGCGCCGGCCGCCCCCGCCGGGCCCCCGCCCGCGCTGGTCATCGACGCGCTGGGCCGCAAGTGCCCCATCCCGATCATCATGCTGGCCGAGCGGATCCGCGAGGTCCCGGTCGGCGAGATCATCGCGGTGCTCGCCGACGACGTGGCCGCCCGCACCGATGTGCCCGCCTGGTGCCGCATGAAGTCGCAGGAGTTCGTCCGCGAGGAGACCCTCCAGCGCGGCTGGGCCTTCCACATCCGCCGCTCGTACTGATGAACCGCGCTTCGCGCGGCGGCGAGCGGGCTCTTTTTCGCGACGCCTTCCGTAGATGTGAAACAGCGGCCCTTCCGTGAGGGAGGGCCGCTGTTCGTCGGTGCGGCGTCTTACGGGTTCGGGCAGCTGAGGTGGGGGCGGACGTCGTCGGCGGCGGGGTCGCCGTAGGTCTGGGCGAGGCGGTCCAGGAAGGCGGAGGTCGACAGGGAGTACTCCTGCGGGCCCGCGGCCTCGAGGACGTAGGCGGCGATGACGTTGCCGACCTGGGCCGCGCGTTCCAGCGGCAGGCCCCAGGCGGTGGCCGTGAGGAATCCGGCGCGGAAGGCGTCGCCCACGCCGGTGGGGTCGACGACCTTGGCGACGGGGGTGGCGGGCACGTGCAGGCCCTCCTCGCCCTTGCGGTCGATGACCGCGCCCTTGGGGCCGAGGGTGGTCACCCGGATCGCGACCCGGTCCAGGAACTCCTGCTCCGACCAGCCGGTCTTCTCCTCGGCCAGGGCCTTCTCGTACTCGTTGCTGAACAGGTACGCGGCGCCGTCGATGAGCCTGCGCACGTCCGCGCCGTCCATGCGGGCCAGCTGCTGGGACGGGTCGGCGGCGAACGGGATGCCGCGGGCGCGGCACTCGTCGGTGTGCCGCAGCATCGCCTCGGGGTCGTTCGGGCTGATCACCACCAGGTCCAGGCCGCCGACCCGGTCGGCGACCGGCCGCAGCTCGATGGAGCGCGCCTCGCTCATCGCGCCGGCGTAGAAGGTGGCGATCTGGTTCTGGTCCTGGTCGGTGGTGCACAGGAAGCGGGCGGTGTGGTGCAGCTCGGATACGTGCACCGAGGCGGTGTCCACACCGTGCCGGTCGAGCCAGGACCGGTAGTCGGCGAAGTCGTCGCCGACCGAGCCCACCAGGATCGACTCCTTGCCCAGGCTGCCCATGCCGAAGCAGATGTTGGCGGCGATGCCGCCCCGCCTGATCTCCAGCTCGTCCACCAGGAACGACAGCGACACCCGATCGAGCTGATCGGGTAGCAGCTGGTCGGTGAAGCGCCCGGGGAAGGTCATCAGATGGTCGGTCGCGATGGAGCCTGTCACGGCGATGCGCACGGCGTCGCTCTCCTCGTGGTGTCGTCCGGCTGTGTGTCCGGCTGTCGTCAACCCCATGGGGGATCGCGGGACGGTCAAGACTACTGCCCATGGCATCACGAGATCGGCTCGCGCCACAGTCCCGGGACGCGGACGCCGCACGGCCGAAGACGCGAGGGCCCGGACGACGTGGCCGTCCGGGCCCTCGGGAGAGCGTGCGCGAACCGCGGCCGCGCTCCGTGCGGCCGGAGGGCGGCTCCTAGTTGAAGGAGTCGCCGCAGGCGCAGGAGCCCGACGCGTTCGGGTTGTCGATCGTGAAGCCCTGCTTCTCGATCGTGTCGACGAAGTCGATGGTGGCGCCGGTCAGGTACGGGGCGCTCATCCGGTCGACCCGCACCGCCAGGCCGTTGAAGTCCTGGACCAGGTCGCCGTCCATCTGCCGCTCGTCGAAGAACAGCTGGTAGATCAGGCCCGAGCAGCCGCCCGGCTGCACGGCGACACGCAGCGCCAGGTCGTCACGGCCCTCCTGCTCGAGCAGGCTCTTGGCCTTCTCGGCGGCGGAGTCGGTGAGGATGACGCCCTGCTGCGTGGTCTCCTGCGTGGTCTCGCCTGAAACCGTCATGTGTGTGGCTCCCGGGTGTCGCTTCGCCGCGCCCGCGGCGCTGTCTCGCATGTCCTCGAGACGGGTCGCGTCAGTCTTCCGCGCCTCGATGTTCCTAGGACAACGTACCTCGGCCCGTAGTCATTCCGCCTGACGCCGGTGTGACACATGTCCGGCCGGCGGTTCCGGCTGCGGTCTGCGTCACACCCCGCCCCGCCCGGTTCTCCTGCCCGATATCTGTGCGATTATTAGTCGTCAAAGCGACGATAAGCCCGTCGCAGGAGGGAGAGCGTCGTGACCACCCCCGTGCGTGATCTTCCGCTGCTGCTGCTGGGCCGGGGTGCGGACCCGGACAGCGAGCGCGGTGTCGACTGCCCCGGCGACCTGCCCCCCGCCTCCGATCCGGCCCTGGTGGAGCGGGCCCGGGCCGCCAAGGCGGCGCTCGGCGACCGGGTGTTCGTCCTGGGCCACCACTACCAGCGCGACGAGGTGATCCAGTTCGCGGACGTCACCGGCGACTCGTTCAAGCTGGCCCGGGAGGCGGCGGCCCGTCCGCAGGCGCCGTACGTGGTGTTCTGCGGCGTGCACTTCATGGCCGAGTCCGCCGACATCCTGACCGCCGACCACCAGCGGGTGGTGCTGCCGGACCTGGCCGCGGGCTGTTCGATGGCGGACATGGCCACGTTCGACCAGGTGGAGGAGTGCTGGGAGGTGCTGGAGGACGCCGGCGTGGCCGACGACGTCGTGCCGGTGACCTACATGAACTCCTCGGCCGACATCAAGGCGTTCGTGGGCCGCCACGGGGGCACGGTCTGCACCTCCTCCAACGCCAGGCGCGCGCTGGAATGGGCGTTCTCCAAGGGGTCGAAGGTGCTGTTCCTGCCCGACCAGCACCTGGGCCGCAACACCGCCGTGCTGGAGATGGGGCTGTCGCTGGACGACTGCGTCGTCTACAACCCGCACCGCCCGGACGGGGGGCTGACCCAGAAGCAGCTGCGCGACGCCAAGATGCTCCTGTGGCGCGGCCACTGCTCGGTGCACGGCCGGTTCAGCAAGGAGTCGGTGGACGAGGTGCGGGCCCGGGTTCCGGGCGTGAACGTGCTCGTGCACCCCGAGTGCCGGCACGAGGTCGTCCTCGGCGCCGACCTGATCGGGTCCACCGAGTACATCATCAAGACCATCGAGTCGGCCCCGTCCGGGTCGGCGTGGGCGGTCGGCACGGAGCTGAACCTGGTGCGGCGGCTGGCCGACGCGCACCCGGACAAGAACGTGATGTTCCTGGACCGCACGGTGTGCTTCTGCTCGACGATGAACCGCATCGACCTGCCGCACCTGGTGTGGGCGCTGGAGTCGCTGGCGCGGGACGAGGTCGTCAACCCCATCGAGGTCGACCCGGAGACCGCGCACTACGCCCGCGTCGCCCTCGACCAGATGCTGGCGCTGCCGTAACGCCGTTCGCGGGGGCGGGCCGGGCGGTCGCTGCGCTCCGGCCCGCGCCCGCCCTTCTCAGACCGCCGAGTTCTCCGTCCAGAGGGTCAGCAGGGCCTCGTCGCCGCGCGCCTTGATCCCGGGATCGTCGAGGCGGCGCCGGCCCCACAGGAACAGGTACAGGTCGCCGGCGGCGCCGGAGATCTCCGCGTCGGCCCGGACGTCGTCGCCGCGGTCCGTACGGGTCCAGGCGAACCGGTCGGGCAGCAGGCGCAGCAGCATGCGGGTGCCGGTGTCGGACGCGGTGAAGGCGATCACCGTGCCGTCGCCGCGCAAATTGTCGATCTTGGGGGAGAACGCGGCGGCGCTGCGCAGGTTCGCGGCGAACTCGGTGATGCCGTCGTCGGCGACGTCCGCCGGGACGCCCGTCCCGGCGCCGAGGGCCAGGTCGGCGTCGCAGCGGTGCACGGCGGTCTCGTGCAGCATCCGCCTGCCCCAGAAGCGCACGTGCTGGTCGGCGCCCCACGCCCACATCGCCTCGTCGGGGTCGGCGGCGCGCAGTGTGCGCAGCAGCGCGGCGGCGCCCTCCTCGAACCAGGGCCGCAGCTCGGCGGGGTCGTCGGGGATCACGACGCCGAGCTCGCGGGCGCCCACCCGCCGCCGGACCCGGCGTTCGACCATGCCGCCGGCCCAGCGGTGCACGCGCCCCAGGTGGCGGACGAGGTCGGCCAGCGACCAGCCGGGACAGGTCGGCACCGGGGTGTCGAGGTCGGCGTCCCGCACACGGGCGGCGAACGACTCCATCTCGTTCTGTGCGGCGTCGCAGTAGCGGATGTGGTCCCAGCGCACGGTGTCGCCCCTTCCGCCCCGGGGGTCGCGGTCACAAGCCGGAGGCGACCCGATGATAAGCCGGGCGGGTCACAGGCCCGGGGCGCCCCAGACCGGGAACCAGCGGCCCAGGTCCTCCTCGACGGGCAGGTCGGCGCCGACGGCCCCGCGCACCTGCAGCTCCAGGGCGTTGTCGCGCTTCTCGCCGGGCAGCGGGGCGAACGGGTAGAACGTGCCGCGCTTGTAGAGGTAGATCAGCGCCAGGCTCCGCCCGTCCGGGCTCCGGAACCCGGCCAGGGAGCACAGCAGGTGCGGCCCGAAGCCGTTGGCCTCCAGCGTGGAGTTGACCGCGTGCAGGTCGGTGACCAGCGCCGGCAGCTCGTCGGGGGCGTGCCGGGCCAGCATCCAGGTGTAGCCGTAGGTGTCGGTGCTCACCTCCACCCGGGGGCCCGCGTCGGCGTCGAGAAGCTCCCGCAGGTCGCTCTGCAGCCGCGCGAACGCCCCGCCCTCGGCGGCGCGGAAGCACACCGAGCCCAGCCCGGTGGGGGTGAACCCGGCCGCCGCCTCCAGCGTGACCGCCGCGTTCGGCAGCGCGAACAGCCGGTCCAGGTCGGGCTTGACCGGCTTGGACCGGCCGAGCAGGGCGTCCAGGAATCCCATCGTCACACTCCCCTGCCGAGCTGGTCGGAGATCCGCTGCAGCTGCGCCAGCCGCCGCTCCAGCGGCGGGTGGGTGGAGAACAGCGAGGAGATGCTGAACCCCTTGGCGAAGGCGGGGGCGAAGAAGAACGCGTTGAACGGCTCGGCCGCCCGCAGGTCGCGGCTGGGGATGCGGGCCAGCTCGCCCGACACCTTGGTCAGCGCGCTGGCCAGCGCGGACGGCCGGCCGGTCAGCAGCGCCGCCGCCCGGTCGGCCGACAGCTCCCGGTAGCGCGACAGCGCCCGGGTGAGCAGGAAGCTGATCGCGTACGCCACGGCGCTGACCAGCACCACCATCAGCAGGACCAGGCCGGTGTTCTGGTCGCCGTCGCGGCGGCCGAACCCGCCCCACAGCCCCCACTCCAGCCCGAAGCGGGTGATCAGCCCGGCGCACACGCCCAGGAACGAGGCGATGGTCATGACCGCCACGTCCCGGTGCGCGATGTGCGACATCTCGTGCGCCAGCACGCCCTCCAGCTCCACGGGGTCCAGGCGGCGCAGCAGGCCGGTGGTCACGCACACCACGGCCTTCCTCTGGTTGCGGCCGGTGGCGAAGGCGTTCGGCACGTCGGTGTCGGCGACGGCGACGCGCGGCTTGGGCGCGTCGGACATGGCGCAGATGCGGTCGATGACGCCGTGCAGCTCCGGCGCCTCCTGCGGGGAGACCACCCGGCCGTGCATGGCGAACATCGTCAGCCGGTCGGAGAAGAAGTACTGGGCCAGCAGGAACACGACCGCGACCACCAGCGCGACCAGTCCCCAGCTGGGCGCGATCGCGAAGAACGCCGTCACGAAGGCGACGTACACCAGGCCGAGCAGGAACATCGTCACGACCATGCGTGACGTCAACCCCCGGTCGGTCGCGTAGCGGGTGCGCGCCATACGGGCCCCCTCCCGTCGTCAGCTCCCGTCGTCACGGGTGTCCCGGGCTCGCCGGAACCCCATCGTGGGAAACGTTCGACGCGGCGCATTCGTGCCCTGATCAGGTGTGACGCCCGTCCCTCCCCGGGCCGGCGGCCCGTGGAGGACCGCGGGAGGGGCGGGCCCGGCGCTGGGTCAGCCGGGGATGAGGCCCTCGTCGCCGAGCATGGCGCGCACCTCGTCGATGGTCGCGTCGACCGGCGGCAGCACCAGCTCCGAGGGCTCCAGGCTGTCGGCGGGCAGCGCCGTGCCGACCTTGCGGACGTTGTCCAGCAGTGAGTGCAGGGCGGCGCGGAAGGTCTCCTCGTCACCCGAATCGATCGCCGCCTCCAGGCGGCTGTCGAGGTCGTTGAGCGCGGGCAGGTCGTCGTCGGCGACGTCGAGCTGTCCCTCGCCCATGATGCGGACGATCACTGCCCACCCCCGGGCTGCTGCGGGTACTGCGCCTGCTGGGGGGTCTGCTGCTGGGCCTGCTGGGGGGCGTCCTGCTGCTGCGCGGCGGGCGTGGTGCCCTGGTTCAGCTGCTTGGGCGCCGAACCCTGCCCCAGCTCGGCCTTCATCCGCTCCAGCTCCAGGTCCACGCCGCTGGTGGCGCCCATGCGGTCGAGCTCGGCCTGGATGTCGTCCTTGGGACCGGAGAAGTCCTCCAGCGCGCCGGAGGCCAGCAGCTCGTCGATCGCCCCCGCGCGGGCCTTCATGGTCTCGGTCTTCTCCTCGGCGCGCTGGATGGCCAGGCCGACGTCGCCCATCTCCTCGGAGATGCCGGAGAACGCCTCGTTGATCTTGGTCTGCGCCTCGGCCGCGGTGTAGGTCGCCTTGATCGTCTCCTTGCGGGTGCGGAAGGCGTCCACCTTGGCCTGCAGCCGCTGCGAGGCGAGCGTGAGCTTCTCCTCCTCGCCCTGCAGCTGCTCGTACTGCGCGCGCAGGTCGTTCAGCTGGGAGTCCAGCCCGGCCCGCCGCTCCAGCGCGGCCCTGGCCAGGTCCTCCCGGCCCACCTGCAGCGCCTTGCGGCCCTGCTCGGTGAGCTTGTTGTGCTGCTGTTCCAGCTGGTTGATCTGCAGCTCCAGCCGCTTGCGCGAGGTCGCGACGTCGGCAACACCCCGACGGACCTTCTGCAGCATCTCCAGCTGGCGCTGGTAGGAATAGTCCAGGGTCTCGCGAGGATCCTCCATACGGTCCAAAGCCTTGTTCGCCTTGGACTTGAAGATCATCGACATTCGCTTCATCACGCTCATCGCGCGGCGCCGGTCCCTTCGTGTGCTGTGCTCAGTCACAAACTGGGCTCAATAACCACTGCTGGGGTTCTTATCACCCTACGCGTTAACGCGCGAGGCAGTCACGATGTTCGCAGCCGGTAGGCTGATCCTCGTGTTCCGACGTCGTACCCAGGAAGCCCCCGAGGATCCTCCGCAGGTAGTAGTCAAGCCCGGCGGCAAGGGGCGTCCCACTCCCAAGCGCCGTGACGCCGAGAAGCGGCGCCGCCAACCGCTCACCGCCCCGGCCAACCGCAAGGAGGCCTACCGGCGGATGCGCGAGAAGCAGGCCGCCGAGCGCGCCAAGGCGCGCGAGGGCATGGCCAAGGGCGACGAGCGTTACCTGCTCAAGCGGGACAAGGGGCCGGTGCGGCGGCTCGCGCGCGACTACGTCGACTCGCGGCGCACCGTCGGCTCGTACCTGATGTACGGCATGCTGGCCATCGTCATGCTCAGCCTGGTGCCGGTGGTGTGGGCCAGGCTGCTGGTCCTGTTCGCGCCGCCGCTGCTGCTGGCGCTGGTGCTCATCGAGGGGCTCTGGCTCAGCATGCGGATCAAGAAGCTGGCCGCCGAGCGGTTCCCCGAGGAGGACCGCCGGGGCGTGGGGCTGTACGCGGCGATGCGCGCCATGCAGATCCGCCGCCTGCGCATGCCCGCCCCCCAGGTCAAGGTCGGCGACAAGGTCTGACCGGGACGAGACGGCGTTCACCGGGACCACGGCATTCACCGGGACCACGGCGTCCGCCGGGACCTCCGTCCGCCCGGCGCCGGGCGTGATCATCGGGTTTAGGGTCGGAGACATGGAGTTCCGACACCTGGGCCGCAGCGGTCTCAAGATCAGCGAAATCAGCTACGGCAACTGGCTCACCCACGGCTCCCAGGTCGAGGAGGACGCGGCGCGCGCGTGCGTGCACGCCGCCCTCGACGAGGGGATCACCACCTTCGACACCGCGGACGTGTACGCGGGCACGCGCGCCGAGGAGGTCCTCGGCCGGGCGCTGAAGGGGCGGCGCCGCGAGGGCCTGGAGATCTTCACCAAGGTCTACTGGCCGACCGGCCCCGGGCAGAACGACCGCGGGCTGTCGCGCAAGCACATCTTCGAGTCGATCCACGGGTCGCTGCGCCGCCTGCAGACCGACTACGTGGACCTGTACCAGGCGCACCGGTTCGACCACTCCACGCCGCTGGAGGAGACCCTGCGCGCGTTCGACGACCTGGTGCGGCAGGGCAAGGTGCTGTACGTCGGCGTCTCGGAGTGGCGGGCCGACGAGATCGCCCGCGCGCTGAAGATCGCCGACGAGATGGGGTTCGACCGCATCGTGTCCAACCAGCCGCAGTACTCGATGCTGTGGCGGGTCATCGAGGGTGAGATCGTGCCCCTGTGCGAGAAGGAGGGCGTCGGGCAGATCGTCTGGTCGCCGATCGCGCAGGGCGTGCTGACCGGCAAGTACCTGCCGGGGCAGCCGCCGCCGCAGGGCTCGCGCGCCACCGACGACAAGGGCGGCGCGAACTTCGTCAAGCGGTTCATGACCGACGACGTGCTGTCGCGCGTGCAGGAGCTCAAGCCGGTCGCCGCCGACCTGGGCCTGACCATGGCGCAGCTGGCGGTGGCCTGGGTGCTGCAGAACCCGAACGTGTCGTCGGCGATCGTGGGCGCCTCGCGTCCCGAGCAGGTCCGCGACAACGTGAAGGCCGCCGGGGTGAAGCTGGACACCGACGTGCTCAAGCGCATCGACGACGTGCTCGGCCCGGTGGTCGAGCGGGACCCGGCCAAGACGGTCAGCCCGCAGACCCGTCCCTGAACCGCGTGCCGTGGCGTCGCCCCCGGGGGCGGCGCCACGGCCCCGGTGCCGCTAGTCGGGTTCGTGCAGGCTCATCGGGCCGTAGACGACCGACTCGCCTTCCAGGAGCGTGACCTGGTCGACGCCCTCCTCGCGCAGGCCGCGCCAGGTCTCCCCCAGCCACGTCTCCGCGTCCGCCTGCGTGGTGAACGTCTCCTCCGAGCGGCCCACCTCGAGGCCGTCGGCCTTCTCCAGCCGCCAGCTCCACGCCATGTGCTCGACCTCCCTCCGCCGTGAGGAGACTAGCCGTTCGATCAGCTCGCGGCCTCGATCGCGCGCCGCAGGGAGTCGGGAGTCTGGATGTCGGTGTTGTCGAGGACACGGCCGTCCACCCGCACCGACGGAGTGCCCTGGATGCCGTGGGAGGAGGTGTAGGTGCGGCTGGCGGCCAGCACGTCCTCCGAACGCGACTGCCCGGTCACGCAGCGGCGGAACGCGTCGTCGGTCAGCCCCACCGACGCGCCGTGCGACAGCAGCTCGGAGATCTCGTAGCCCCTGCTGCTCTCCTTGGCCGGCTGGTGGTTGTAGAGGGCGTCCTGGTACGACAGCCAGCGCGAGCCGTCGCTGACGCAGCGCAGCGCGGAGGCGGCGCGCAGCGAGTTGCCGTACATGGGCTCGACGCCCTGCGAGAAGACGACCATCGGCCGGAAGACGATCTTGGCCTGCCCCGCGACCGCCAGCTGCTTGAGCATGGGGTCGTTGCTGCGGTCGAACTTGCCGCACGGAGGGCAGGCGAAGTCCTCGTAGATCTCCACGACGGGACGCTCCACACCCGGCCGGGCCATGGTCAGGCTGCCGTCCTCGCCGATCCTGGCCTCGGCGCCGCCCTCGATCTGCCCGACGCGCAACTCCTGCCGCCCGCCGTCGCCGCGGAGCGCGACGAACACCACGACGGCCACGACCAGCACGCCCACCAGTCCCCCGGCCACCAGGCCGATCACCAGGGCGGCGCCGCCGCGCCGCGGGGCGGGCGGAGGCGGGGCGCCGCCGCCGGGCGGCCAGGGCGCGCCTGGCGGGTGGGGGCCGCCGCCTCCATGGGGCGGCGGGGGGAACGCGCCGGGCGGTTGCCCGCCCGGAGGCCAAGGGGAGTTCGGGGGGTTGGCCACGGGTCTCCTCACCGTTCAGTGGTCTTGCCACCTGGAGCGTAGCCGGGGCGGGGAGAACGATGGCGGGCCCGTAGAGTTCTCCTCCACGATGGAGATCGATCTGCGTGGCGTCGCGGGACCGGACGGCTGGCCCGCGTCCGGATGCCGGTGCGCGTCCTGTAACCGTCTGCGCGCCGCCGGGGTGCGCTACGCGCCGACCCATGTGGTGGTGGACGGCGTGCCGCTGGATCAGTGCGCGCGGCGGGAGGTCCCCGGAGGCTGGGACGTGACGGGCCCGCGCGGTGGCCGCGTCCTGGTGGCGTCCGGGCCCGGCGCGCGTCCCGAGCCGGTCGACGGGGCGGTCTACGACGCCGCGCTTCTGGACCTGGTGGGCTGCCCGGATCACCTGGGCCGGCTGCGTCACACCGGGGCCGTCACCCCGGCGACGGATGTGCGCGCCGTACACGTCGACCACCGGATCTCCTCGCCGGACGAGTTGGAACGCCGCCTGAAGTACTGGCTGCGCCCCCAGGACGGCCCGTACCGCCTGCTGCTGCTGGGCGGGGCCAGGTCAGGCAAGTCGGCCGAGGCCGAGCTGCGCCTGGCCGCCCACCCCCGCGTGACATACGTCGCCACAGGCAGCACCGCTGCCGACGACCCCGAATGGAACGCCCGCATCGAGGCCCACAGGAAGCGCCGTCCCTCCTGGTGGCGGACGGAGGAGACCACCGACCTGGCGCGGGTGCTCGGCGCCGCCGAGGGCGCCGTACTGGTGGACGGCATCGGAACCTGGCTGGCCGCGGCGATCGACGAGGCCGGCGCCTGGGACGCCCCCGACGCCGTACAGCCCCGCCTGGACGAGCTGGTCGAGGCGTGGCGCGGCGCGTCCGCCCATGTGGTCGCCGTGTCCGACGAGGTCGGGCTGTCGCTGGTGCCGGCCACGTCCTCCGGGCGCGCGTTCCGCGACCTGCTGGGCCGTCTCAACCAGCGGCTCGCCGCCGAGTCGGAGGAGGCCGCGCTGGTCGTGGCGGGGCGCGTGCTGGAGCTCGGGTGAGCGCGGCACTGCGGCTGGCGGTCACGCTGCTGACCGTCGTCCCGCTGCCGGCCGGGCCGGTGGACCGGCGCACCGCCGGACGCGCCATGCTGGCCGCCCCGCTGACCGGGCTGATCGTCGGCGGCGGCGCGGCGGCGGTGCTGCTCGCGGGCGATCTGGCCGGGCTGGCCGCACCGCTGAGGGCGGCGCTGGCCGTGGCCGCGACGGCCGTGCTGACCCGGGCGCTGCACCTGGACGGGCTGGCCGACCTGGCCGACGGGCTGGGCAGCCGCCGTCCCGCCGACGCCGCCCTGGACGTCATGAAGCGGTCCGACATCGGGCCGTTCGGCGTGGTGACCCTGCTGCTGGTGCTGCTGGTGCAGGTCACGGCGCTGGCGACGGCACCGGACGCGGTCGCGGCCGTGCTGGTCGCCGCGGTCGCCGGGCGGCTCGCCCTGCCCTGGGCGTGCCGGACCGGGGTGCCGTGCGCGCGTCCCGGCGGGCTCGGCGCCCTGGTCGCCGGGACGGTCGGCACGCGCGCGGCGGCCGCCGTGACGGCCGTTGCGGTCGCGGCCGCGGGGGCCATGGGCGCCGGGCTGGACGGCGTGGCCGGCGGCGTGCGCGCCGTGGCGGCCGTGCTGGTCGGGCTCGCCACGGCGCTGCTCATGCTGCGGCACGCGGTACGCCGCCTCGGCGGGATCACCGGCGACGTGCTCGGCGCCCTCGTCGAGCTGGCGACCACCGCCGCCCTGGTCGCCATGGCCGCCCGCTGAGGCGCGGCGGGCGGTGAGCGCGCGGCGGGCGTACCCGCGGACGTCGGCGCCGGTGTCGTCGCAGGCGGCGCGCAGCGCGTCGGCCACGGCCGGGTCGGCGCCGCGCCGGCCCGGCGCCACTTCCGCCACCCCCGGCACACGGGCGGACGGGCGTGATGCGGGCAGGTCCCGGTAGGTAAGGCTTGATCCAAAAGGGCGAAACCGGTCACCGGGAGGACTACCATCGGACGACGTGACGACCACCATCAGCCTTGACAGTGCGGCCCCGGCCAGACTCGACGTCGACGCTCTCGTGATCGGCGTCCTCCCGGCCGGGCAGGACGGCGACGGCGTACGACCGGCGGCGGGCGCCGAGGGGGTCGACGAGGCCCTCGACGGGCGCTTGGCCGCCGCGCTGCGCGCGGTGGGCGCGACCGGCAAGGCCGAGGAGGTCACCCGGCTGCCCACCCTGGGCGCGCTGCCCGCCCCGCTGATCGTCGCGGTCGGCCTGGGCGAGTCGCCAGACGCCGAGGCGCTGCGCCGCGCCGCCGGCGCGGCCGTGCGCGCGCTGGCCGGCACCCGGCGGGCCGCCGTCGCGCTGCCCGCCGCCACCGCCGGCGAGGTGGAGGCGGTCGCGGTGGGCGCGCTGCTGGGCAACTACGCCTTCCACGACTTCCGCACCGGCGACCGCAAGGGCCCGGCCGAGCAGATCACCGTGGTCGCCTCCGCCGACGGCGCGCAGGACGCGGTCGACCGCGCCCGCACCCTGGGCGAGGCGGTCACGCTCGTGCGCGACCTGGTCAACACGCCGCCGTCCCACCTGAACCCCGACGACCTGGCCCGCACCGCCGAGCGGGTGGCGGGCGAGGCCGGCCTGGGCATCGAGATCCTGGACGAGAAGGCGCTGGCCGAGGGCGGCTACGGCGGCCTCGTCGGCGTCGGGCAGGGCTCGGTCAACCCGCCGCGCCTGGTGCGCCTCACCTACAGCCACCCCGACGCCGAGCGGACCCTCGCGCTGGTCGGCAAGGGCATCACGTTCGACTCCGGCGGGCTGTCGCTGAAGCCGTCCGAGGCCATGGACTGGATGAAGTCCGACATGGGCGGCGCGGGCGCCGTGCTGGGCGCGCTGTCGGCGATCGCCCGGCTCGGCGTGAAGGTCAACGTCGTCGGCTACCTGGCGCTGGCCGAGAACATGCCGAGCGGCACCGCCCAGCGCCCGTCCGACGTGCTGCGTGTGTACGGCGGCAAGACCGTCGAGGTGCTCAACACCGACGCCGAGGGCCGCCTGGTCATGGCCGACGCGCTGGTGCGCGCCGCCGAGGACGAGCCCGACCTGCTCGTCGACGTCGCCACCCTCACCGGCGCGCAGATCGTCGCGCTGGGCATGCGCACCGCAGGGGTGATGGCCAACGACGACGACCTGCGTGAGAAGGTGGTCGCGGCGGCCCGGGACGCGGGCGAGGCGTTCTGGGGCATGCCGCTCCCGGCGGAGCTGCGCAAGGGCCTTGACTCGGCCGTGGCCGACATCGCCAACGTCAGCGGCGAACGGTGGGGCGGCATGCTCGTGGCGGGCGTGTTCCTCAAGGAGTTCGTCCGCGACGGGCTGCGCTGGGCGCACCTGGACATCGCCGGTCCCGCCTTCAACAAGGGCGAGCCGTACGGCTACACCCCCAAGGGCGGCACCGGCGCGGCGACCCGCGCGCTGGTCCGCATCGCCGAGGACCTGGCCGCGGGGGCCCTCTAGCCGTCACGGGGGCGCCACCGCCGGCCGCGGCGACGCGGCCGGCGGCGCCCGCCGAGGGACCCCGCCCCGGGACGCCCCGCGCCCCGCCCGTACGGGCGGTCCGAGAACCGAATAGATTTCCTCATGGCGACGGGGCCGCGTGCGCTGAGCCCGGCCGCCGCACAGCAACAGCGCGCAGACCGGAAAGGGAGCGTCCAGTGGCCGACAACGGCCCCTTCGACATCGTGGTCCTCGGCGGCGGCAGCGGCGGTTACGCGTGCGCCCTGCGCGCCGCCGAACTCGGCATGAGCGTGGCGATGGTCGAACGCGACAAGCTCGGCGGCACGTGCCTCAACCGTGGGTGCATCCCCACCAAGGCGCTGCTGCACGCCGCCGAGGTCGCCGACCAGACCCGCGAGGCGGCCAAGTTCGGTGTCAAGGCCGCCTACGAGGGCATCGACATCGCGGGCGTGCACGCCTACAAGGACAAGATCGTGTCCGGCACCGTCAAGGGGCTGACCGGGCTGATCAGGTCCAAGGGCATCACCATGGTCGAGGGCGACGGCAGGCTGACCGGCCCGACCTCCGTGGCGGTCACCGGCGCGGACGGCGCCGTCACCACCCTGGAGGGGCGGCACGTCGTGCTGGCCACCGGCTCGGCCCCCAAGTCGCTGCCCGGCCTGGACATCGACGGCGAGCGGATCATCTCCAGCGACCACGCGCTGACCCTCGACCGGGTGCCCGCCTCGGTGGTCATCCTGGGCGGCGGCGTGATCGGCGTGGAGTTCGCCAGCGTGTGGCGCTCGTTCGGCGCCGAGGTCACCATCGTCGAGGCGCTGCCGCACCTGCTGCCGCTGGAGGAGGAGTCCTCGTCCAAGCGGCTGGAGCGGGCGTTCCGCAAGCGCGGCATCGGCTACGAGCTGGGCGTCCGCTTCGAGAAGGCGGAGACCACCGGGGAGGGCGTGCGCGTCACGCTCGAGGGCGGCAAGGTCCTGGAGGCCGAGCTGCTGCTCGTCGCCGTCGGCCGCGGCCCGGTGTCGGACGGCATCGGGCTCGACGAGGTCGGCGTGGCCACCGAGCGCGGCTTCGTCAAGGTGGACGAGTACTGCCGCACCAGCGTCCCCACGATCTCGGCGGTCGGCGACCTGGTGGCGACCCCGCAGCTCGCCCACGTCGGCTTCGCCGAGGGCATCCTGGTGGCCGAGCGGCTCGGCGGGCTGAACCCGCAGCCGATCGACTACGACGGGGTGCCGCGCATCACCTACTCCGATCCCGAGGTCGCCTCGGTCGGGCTGACCACCCGGGCGGCGCGGGAACGGGGGCACGAGGTCAGGGAGTTCACCTACGACCTGGCCGGCAACCCCAGGAGCAAGATCCTGGGCACCCAGGGGGAGGTGAAGGTGATCGCGGCCGTGGACGGTCCCGTGCTCGGGATCCACATGGTCGGCGCCCGCGTCGGAGAACTGATCACCGAAGGTCAGCTCATCTACAACTGGGAGGCCCTGCCGAGCGAGGTCGCCCAGCTCATCCACCCCCACCCGACCCAGTCCGAAGCGGTCGGCGAGGCACACCTCGCCCTCGCCGGCAAGCCATTGCACGTGCACGGCTGAACGCCCGCACGCGAGAGATTCCGAAGGAGTCGCTGAGAGTCATGCCGGTCTCCGTCACCATGCCCCAGCTCGGCGAGAGCGTCACCGAGGGCACCGTCACCCGCTGGCTGAAGAAGGAGGGTGAGCACGTCGAGACGGACGAGCCGCTTCTCGAAGTGTCGACCGACAAGGTCGACACCGAGATCCCTTCTCCCGCGTCGGGTGTGCTGACCAAGATCACCGTTGCCGAGGACGAGACCGTCGAGGTCGGCGCCGAGCTCGCCGTCATCGGCGACCAGGCCGAGGCCGCCGCCGCTCCGCCGGCGCCGGAGCAGCCCGCCGCGCAGGAGGCGCCCGCGCCGCCGCAGGAGGCCCCGCAGCAGCAGGCCCCGCAGCAGCCCGCGCCGCCCGCCGCGCCGCAGCAGCAGGCGCCGCCGCCGAGCGCGTGGCCGCCGCCGGCCGCCCCGGCGCAGCCCGCGCCCCCCGCCCAGCCCGCGCAGCCGCCGACGCCGCCGCAGCCGGCGCCCGCCGCGCACCAGCCCGCGCCCGGCCCGGCCCCGGCCGAGCCGTCGGCGGACGCCCCGTACGTGACGCCGCTGGTGCGCAAGCTGGCCGCCGAGCACAACGTCGACCTGTCCACGGTCAAGGGCACCGGCGTGGGCGGCCGCATCCGCAAGCAGGACGTGCTGGAGGCGGCGCGCGCCGCCCAGGAGGCCGCCCGGCAGCAGGCCGCCGCGCAGGCCGCCCCCGCCGCGGCTCCGGCCGCCGCCCCGGCGGCGCCCGCGCAGGCCCCCGCCGCGCCCTTCGCGGCGCCGCCGGAGGCCGCCGCGCTGCGCGGCAAGACCGAGAAGATGAGCCGCACCCGGCAGACCATCGCCCGCCGCATGGTGGAGTCGCTGCAGGTCTCCGCGCAGCTCACCACCGTGGTCGAGGTCGACGTCACCAAGATCGCCAGGCTGCGGGACCGGGCCAAGGCCGACTTCCAGGCCCGCGAGGGCGTCAAGCTGTCGTTCCTGCCGTTCTTCGCGCTGGCTGCGGTCGAGGCGCTGAAGGCCCACCCCAAGCTCAACGCCGTCATCAACAGCGAGACCAACGAGGTCACCTACCACGACGTGGAGAACCTCGGCATCGCCGTGGACGTGCCCGAGCGCGGCCTGATGGTCCCGGTCATCCACAACGCCGGGCAGCTCAACCTGGCGGGCCTGGCCCAGCGCATCGCGGACCTGGCCGACCGGACCCGCACCAACAAGCTCAGCCCGGACGAGGTGGCGGGCGGCACGTTCACGCTGACCAACACCGGCAGCCGCGGCGCGCTGTTCGACACCCCGATCCTCAACCAGCCGCAGGTCGGCATGCTGGGCACCGGCGCGGTCGTCAAGCGCCCGGCCGTCATCGACGACCCGAACCTGGGCGAGGTCATCGCGGTGCGGTCCATGGTCTACCTGGCCCTCACCTACGACCACCGCCTGATCGACGGCGCCGACGCCGCCCGCTTCCTCGGCACCATCAAGCACCGCCTGGAGGAGGGCAACTTCGAGGCCGACCTCGGCCTCTGAGGCAGCTGAGGGCGCGTCCCGCACGTGGCCGAGGAACCCCGCCGCTCCCCCGGGAGCGGCGGGGTTCCGCGCGTCCGGGCGCGTTCCGTGCGGAGTCATCACCAAGAAACGCCAAAGTCGGTCACGTTTGCGCCAGGCGCCCGTAGCGTGACGGGTGAACGCGAGTACGCCCGCACGACCCCGAGCACGGCGACGGAGGCGAGACAGTGAGCACCGACGGCCAGCCCCACATCGTCGCGATCGGCGGCGGAAGCTTCGTGCCCGACGCCCGGTACGGGTACGAACCGAGCCCGCTGCTTCGCTACGCCCTCGACCTGACCGGGCAGGACCGTCCCCGGATCTGCTTCCTGACCACGGCGCTGGGCGACGGCGCCGAACACGTCGCCCGCGGCTACGCCGCCTTCTCCCAGCTGGACGCCGAGGTCAGCCACCTGGTGCTGTTCCCCATGCCGAACATGGCCGACATGCGCTCGCACCTGCTGTCGCAGGACCTGGTGTACGTGTTCGGCGGCAGCACCGCCAACCTGCTGGCGCTGTGGCGGCTGCACGGGCTCGACGACATGATGCGGGAGGCGTGGACGGAGGGCGTGGTGCTGTGCGGGCAGAGCGCCGGCGCGCTGTGCTGGCACGCAGGCGGCACCACCGACTCGTTCGGGCCGAACCTGCGGCCGCTGGCCGACGGGCTGGGGCTGCTGCCGTACTCGTGCGGCGTCCACTACGACAGCGACCCGCAGCGCCGTCCCCTGCTGCAGCAGCTCGTCGCCGAGGGGACGCTGGCCGAGGCGTACGCCGCCGACGAGAAGGTGGCCCTGCACTACGTGGGCACCGAGCTGGTCCAGGCGGTGTCCTACGGCAAGGGCGCGGGCGCCTACCACGTCACGCCGGACGGCTCCGGCTCGGCCGACGAGCGCCGCATCGAGCCCAGGCTGCTCGCCTCGTCATGACGACCCCGGGCATAAGCTGGGCGACGTGACCGATCTACAGGTAGACGTACGCGAGCCGGAGACCGCGAGCACTCCGGCCGCCACGCGTGAACTGGTCGTCGTGCACGCCGGGTTCGGGGACGCGGCCGTCCCCTACGAGGCGGGCTGGGATCTGCAGCGCCGCACCCACGCGCTGCGGGCCGACGACCGCATCCCCGACACCGTCCTGCTGCTGGAGCACCAGCCGGTCTACACGGCGGGCAAGCGGACCGAGCCGCTGGACCGTCCGTTCGGCGACCCCGGCGCCCCGGTCGTCGACGTCGACCGCGGCGGGAAGATCACCTGGCACGGTCCCGGGCAGCTCACCGGCTACCCCATCGTCCGGCTGCCGGACCCGGTGGACGTGGTCGGCTACGTGCGGCTGCTGGAGAAGATGATGATGGCGGTCTGCGCCGAACTCGGCCTGGAGACCGTCACGGTGGAGGGCCGCAGCGGGCTGTGGGTGCCCGGCAGCCCCGACCGCAAGATCGGCTCCATCGGGATCCGGGTGGCGCGCGGGGTCACCATGCACGGCTTCATGCTCAACTGCGACTGTGACATGTCGTGGTTCGACCGCATCGTCCCGTGCGGGATCCGCGACGTCGGCTCCACCTCGCTGACGAGCGAGCTCGGCCGCCCCGTCACCGTCGCCGAGATCACGCCCCTGGTGGAGCGCCACCTGGCCGACGTGCTGGGCGCCACCGGCACCCTGCACCGCACCACCGCCCAGCTGCTCGGCGCCTGACGCGCCCCCGTACCGGCCTGCCGGGCCGGGCGGCCCAGACGGTCAGCCGTCCTGGGTCATCACCTTGTAGACGGCCTGGCGGTCGGCGGCGGCGGCGGTGAAGAACGCGGTGATCCGCGCGTAGGCGGGCGCGAGCACCCGGTCGCGGTCCATGCCGGCGGCGTCCTGCACCTCGGCGGCGGCCATCGCGGCCGGGTCGAACCGGCCCGCGATCGTCTCGAACGGGGTGCCGGTCAGGTGCTCGGCGGCGGCCGCGACCCGCTCGGGCGCCAGGTAGATGACGTCCATGCCCAGCTCGGCCGCGCCGTCCTCGGTGAGCAGGCGGCCGCCGCACACCACGTCGGCGGCCGGGGCGCGGCCCTCCCAGGCGTCCCCGGTGAGCAGGTAGTGCAGCGCCTGCCAGGCGGCGCCGAGGTCGACGACCTGCTCGGCGGGGTGGCGGCGCCGCCAGTCGGCGATGCCGAACACCAGCCGGGCGATCCGCGAGGGATCGGGCTCGCCCTCCAGCGTCGGCGGCACCCTCAGGTACGTCATGGCCAGTCCCACGGTGGTTCCTCCGTACGGGGTCGAGACGGCGACAGGGAGTCACCTTAGAGAGAACCGCCGATACGGAGGGTGGAAACGCGGGAATCGGCCTGCCTGATTCGTCCCCTGCCCGCCTCCTCTGATGGGGCGCAGGTCACCACGTGGGGGTTGTACTGGGTGTCCGGCTTGCGACGTACCCTGTGGGGGTGACGACGGTGACACCCGAGGGGCGCAAGCTCCTGCGCATTGAAGCCCGCAACAGCCAGACGCCGATCGAGCGCAAGCCCGAGTGGATCAAGACGCGGCTGAAGACCGGGCCGCAGTACCGCGAGCTGATCGGCCTGGTGAAGTCCGAGGGCCTGCACACGGTGTGCCAGGAGGCCGGCTGTCCCAACATCTACGAGTGCTGGGAGGACCGGGAGGCCACCTTCCTCATCGGCGGCGACCAGTGCACCCGGCGCTGCGACTTCTGCCAGATCGACACGGGCAAGCCCGCCGAGTTCGACCGCGACGAGCCGCGCCGGGTGGCCGAGTCGGTCGCGCGGATGGGGCTGCGGTACGCCACCGTCACCGGCGTGGCCCGCGACGACCTGGAGGACGGCGGCGCCTGGCTGTACGCCGAGACCGTCCGCGCCATCCACGGCGCGGTGCCCGGCTGCGGCGTCGAGCTGCTCATCCCCGACTTCAACGGCCGTCCCGACCAGCTCGGCGAGGTGTTCGGCGCGCGTCCGGAGGTGCTGGCGCACAACGTGGAGACCGTGCCGCGCATCTTCAAGCGCATCCGTCCCGCGTTCCGGTACGAGCGGTCGCTGGACGTGCTCACCCAGGCCCGCGCGGCCGGGCTGGTCACCAAGTCCAACCTGATCCTGGGCATGGGCGAGACCCGCGAGGAGGTCTCCCAGGCGCTGCGCGACCTGCACGAGGCGGGCTGCGAACTGGTCACCATCACCCAGTACCTGCGGCCCAGCCCCCGGCACCACCCGGTGGAGCGGTGGGTCAAGCCCGAGGAGTTCGTCGAGCTGCGCGAGGAGGCCGAGGAGATCGGCTTCGCCGGGGTGATGTCCGGGCCGCTGGTGCGTTCCAGCTACCGCGCCGGACGCCTCTACCGGCAGGCGATCGAGGCCCGCGAGTCCTGACCCTGCCCGTCCCCGCCACGGGGACGGCGGGCCGCCCGCACCCGGCCGGCGGATATGCGCCGGTCGGGGAGATGTCGGGCGAGTGGTACGACGGCACTATCCTTGAGGCCATGTCGAACAAGCCGACGGACGGGGCCCAGGAGCGTCCGGGCCGTTTCCAGCAGATCCGACTGGTCGCCCGGGTGCTCAAGCAGGCGAACCCCAAGGCCCTGCCGATCGTGTTCGCGTCCGCGCTCGGCACCCTGGTCGTCGTCATCCTCATCGGGGTGGTCGTCGGCAGCCTGTGGTTCTTCATCCCGCTGGCGGTGCTGGCCGCGGCCGCCGTCGGCATGATCGTGTTCGGTCAGCTGGCGCAGCGCGCGCAGTACAAGGTGATCGCCGGGCAGCCGGGCGCGGCCGCGGCGATCCTGAAGAACATGCGCGGCAACTGGACGGTCACCGAGGCCGTCGCCGGCAACCGCAACCTCGACATGGTGCACCGCGTGGTGGGACGCCCCGGGGTGATCCTGGTGTCCGAGGGCCCGCCCAACCGCGTCGGCCCGCTGCTGGGGGCGGAGAAGAAGCGCATCGCGCGCGCCGCCCAGCAGGTGCCGATCTACGACGTGCAGGTCGGCGACGCCGACGGCCAGATCCCCGTGGACAAGCTGCAGCGGCACCTGATGAAGCTGCCGCGCAACCTCACCAAGGGGCAGGTCGGCGAGGTGAACGACCGGCTGCAGGCGCTCCCCCGCTCCATGCAGATGCCCAAGGGCCCGATGCCGAAGGGCGTCCGGATGCCCAAGGGACCCAAGCCCAAGATGCGCTGACCGCCCCCGTACGACGTGGAAGAAGCGCCCCCATTCCGGGGGCGCTCTTCGTGTCGTCTCTGGCCGGGCGCGGGCCCTGCACGTGTCCTACATGTTGACGACGATGGTGTTGGCGGCGCGGTCGTGCAGGCCGCGGTAGTCGCGGTCCCAGATCAGCGCGGGCACGACCACCAGCAGCAGGACGGTGCGGGCCAGCGCCCACACGGGCCCGACCGGACGGCCGTCCAGCCGTATCACCCGGATGCCGCAGATCCGCTTGCCGATCGTTGTGCCGATCAGCCCGACCAGCACCCACGCCTGCACGCCGAACACCAGCAGCGTCATCAGGCTGCGCTGCGGCGGCGACAGTTCCAGCACGCGCGCCAGGAAGCTGGCCACCAGCAGGGACAGCCCCCAGTCGATGAACAGGGCCAGCAGCCGGCGGCCGTATCCGGCGACGGCGCCGCCGCCCTGCTCGGGCAGCCCGAGCCGCTCGCCCGGGTAGCCGAGGTCCGCACCGGCCGAGCGGGCCCCGCCCAGCCACGTCTGCGTCCACCGCGCACCCGCGGCGGGCCGCTCCTTACCGCTGCTCATGGCCCTACGCTATCCGCTCCCCGCCGTGCGTCCCCATCGGCTCCCCGCGGCCGGGGCCGCCGCCGGCCGCCCGCGAGGCGCACGGGACCCATGAAACTGTGTGAAACAGCACGGACACCCCCAAAACCGCCACCCAACGTGAGCCGTAACACAGGCGAAACACATGGGACACGGCCGGGAAACCCCCTGGCCATAGCCTCCACAGGAGCCAAAAGCGCCCCAAGGAGGCTGGATGTTCAGCAGCGCCGAAGAGGTCCTGAGCTATATCGAACGCGAAGGCGTGCGTTTCGTCGACTGTCGTTTCGTGGACCTGCCCGGGAAGATGCAGCACTTCACGTTCCCCGTGGAGAGCTTCGGCGAGAGCGTCTTCACCGAGGGGCTGATGTTCGACGGTTCGTCGGTCCGCGGGTTCCAGGAGATCCACGAGTCGGACATGCTCCTGCTGCCGGACCCGAGCACGGCGGTGCTCGACCCGTTCCGCCAGCACAAGACCCTCAACCTCAACTTCTTCGTCCACGACCCGCTGACCGGCGAGCCCTACAGCCGCGACCCGCGCAACGTGGCCAAGAAGGCGCAGGAGTACCTGCGCGGCACCGGCGTGGCCGACACCGCGTTCTTCGGCCCCGAGGCCGAGTTCTACATCTTCGACGACGTCCGCTTCGAGACCAAGGAGAACGCGGGCTACTACTACCTCGACTCGATCGAGGGCGCCTGGAACACCGGGCGTGAGGAGGCCGGCGGCAACCTGGGCGCCAAGCCCCCCTACAAGGGCGGCTACTTCCCCGTCCCGCCGATGGACCACTACACCGACCTGCGCTCGGAGATGGTCTCCCAGCTGCTCGACGTGGGCATCCACGTGGAGATGCAGCACCACGAGGTCGGCACCGCGGGCCAGGCCGAGATCGACTTCCGCTTCGACACGCTGCTGAAGACCGCCGACCAGCTGATGCTCTACAAGTACGTCGTCAAGAACGTGGCGCGCGCCGCGGGCAAGACGGTGACGTTCATGCCCAAGCCGATCTTCGGTGACAACGGGTCGGGCATGCACTGCCACCAGTCGCTGTGGAAGGACGGCTCGCCGCTGTTCTACGACGAGGTCGGCTACGCGGGCCTGTCGGACACCGCCCGCTACTACATCGGCGGCCTGCTCAAGCACGCCCCGGCGCTGCTGGCCTTCACCAACCCGACGGTGAACTCCTACCACCGCCTGGTGCCCGGCTTCGAGGCCCCGGTCAACCTGGTGTACTCGCAGCGCAACCGGTCGGCCTGCATCCGCATCCCGATCACCGGCTCCAACCCCAAGGCCAAGCGGGTCGAGTTCCGCGTGCCGGACCCGTCCTGCAACCCGTACCTGGCCTTCTCGGCGATGCTGATGGCGGGCCTGGACGGCATCAAGAACAAGATCGAGCCCGCCGAGCCGGTGGACAAGGACCTCTACGAGCTGCCGCCCGAGGAGGCCCGCGCCATCCCGCAGGTGCCCGGCTCGCTGGAGAAGGTCCTGGACGCCCTGGAGGCCGACCACGACTTCCTGCTGGAGGGCGGGGTGTTCACCCCCGACCTCATCGAGACCTGGCTGTCCATGAAGCGCGAGTTCGAGATCGACCCGATCCGCCTGCGCCCGCACCCCCACGAGTTCGAGCTCTACTACGACGTGTGACGGCGGTCACATGGTGACCGAGGATCGCAACTACCACGACGTCTGATCGGGCGTCGCGGTACCCGCGGGGCTGCCTGACGGCATCATCCAGGGGACGTCGACAAGCGAGAGGCCGCCCGGCCGCCTGTCCGTTCTGGGCAGGGGCGGGGCGGCCTTTCGCATGCGCTCGCCCGCGGCGGCGGCACTGTGCGCGACCACGGTGCTGACCGCGGCCTCGTCGCTCACCGGGTGACAGCTCCCTGGCCCCTGAGAGCCAGGCGTCTTCGGGCGGCGACGGGGAGTGACCGCCCGGCCTACCCTGAATCCGTCACCGGCCGGACGCACGAGGCCGCGGCGGGACGTACCGGGCACCACGTCCGGCGACGGGCGACCAGCGCGCCCGCCCCGGCCGGTACCGGCGGCCGTTCGAGCCGTCCCGGCGCGCCGGCGGCGTCCGGGCCCGAGCTTGGGAGGCGAGCGATGGCCGCAGTCCCCGCCGTGCAGGTGTACGGCGTGCCCCTGGACGGCTTCGGCGGCGCGGGCGACGACGCCAGGCTCAAGGCCGCCATGGCGTACGCGGCCGCGCAGACCAGGCCGCCGGCGATCGTTCTGGCCAACCGGACGCACACGTTCGACGGCGGCCCCTACCCGTACTACGACGGCTTCCGGCTCGTCGGCTCCCTCGGCACCATCGAGCGCGAGTTCGCCTCCACGGGGCCGCAGTGCGTCGCGACCGTCGGCGGCCGCGCGCTGTTCTCGGTGCCCGCCGGGGGCGTGAAGAACATGTTCGTCACCGGCGTGCAGTTCCGCGCCGCGTCCGGCGGCGTGCACTTCCAGACACCGGTCACCGACTTCGCCGGCGGCCCGGTCGTCCAGGACGCCGACTTCCGCGGCCTGGCCTGGGTGGGGTTCAGGACCGTGATGCACGCCCGGCACGTGCGGTGCGGCATCGAGCGGGCCTACATCAACAACGGCACCGACACCCAGCTCAAGCTCGCCGGGTCCGACAACTACTACTTCGTCGAGGGCAAGTCGTTCATGTCGGCGCACGATTTGACAGCGTCGATGTTCTACATCTGGTTCCCGCACATGTCCCGCACGCAGGTCGGCCCGCTCTACCTCACCCCCGAGGTCGCCACCGGGGTCCGCGTCGACGGGTCGTACGGGAACCTGGTGTTCACCGGCACGCTGTTCGACTGCACGGGCCGCAACGCCTCCACCGCCTGCCAGGGCGCCGCCGTCCTGATCACCGGCGGCAAGGGCATGGTGTTCCGCGACTGCTGGTTCTTCAACAACGCCGTCAATCCCGCCGCGACCGGCCGGAGCCCCGCCGACAGGGGCCAGGTGTTCATCCGCGGGTCGGCGGGCGAGATCCTTTTCGACGGCTGCCAGTTCAACGGCGGCGCCACGCAGACCCTCCACACCCCGTCCGGGACCCCCGCCGTCTACGCCGCCGCCGGTGTGACGAGAATCAAGGTGGCCAATCCGCTCGCCCCCAACAACGGCACCAAGCTGCTGCAACACCAGTCCGCCGGGATCATCGCAAAGTACGGCGCGGACGACTGGACCCTGAAGGTCGCGTAAGTCCGGTGTCGGGGGAACATTCGAGTCGCTGACCATGTTCCGCCGACGGGCGGCCCGGCGGCCGCCCTGGCGACACGACGATCAAAGGGGATCAGATGGCCACGGTGAGGGTCCAGCGCACCGACGACGGTTTCGAGGCGGTCAACGACCGCGGGGCGCGGGTCGCGGTCGACGGTTCCGGGGAGACGCCGGGCGCGTTCACGCCCGTCGAGCTGCTGCTGGCCGCGCTGGGCGGCTGCGAGCTGGTCACCGTGGAGCCGCTTACCGCCAAGCGCGGGCACCGGCTGGCGCGGCTGGCCGCCACCGTCCACGCCGACAAGGTCGCCACCAGCAGGCTGGGCACGATCACCATCAGCTACGAGGTGGAGCTGCCCGAGGGCGACGAGAAGGCCGCCGAGGTGTTCGAGGCCGTGGCCCGCAGGGTGCACAAGAGCTACTGCACGGTCGGCAACGCGCTCAAGGAGCCGATGACCGTGGAGCAGGTGCTGCCCGGGACGTCCGGGGAGAGCGACTCCGCCTAGCATCCCCCGCCCCGGACGCGGGGGACGATCGCGCCCGTTCATCAGGGACACCCCTGAGATTCATCCGGGGAACTCCGCGCACCCTCCCCCCAAAGGTCCGAAGCCCCGTCAGGGACGTACTACTCAAGTCTGAGAAGAAGACCATTCGTCCCGGTGATCTCAAATGATGGACCCGCGGCAAGGATAGGCGGCATGGCCCAAACCGCCCCCACGGCCACCCCCAGCCGGTTCGCACCCCCCGGCCGCGTCACGGCGCGGCCCCGGGCGGGGGCCGTGGGGTCGCTCGCGCCGTCGGTGTGGCGCGAGCTGGCGCTGATCGTGCTGTTCTACACGGCATATACGCTCACGAGGCTGATCCTGGTTCAGGACGGCACGGGGCCGGCGTTCACCCACGCCGACCAGATCCTGGCGTTCGAGCGGTCCCTGGGCATCGACGTCGAGCTGGGCCTCAACCGGATGCTGCTGGAGGTCCCCTGGCTGGCGCGCGCCGCCAACGTCTTCTACGCCACCGCCCACTTCGCGGTGACACTGGGCGTCGTCGTCTGGGTGTACCGGCGGCACTCCGCCCACTACCGGTGGCTGCGCACGGGCATCATGACGGCCACGGGCGCGGCGCTGCTGGGGTTCTGGCTGTACCCGCTGGCCCCGCCGCGGTTCCTGGAGCACGAGGGGTTCGTGGACCCGGTGACGGCCCTGCACTCGATGGGGCTGTACGCCAGCGACGCGTCCGGCACGCTGACCAACCAGTATGCGGCCATGCCGTCGATGCACGCGGGATGGGCGCTGTGGTGCGGGTTCGTGCTGGTACGGCTGGCGGCCCGCCGATGGGTGCGGGCGCTCGGCGTCGTCTATCCGGCCACGACGGTGGCCGTCATCCTGGCCACCGCCAACCACTACGTGCTGGACGCGGTGGCGGGCATCGCGTTGACCGCGGCCGCCCTGTACGCGTCCTGGCTGCTGTACCGCCGCACGCGACCGGAGCGGACGCGGCGGGCGGAGACCGTGGAGACCGCGGTGGCCGAGCGGCGGGCGGAGGCACAACTTCATGCGAAGGCGAGGCGGCGCGGACGGTCCGCGCCCGGACGGCGGACGGCCGGCGACACCTGCGGTACGAACCCGGACACCGGGGATACGGGCGACACGCCCCTCCATTCCGGCAAGTCCGCACGTGCGCGGTGATCGGGCCTCTGGGATTCTGGGGCTCATGCCCACGACGGACGACGCGCCGGGGCAGTCCTCCCCGGACGGCGCCGTCGCGCGACGCCGGGCGCGTCGTCCCCGGCTGTGGCCGGAGCTGCTGCTGATCGCGATCTGCTACGGCTGCTACTCGATGGTCCGCAATCTGGTGCCGACCGACCACGCCACCGCCGCGCACCGGGCGCAGGAGATCCTCAGCCTCGAGTACGACCTGAACCTCGACATCGAGTACACGCTGAACCGGCTGTTCGTCTACCACGCCTGGCTGGCGATCCCGGCGAACTACTTCTACGCCACGATGCACTTCGCCGTGACGATCGGCGTGCTGGTGTGGCTGTACGCGCGGCACCCGGACCGGTACGCGACCTACCGCACGGTCCTGTTCGCCACGACGATGGTGGGGCTGGTCGGCTTCTGGCTGTATCCGCTGGCGCCGCCGCGCATGCTGCCCGGCTTCACCGACACGGTGATCAGCTTCGGGACGTGGGGCATCTACGGCTCCTCGCCGATGGCGTCGATGTCCAACCAGTACGCGGCGATGCCGTCGATGCACACGGCGTGGGCGCTGTGGTGCGCGGTCACGGTGATCGGCGTGGCCGGGCGGCGGCGTCCCTGGACGGTGCCGGTGGCCGCGCTGTACCCGACCGTCACCATCTTCGTGATCATGGGGACCGCGAACCACTACCTGCTGGACGCCGTCGGCGGCGCGGTCGCACTGGCCTGCGGCTTCGCCCTCGGCCACGGGGCCTTCCGGGCCTTCGCCGTCCTCGTCCCCGCCCGCACCACCAGCCAGTCCTCAACCCCTTAGCCGACGTATTTCGCGGGGGGACCCCCGGGGCGCCGGTCAGTCCGCGCCGTAGAAGACCCTTTCCACGACGGCGCGGGCGCGGCGGGCGTGGCGGCGGTAGTCCTCCAGCAGGTCGCCGGTGCCGGGGTAGCCGAGCATGCGGCTGACGGCGCTGCGCTCGTGGTGGTGGTCGGTCGGCAGCACGTCGGAGGCGCGGCCGCGCACCAGCATGATCGCATTGCGCAGGCGGGTGGCGAGCTGCCAGGCGTCCGCCAGCACCTCGGCGTCGGCGGGGGCGAGCAGGTTCTCGGCGGCGGCCGCCTCCAGGGTCGCGAGGGTGCGGGTGGTGCGCAGCGCGGGCACGTCGTGGGCGTGGCGCAGCTGCAGCAGCTGGGCGACCCACTCGACGTCCGACAGCCCGCCGGGGCCGAGCTTGATGTGCAGGCGCCGTTCCACGCCGCGCGGCAGCCGCTCGGACTCCATGCGGGCCTTCAGCCGCCGGATCTGCCGGACGGCGTCGTCGCCGATGCCGCCCTCGGGCCAGCGCACCGGGTCGACGACGGCGTGGAAGCGTTCGCACAGCCCCCGGTCCCCGATGGTGGCGTGGGCGCGCAGCAGGGCCTGGCTCTCCCACGGCTCCGACCAGCGGGCGTAGTAGGCCGCGTAGGAGGCCAGCGTGCGCACCAGCGGCCCCTGGCGGCCCTCGGGGCGCAGGTCGGGGTCGATCTCCAGCGGCGGGTCGGGGGCGGGCAGCGCCAGCAGGCGGCGCATCTCCTCGGCGACGGCGTGCGCGGCCGAGTGCGCGTCGCGTTCGTCGGCGCCGGGCGGCGGATCGTGGACGAACATCACGTCGGCGTCGCTGCCGTAGCCGAGCTCGTGCCCGCCGAAGCGGCCCATCGCCACCACGGCGATCCGGGTGGGCAGCGGCCCCCGCCGCTCCATCTCGATCTTGTTGACGGCGGCCTGCAGCGCGGCCTCGACGGTGACGGTGGCGATGTCGGACAGCGCCTCCCCGACGGCGCGCACGTCGGCCAGGTCGAGCAGGTCGGCGACGGCCACGCGGAACAGCTCGCGGCGGCGCAGCCCGCGCACGACGGCGACGGCCTCCTCGGCGGGCAGCGCCGCGCCGGCCCCGGCGCCGGGCCCGGTGGCCGACTCGGGGTCGGCGTGGCGGCGCACGGCGGCCAGCGCCTCGGCGCGCAGCGCCGCGTACGGGCGCGGCGCCAGCTCGGCGTCGCCGACCAGCATGGTCACCGCCTCGGGGGCGCGCAGCAGCAGGTCGGTGGCGTACCGGCTGGAGCCGAGCACCCACGCCATGCGCTCGGCGACGGTCACCTCGTCGCGCAGCAGCCGCAGGTACCAGGGGGTGGTGCCGAGGGCGTCGCTGACGCGGCGGAAGCCGAGCAGGCCCGCGTCGGGGTCGGGGGCGTCGGCGAACCAGCCGAGCATGACCGGCAGCAGCGTGCGCTGGATGGCGGCGCGCCGCGACACCCCGGCCGTCAGCGCCTCGATGTGCCGCAGCGCGCCCGCCGGGTCGGCGTAGCCGAGCGCCTCCAGGCGGGTGCGGGCGGCCTCGGGGGTGAGGCGGGCCTCGGGCCCGGGGAGGCGGGCCACGGCGCGCAGCAGCGGCCGGTAGAACAGCTTCTCGTGCAGGCGGCGCACCTCGCGGGCGTGGCGCCGCCACAGCGCGGTGAACTCGCCGACCGGATCGGTGCGCAGGCCGAGGGCGCGGCCGAGGCGGCGCAGGTCGGCCGGGTCCTCGGGGACCACGTGGGTGCGGCGCAGCCGGTGCAGCTGGACGAGGTGCTCGACGCGGCGCAGGAACCGGTAGGCGGCGGCGAGCGCGGCGGCGTCGTCGCGGCCCACGTACCCGCCCTGCGACAGCGCGGTCAGCGCCTCCAGGGTGCCGCGGCCGCGCAGCGTCTCGTCGGCGCGGCCGTGCACGAGCTGCAGCAGCTGCACCGCGAACTCCACGTCGCGCAGCCCGCCGGGGCCGAGCTTCAGCTCGCGGTCGGCGGCGGGGTCGCGGCGGTTGAGGTGGGCCTCGACGCGGCGGCGCATCGACTGCACGTCCTCGACGAACCCCTCCCCCGCCGCTGCCTTCCACACCAGCGGGTTGATCATGTCGAGGTAGCGGGCGCCGAGGTCGGGGTCCCCGGCGACGGGACGGGCCTTGAGCAGCGCCTGGAACTCCCAGGTCTTGGCCCAGCGCTCGTAGTAGGCGCGGTGGCTGGCGGGCGAGCGCACCAGCGGCCCCGCCTTGCCCTCGGGACGCAGCGCCGCGTCCACCTCCCACAGCGCGCCCTCGACGGTGTGCGCCGAGCAGGCCCGCATCATGGCCGAGGCCAGGCGGGTGGCGGCGCGCAGGGCGGCGTCCTCGGGGTGGCCGTCGCGCGGCTCCGCCACGAAGATCACGTCGACGTCGCTGACGTAGTTGAGCTCGCGGCCGCCGCACTTGCCCATGCCGATCACGGCCAGCCGGCAGGCGGTGTGCTCGGGCACCTCGGCGCGCGCCACGGCCAGGCCCGCCTGCAGCGCCGCGGCGGCCAGGTCGGCCAGCTCGGCGGCGACCTCGGCGACGTCGGCGGCGCCGGTCAGGTCGCGGCCCGCCAGGCACAGCAGCCGCCGCCGGTAGGCCACGCGCAGCGCCACCAGCGTCTCGGGGGAGGCGTCGCGGGCGACCGGCTCGGCGGCGTGCGGATCGGCGCCCACGGCGTCGAGCAGGGCGGTCCGCGGATCCGTTTGGATCGATCCATCGTCCCGGAGCGCCCGCCAGTGCCCGGGGTGGCGGCCGAGGTGGTCGGCGAACGCGGCGCTGACCCCCAGCACCGCCAGCAGCCGTTCGCGGACGGGCCGCTCGTGCTCCAGCGCCGCGCGCAGCTCGCGGTCGCCGGACGCGGCGGTCAGCAGCCGCAGCAGGCCGTCGAGAGCGAGGTCCGGGTCGGCCGTGGCGCCCAGGCCGTCCAGCAGGTCGTCGCCGAGCGGGACGCCGGCGTCCTCGGCCTCACGCAGCAGCCGTTCGGCCCGTCCCGCTTCGTTGAATCCGAGCCTCGCCAGCCGCCCCGGCAGAGAGGGACGGCGGTCGGGTGTCCACGGCACGCTCACGAACTCACGTTAAACCGAATGCGCCCCACGGCACTCCCCAAGCGCCCACCCGGACATCTCGATTCCGTCTCCGGGACGCGGCCGGAAAAGGGCGCTCAGAGAATGGCGATCAGGCGGCGGCGTTCGTACTCGGTGACCTGGCGGCGGTAGTCCTCCCACTCCTGGCGCTTGTTGCGCAGGAAGAAGTCGAAGGTGTGCTCGCCGAGCACGTCGGCCATCAGCTCGCTGCGCTCCATCGCGTGGATGGCCTCGTCCAGGCTCTGCGGCAGCGGGCGGATGCCCATGGCGCGCCGCTCGGCCGGGGTGAGCGCCCACACGTCGTCCTCGGCGCCCGGCGGCAGCTCGTAGCCCTGCTCGATGCCCTTCAGCCCGGCGCCGAGGATGGCCGCGAACGCCAGGTAGGGGTTGCAGGCCGAGTCCAGCGAGCGGAACTCGATGCGGGTGGAGTGGCCCTTGTGCGGCTTGTACATCGGCACCCGCACCAGCGCCGAGCGGTTGTTGTGGCCCCAGCAGATGTACGGCGGGGCCTCGCCGCCGGCGCCCGCGGTGGAGCCGACGCCGCCCCACAGCCGCTTGTAGGAGTTGACCCACTGGTTGCACACGGCGGTGATCTCGGCGGAGTGCCGCAGCACGCCCGCGATGAACGCGCGGCCCACCTTGGACAGCTGGAACTCGGCGCCCGGCTCGTAGAAGGCGTTGCGGTCGCCCTCGAACAGCGACATGTGGGTGTGCATGCCCGAGCCGGGGTGGTCGGTGAACGGCTTGGGCATGAACGTGGCGTACACCCCCTGCTCCAGCGCGACCTCCTTCATCACCAGCCGGAACGTCATGATGTTGTCGGCGGTGGTGAGCGCGTCGGCGTAGCGCAGGTCGATCTCCTGCTGGCCGGGGGCGTTCTCGTGGTGGCTGAACTCCACCGAGATGCCCATGGCCTCCAGCATCATGATCGCGTTGCGCCGGAAGTCGTGCGCGGCGCTGTGCGGGGTGTGGTCGAAGTAGCCCCCGGCGTCCACCGGGTCGGGCTCGCGGCCGTCGTCGGGCCGGTCGCGCAGCAGGAAGAACTCGATCTCGGGGTGGGTGTAGAAGGTGAAGCCGAGATCGGCGGCCCGGGCCAGCGCGCGCTTGAGCACGTAGCGCGGGTCGGCGAAGCTGGGGGTGCCGTCCGGCATGAGGATGTCGCAGAACATGCGGGCCACGCCGGGCGACTCGCTGCGCCAGGGCAGGACCTGGAAGGTGGACGGGTCCGGCTTGGCGATCATGTCGGCCTCGTAGACCCGGGCGAAGCCCTCCACGGCCGACCCGTCGAAGCCGATGCCCTCGTCGAAGGCGCCTTCCAGCTCGGCGGGGGCGACCGCGACGGACTTCAGGAACCCGAGCACGTCGGTGAACCACAGCCGGATGAATCGGATGTCGCGCTCCTCCAGGGTGCGGAGCACGAACTCCTGCTGACGGTCCAAAGCCTTACTCCCTCATGAGCTTGCCCGACTGCCCGGTCCATGCCCGCGCCCGGGGTTGCTTTAACGGGCGTTTGCACTGGTGCCGACAGGTCCGGGACTCTGCAGTATGCCTCGCCGCTGTTTCGACGACGTTACGGGACGATCCGCGGAGCCGTCCCGGGAGCAAACCGCGCATATGCCCCGCATATGCCCTGTTCGCTCCACTGTGCCACATGACCCGAGCACCCGTCACAACGGCGCCGGAGGTCACCTGGAGGCGCCGCCGGACCGGTCGTCGCCGCCCGTCTTCGGCACGGGGCCGATCCACTTGCGGTACATCCGCTCGTAGGTGCCGTCCGCCCTGGCCTGGTCGATCACCTGGTCGATCAGCCGGACCAGCGCGCGGTTGCGGTTCTTGCGGACCCAGAAGCCGTACCGCTCGCCGGTGCGGGGGGTGGCGACGATCTCCATGCCGGAGCCGGCCGGGGGCCGCAGCAGGTTCCGGGCGACCGGGTAGTCCAGCACGACCGCGTCGACCTTCCCGGCGCGCAGGCCGTTCAGCGCGGCCTGCGGGTCGTCGTACGACCGGGGGTCGAAGTCCCTGTCCTTGACGTACTGTTCGCCGGCGGTGGACGACTGCGCGCCGAGCCTGAGGCCGCCCGACGCGACCTCCTCCAGCGAGCCGATCCCGCCGCCCTTCCTGGCCACCAGCGCCAGGGTGGCGTCGAAGTAGGGCTTGGAGGCGTCCATGCTGGCGGTGCGCTCGGGGGTGATGGCTATGGCGCCCATGACGACGTCGCACCTGCGGGCCTCGAGCGCCTCGCCGTTCGTCATCGTCGCGAACGGGACCTCGACGACGCGCTGGGTCACGCCGAGCCGCCTGGCCACCAGGTCGAGCATCTCGACGTCGAACCCGACCACCCTGCCGCCCCGCTCCGTCTGGAAGGGCGGATGGGGCAGGTGCGCGCACGAGGTGAGACGCCCCTTCCCGACCAGCTTCACACCCTGCACGGTGGCGCCGTCGCCGCCGCACGCCGCGGCGGCCAGCGCCAGCGCGGCCAGCACCGCGCCGAGAACCGGACGCCGAGGGGATGCTCCGGACACTCTTCCTCCCGCTGTTCACTTTTCTCCCGCGCACGTCTCCCGCGCGTCTTCCGCGTACGCGAGGGACCGCACGCGGGAGAAATATGCCATGCCGGATCCGCGCGGGTGCCTCGTCGGCGGATCCCGCCCCGGGGCGCGGAGGTCCGAACGCCCCCAAGGCCCCGTTTTGGGGCTCCGGTGGCCGCCGCTCATCCGCTTTTCCGGAGATTTGACGTTGCGATCATGGCCCGCAATAACCGCTGATCAATAGCGTGGGACCCGTCGTGGACGCATCACTCCTGCTCTCGCTGACCGACCGGGTGGCCGTGCTGGCCACCCCGTCGGCCATGCACCCGGACGCCTGGCCGCTGGGCGAACGGGTGGACGGCTGGGCGCGCGGACGCGGGCTGATCCTGGGCGACCCGGACGGCTCGCCACTGGGCCGCGGCCGCTTCGAACGGCTGGCCGCCCGCGTGTTCCCCACCGCCGACCTCGACCGGGTCGACCTGTTCGCACGCTGGCTGACGTGGGCGTTCGCGCTGGACGACACGCTCGACCAGGAGCCGCTGGCGGGCAGCGCCACCGCCGTGCACGAGCTGTACGAGGATCTGCTGCGCGCCATGCGGCTCGGGCACGCCCGTCCCGGGGCCCGTCCCCTGGAGACCACGCTGGTCGAGCTGTGGGACGTCACCGCCACCCGGATGGACCGCGAGTGGCGGCGCCGGTTCATGCTGCACATGGAGGCGCACCGCACCGGCTGCGCCCAGGAGGCGGTCAACCGCCGCACCGGCCGGGTGCCGGCCCCGCGCGAGTACGCGGGGCTGCGCCGCCGGGCCGCCGCGCCGTTCCTGTACGACCTGGTCGAGCCGGTGCTGGGCGTGGTGCTGGCGGACCGGCTGACCACCTCGCCGCAGTGGGTGATCCTCTCTGAGGGCGTCGCCGACGTCGTCGCCTGGTCGAACGACATCGCCTCGTTCACCATGGAGGACGCCCGCCAGGACGCGCACAACCTGGTCGCCGTGATGTGCCAGACGCACGGGTGCCGGCCGCGCGAGGGCGCCAGGCTGGTGCTCGACCGCATCGTCGAGCGGCTGGACGAGGTGCAGGAGGCGGTGCGCGTGCTGCCCGCCACGATGGATCGCCTGGAACTGTCCCCTGAACAGCGCCAGACGGCCTCGCAGATCGCGCGGGTACTGCTGGGCACCCCCCGCGCGCACGTGGACTGGCTCACCGAGTCGGGCCGCTACAACGCCTCCGCCGACGCGGTGGCGACCGCGTCGGGGCGGCGTCCGCCCCGCCTGGACACTCTGTCGCACCTGCGTCCCTAACCGTTCGTGCTCTGCGCCGTGGCGGTCTGTGCCAGCGCGTCGCCGGACGGGGTGCGGGTGTAGAGGACGCGGCGTCCCACCCGGTGGCCGGCGACCAGGCCGCAGGCGCGCAGCACGCCGAGGTGCTGGCTCACCGCTCCGGGGGTGACACCCAGGCGGCGTGACAGTTCGGTCGTCGACGCCGGGGACGCCAGGGCCGTCAGCAGTTGCGCGCGGCGGCGGCCGATGAGCGCGGCCAGGGCGTCGGGTGGTGCGGCCGGGGCGGTCTCCCACAGCGTTCCCACGCCCGACACGGGATAGCCCAGCATCGGCTGGTAGGGCGGGACCATCACCGACACCCAGGGCCACACGAACACGCTCGGCACGAGGAGCAGCCCCCGTCCGCCCAGGGCGCCCCGGAACTCCCAGTCCCGGTCGATGGCGAGCGTGCCCGCCCGCCAGCGGACGGCGTCGTGCAGCCCCGCGAACAGCCCTTCCGCGCCGTGGGCCGCCTGGGCGCGCGTACGGCGCAGCACGTCAGCCTCCAGCAGGTCGCGGATCGCGTCCCAGTACGGCTCGATCGCGGCCTTCCAGTAACGGTCGAGCAGGTCGGTGAGGGTTTCGAGGGTGCGTTCCGGGGCGGCGGCCATGGCCAGGCGCTCGGGCCCCAGGACACCGCCGCGTTCCACCCAGCACAGCTCCTTGGCGACGACGTCGGGCGGCGTGGAGCGGACGGTCTCCAGTTCGGTGCCGAAGTCGGGCAGGGGCGACTCGGGCGGCGGGGTCAGGAAGTCGGGGATGTAGCCGTGCCGCGGCACCAGCGCGCGCAGCGGCATCAGGTCGAGTTCGCGCAGGCGCGGACGCACGGCGCGCATCCAGGGCAGGTGCAGGGCGTGCGCGGACGGGTCGGCCAGGACGCGGACGCTGCGCACGAGCTCCCACAGCGGTGAGAACGCGAACCGCACCCGGGCCACGTCGTCGGGCCCGAACACGAACTCGATCATTTAGCCCACCCTAAATCAGTACCGGCGGGCGTCGCCGGTCCGGACCATCGTCGTGTGACAGCAGTGGACCAGCCGACCTCGCCTGTACCCGCCCCCGCCTCCGGCCGTGTGGCCGCGTTCCTGCGGCCCCGTCTGGGCGGCATGCCGCGCCCGTTCTGGGTGCTGTGGACCGGGACGCTCCTCAACCGCCTCGGCACCATGGTCGAGCCCTACCTCGGCCTTTACCTGACCACGGCGCGCGACCTGTCGCTGCGGCAGGCGGGCGTGGTGCTGGCGGTGCTCGGGCTCGGCACGGTGGCCGGGCAGCTCGCGGGCGGCGCGCTGGCCGACCGGATCGGACGCCGCGCCACCCTCACCCTGGCCACGCTGGCCGCCGGGGCCGGGCTGCTGGCGCTGGGCCACGCGCAGGGCATGCCCGCGATCACCGCGGCCGCGCTGGTCACCGGGATGGCGCTGGACATGTGGCGGCCCGCGTCCGCGGCGATCGTCGCCGACCTGATCGCGCCCGCCGACCGGCCGCGCGCGTTCGGGCTGCTGTTCTGGGCGACCAACCTGGGGTTCTCGGCGGCGATGGTGGCCGGCGGCGCGCTGGCCCACGCCGGCTACCACTGGCTGTTCTGGATCGACGCCCTGACCTGCGCGGTGTTCGGGCTGCTGGTGTGGCGGGCGGTGCCGGAGACGCGCCCGGACGGCGCCGGCGGCCACGAGCCCGGCGGGTTCGCCGACGTGCTGCGCGACCGGGTCATGACGGCGTTCGTCCTGATCTGCCTGGTCTACACGTTCGTGCTGATGCAGTACATGACCACGATGCCGCTGGCGATGCGGGAGCACGGGCTCGGGCCGGAGGCGTACGGGCTGGTCATCGCGGTCAACGGCGTCGTGATCGTCACGGTGCAGCCGCTGGTGGGCGCGTGGCTGAGCCGCCGCGACCACAGCCGGGTGCTGGTCGGCGGATTCCTGCTGCTCGGCGCGGGCAATCTGCTGACCGCCCTGGCCACCGGCGTCTGGGCGTACGCCGGAGCCGTCGCGGTCGGGTCCCTCGGCGAGGTCGTCGCCGCGGCGGTGCTGCAGGCCGTCGTGTCCAACCTGGCCCCCGTTCACCTGCGCGGGCGCTACAACGCGGTGTGGGGCGTGGCGTGGTCGGGCGGGTTCCTGCTGGCCCCCCTCGGCGGGACGCAGCTGCTCGGGTACGGCGCGCACGTCCTGTGGCCGGTGTGCGCGGCCCTGGCCGTGGGCGCGGCGGCCGCCCAGCTCGCCCTCGCCCCCGCGATCCGGCGCCGCGCCGCCCGGGACTGAGCGTTCTTTTCGTCACAATGACGAAACTGGGGCTCGTGCCGCGATCCCTCCCCGGCTTACCCTGTGGACGTGGCACAGCTTCGGATAGCGCTCGCACAGGTGAACCCGACGGTCGGCGACCTGGACGGCAACGCCGACCTGATCGTCGAGTGGACGCGGCGCGCCGCCGAGGCGGGCGCGCACGTGGTGGTCTTCCCCGAGATGATGCTCACCGGCTATCCGGTCGAGGATCTGGCGCTGCGCCAGTCGTTCGTGGACGCGTCGCGGCGCGCGCTCGGCCGCACCGCCCGCCGGCTCGCCGACGAGGGCCTCGGCCACCTGCCCGTCGTCACCGGCTACCTGGACCGTACGGACGCCCCCGTGCGCGCCGGGCAGCCCCTGCCTTCGTCGTACAACGCCGTGGCGTGGCTGCACGAGGGCGGCGTGCTGACCCGCTCGGCCAAGCACCACCTGCCCAACTACGGCGTCTTCGACGAGTACCGCTACTTCGCGCGCGGCGACCGGCTGCCGGTCGTCCGCCTGCACGGGGTGGACGTCGCCACCGTCATCTGCGAGGACCTGTGGCAGGACGGCGGCCCGGTCGGCGTCACCCGCGCCGCCCGCGCGGGCCTGCTGCTGGTCGTCAACGCCTCCCCCTACGAGCGCAGCAAGGACGACGTGCGGCTCGACCTGTGCGCCCGGCGCGCCCGGGAGGCGGGCTGCTGCCTGGCGTACGTCAACATGGTCGGCGGCCAGGACGAGCTGGTGTTCGACGGCGACTCGGTGATCGTCGGCGCCGACGGCGGCCTGCTGGCGCGCGCCCCGCAGTTCGCCGAGCACCTGCTGGTGACCGACCTGGACCTGCCCGAGGCCGACCCGTCCGTGGGCGCCGGCAGCCGGCCGGTGGACGCCGGCGACGGCACCACCATCACCGTCGAGCGGCGGATCCTGTCCGGGACGCCCCTGCCCGCCTACGAGGCGGCCCCGCCGGAGTGCGCCGAGCCGCTGGACGACCTGGGCGAGGTGTACGCGGCGCTGGTGCTCGGCACGCGCGACTACGTCCGCAAGAACGGCTTCCGCTCGGTGATCCTCGGGCTGTCCGGCGGCATCGACTCGGCCCTGGTCGCCACGATCGCCGCCGACGCGATCGGCGCGGACAACGTGCACGTGGTGCTGCTGCCCAGCCGCTACTCCTCCGAGCACTCGGTCAGCGACGCCGAGGAGCTGGTCAAGCGGCAGGGCCTGAACTCGCGGATCGTGCCGATCCGCGGCATGGTCGACGCGTTCGAGGCCGAGCTGGACCTGCACGGGCTGGCCGCCGAGAACCTGCAGGCCCGCATCCGCGCCAACGTGTGGATGGGGCTGTCCAACGAGTCCGGCCACCTGGTGCTGACCGGCGGCAACAAGAGCGAGCTGGCCACCGGCTACTCCACCCTGTACGGCGACTCCGCGGGCGGCTTCGGCCCGATCAAGGACGTCACCAAGACGATGGTGTGGGAGCTGGCGCGCTGGCGCAACACCCGCGTCGGCCAGGGCTCGCCGTTCTGGCGGGCGCTGGACGCCGAGCCGATCCCCGAGGAGATCATCCTCAAGGAGCCGTCGGCCGAGCTGCGCCCCGGCCAGCGCGACATCGACTCGCTGCCGCCCTACGACATCCTGGACCCGCTGCTGGTCGACTACGTGGAGCACGACCTCGGCCGCGACGCCCTGGTCGCCGCGGGCCACGACCCCGAGCTGGTGGAACGGGTGATCCGGCTGGTGGACCTGGCCGAGTACAAGCGGCGCCAGTACCCGCCCGGCCCCAAGATCACCCCGAAGAACTTCGGCCGGGACCGCCGCCTGCCCATCACCAACCGCTGGCGCGAACCCTCCGGCCAGTAACCCCCCGGGGGTTCCAGGGGGTCGCCCCCTGGGTTCACTCCTTGTGGTGGTTCTCGCCGGGCCAGGTGTCGACGGTCTCGGACGGGTCCGGGTCGACGCCGGGGACGATCTGCTCGCACCACACGACCTTGCCCGCGGCGGTGCGGCGGGAGCCCCAGCGGTGCGCGAGCTGGCTGACGACCAGCAGGCCGCGTCCGTTCTCGTCGTCGTCGGCGGCGTGCCGCAGGCGCGGCAGCGCGGCGGACCGGTCCATCACCTCCAGCACCAGGGTGCGCTCCAGCAGCAGCCGCAGCTCGATCGGGCCACCGCTGCGGGCGTACCGCAGCGCGTTGGTGATCAGCTCGGACGCCAGCAGCTCGGTGGTGTAGGACAGCTCGTCCAGGTCCCAGTCCGCGAGCCGGCGGCGCACCAGGCCGCGGGCGCGGCGCACGGCGGCCGGGTCGTGCGGCAGGGTCCAGGAGGCGTACCGCTCCTGCGGCAGGCGCCGCAGCCGGGCGATCAGCACGGCGATGTCGTCGCGGTGGTGGTCGGCGTACACGCCCGCCAGCGTCGCCTTGGCGAGGTCCTCCATGGGACGCTCCACGGTGCCGGGGCCGAACACGCCGCGCAGCCGGGCCAGGCCGTCGTCGATGTCGGTGCCGCGGTTCTCCACCAGGCCGTCGGTGTAGATGACGAAGACGCTGCCGTCCTCGACGGTGAACTCGCGGCTCTCGATGGTGGCGCCGCCGGACACCCCGAGCGGCGGGGCGGGCGGCACCTTGAGGTACTCGCCGCTGCCGTCGGGGCGGGCCAGCAGCGGCGGCAGGTGCCCGGCCGAGGCGATCTCGATCGTGCCGGTGGTGGCGTCGTACACCGCGTACACGCAGGTGGCGAAGTGCGGCTCCTGCTCGCCGAGCTCGATCATCAGCTCGTGCATGACGTGCAGCGCGTCGGCGGGCGGCAGTTCCAGGTTGGCCAGCGTGTGCAGGGCGGTGCGCAGCCGTCCCATGGTGACGGCGGCCCGCACGCCGTGCCCGGCCACGTCCCCGACGATCAGCGCGACCCGCGCCCCGGGCAGCGCGATCGACTCGTACCAGTCGCCGCCGACCTCGACGAGCTTGCTGCCGGGCAGGTAGCGGTGGCGCACCTCGACCGACGAGGGCGCCGACAGCCGGTTGGGCAGCAGCGAGCGCTGCAGCGCCAGCGCGGTGGCGCGCTCGCGGCTGTAGCGGCGCGCGTTGTCGATGACGATGGCGGCGCGGGAGGCGAACTCCATGCCGATCTCGACGTCGTAGGCGTCGAAGCGGCGGAACCCGGGGACGCGGGTGCAGGCGATGAAGCCCAGCAGGGTGTCGTGGGCCACCAGCGGCAGCAGCACCATCGACACGCCGGTGAGCAGGTCGCCCGCCGGGCCGCGCCGCCAGCGCCGCGCGATGTCGCCGGCGATCTCGGCGTCCACCAGCGGCAGGTGCACCGGCCGCATGGTCTGCAGGACCTCCCGGTACGGGGTGCCCTCCGGATACACCAGGACCTCACCGACCGGGAAGGTCGCCGTCCACATCGGGTTCTCGTCGTCGGAGGTGACGGCGATGCGGCGCAGCACGGCCGCGCCGGTCTCCTCGTGCACCTCGTCGGCGGCGACCAGGCTCTCCAGCACCAGCACCGAGGCGGTGGTGCAGTAGTGCGGGACGATCACGTCGACCAGCCCGCGGGCGGCCTGGTCGAGGTCGAGGGACGCGCCGAACCGGGCCAGCGGGTCGTCCATCAGCGCGCGGCGCATCAGCGCCGGGTCCTGGTAGCGCTCGCTGGGCGGCAGCGCCACCCGCACGAACAGCAGCCCGGCCGGGACGCCCGGCGAGTCGCCGCCGACCAGCGGCTGGGCGGTCACCACCGCGTCGGTGGTGGTGCCGTCGGCGCGCCGCATCGTCAGCGCCTTGCTGCGTTCGTGGCCGGTGGCCAGCCCCTCCAGCAGGATCTCCAGGTCGGCCTTGGCCTCGTCGACCACCAGTTCGGCGGCCGACCGCCCGATGACCTCGGCCGGAGCGTGGCCGAGGACGGACGCGGCGTTGGGCCCGCACTGCACGACGCGCCGCGCGGCGTCCACCCCGAGGACCAGGGTGCGCGACGCCGTGTCGGCGGCCGTCGCATCGCCTTGCGGTGCCATCACCGATCTCACCTGACGCGCTCCAGACAGCCGTCCGCCTACCACTCCCCAGCGCCAGTATGGAGCATCGGACGGGACGGAGGGGAGAAGATCACGCTTACCGCGTCGAAAACGGACGCGGGCGCGGTCACGGCGCGCCCGCGTGCGCCTGTGCCGGGACACGTCAGGACGCGCCGGCGGCGATGCCGCGCAGCAGCGTGTCGACCACCGTCTCGGGGAAGTCGTCGGGCAGCGTCTCCATGGGGAACCGCCCGGCCAGCGCCCCGGTCAGCATGGTGACGGCGGCCTCCACGTCCACGTCGGGCCGCAGCTCGCCGGTGCGCACGCCGCGCCGCAGCACGTCCCGGATCACCTGGCGGCGCGGTTCGATGACGTCCTGCCGGTAGCGGGCGTACAGCTCGGGATGCTTCTCGGCGGCGCCGACCACGTTCCAGAAGCACCGGATCCGCTTGCGGCTGCGCTCGGAGCGCAGCACGCGGGCCAGCGCCAGCAGGTCCTCGCGGACCGAGGCGCCGGACGGCTCGGGCAGCGGGCCCTTCATGGTGGCCAGCGCCTGCACGATCAGCGCCTCCTTGTTGGCCCAGCGGCGGTAGATGGTGGTCTTGCCGACGCCGGCGCGCGCGGCGACCGCCTCGATGGAGAGCCCGGCCACGCCGGACTCCTCGGCCAGCAGGTCGAGGGTGGCGTTGATGATCGCCTTCTCGGCGCGTTCGCTGCGCGGCCGCCCGGGCGCGCGGACGCCGTCGCGCGCGGCGGGGTCACCGGGCCCGGAGGCGCCGGTGCCAGGGGCACCGGCGCCGGGCTCAGCGGGGGTGGGATGCTGCGTCGTCTCGGTCATCGTCGGCCACGTTACTCATACCCCGGCATTACTCATACCTTGGCGGTCTCGCGCCGCCCGGGCGTCCCGGACGTCTCGGCGGGGACGGCCTCGCCGGCGTCCTGGGCGCGTCCGGGCATCCAGCGCAGCACCACCATGGAGGCGAGGAAGGCGACCGCCGCCGCCGCGATCGACGCGGTGTGCATGCCGTGCATGAACGCGGCGTTCGCCGGGTCGATCAGGCCCTCCCCGGCGGGGCCGAGCCGCGCCGCGACCGCGTGGGCGCCCTCGATGGACTGCCCGGCCGCCTCGCGGGCGCCCGCCGGCAGCGCGGCCAGCCGGTCGGCCAGGTCGCCGCGGTAGACGGAGGCGACCACCGAGCCGAGCACCGCCACGCCGAGCGCGACGGCGACCTGCCGGGCGGTGTTGTTGAGGGCCGATCCGGCGCCCGCCTTCTCCCGGGGCAGCGCCGACATGACCGACTCGGTCGCGGGCGGCATGACGTTGGCCATGCCCGCGCCCTGCAGGAAGAACACCACCCCGACGACCCACAGCGGGCTGTGCTCGTCGACGAACTGGTAGCCGACCAGGGCGGCGGTCACCAGCAGCAGGCCGACCGTGCACACCGCCTTGGCGCCGAAGCGGCGCACCATGGCGGCGCTGCGCGGCGAGAACATCAGCTGCGCGGCGGCGAACGGCAGGACCATCAGGCCGGACTGCAGCGGGGTCAGGCCGCGCACCGACTGCAGGTAGAAGTTGGCGAAGAAGAACACGCCCGCGGCGGCGAAGAAGCACAGCGCGATCGAGGCGACCGCCGCCGACAGCCGCGGGTCGCGGAACAGCCGCACGTCGAAGGCGGGGTGGTCGCTGCGGGCCTCGTGCCAGGCGAACAGCCCCAGCACGGCGGCGCCGCCGATGATCGGCGCCAGCGCGCCGGGCGTGAGCCACTCGCCGGTGTCGCCGCCGTGGATGATGCCGTACGACAGGGCGACCAGGCCGACGATGGACAGCAGCACGCCGACCGGGTCGAGCCGTCCCGGCAGCGGGTTGCGCGACTCGGGGACCAGCAGGGCGATCAGCGCGATCCCGGCGATGATGACGGGGACGTTGACGAAGAACACCGAGCCCCACCAGAAGTGGGCCAGCAGGAGGCCGCCGGTGACGGGGCCGATGGCGACGCCGAGGCCGACGGCGCCCGCCCAGATGCCGATGGCGCGGGCCCGTTCCTGGGGCTCGAAGACGTTGGTGATGATGGACAGGGTCTGCGGCATGACCGCGGCGCCGCCGAGGCCCATCAGGGCGCGGGCCCAGACGAGCTGGTCGGGGGTCTGGGCGTAGGCCGACAGCAGCGAGGCGATGCCGAAGATCACCATGCCGCCGATCAGGACGCGCTTGCGGCCGGCGCGGTCGCCGAGCACGCCGAAGGTGAACAGCAGGCCGGCGAACACCAGCGTGTAGGAGTTGATCGCCCACTCCAGCTGGCTCTGGGTGGCGCCCAGGCCCTCCTCGGGGTCGGCGATGGTCTTCAACGCGACGTTGAGGATGGTGTTGTCCAGCACCACCACCAGAAGGCTGACGGTGAGCACGGCGAGGATGTACCAGCGCCGGCGGTGAACTGACTGCGGATCCAACTCGCTCCTTAGCGCGGGAAGTCGTGGGCGCGGGAATGCGTCTGCGATACGTCTGCGTTTCGTAATGAGCGTACGCCTGAGATGATCGATACGCAACCGTATCGTTTCGTAATCCAGGTCACCCCTGCCGCCGGGAATAGCGGTTCCGGTGGAATCTCGGGGCTACCCGAATCGTTTTGGCGGTGGAATCATCGGATCCGTCCGGGTACGCCACCGTGGCGCCTCGAGACTGGAGGTACATCGTGTCTTCGTCGTCCGCTGCCCAGCCCACCGCTCTGTACGGGGGCCAGGGGGACCGCCGGGTCACCGTCCGCGACATCGCCGCCGCCAAGCAGCGGCACGAGAAGTGGCCCATGCTCACCGCCTACGACGCGCTCACCGCGCGGGTCTTCGACGAGGCCGGGATCCCGGTGCTGCTCGTCGGCGACTCGGCCGCCATGGTGGTGTACGGGTACGACTCCACGATCCCGGTGACCGTGGACGACCTCGTCCCGCTGGCCGCCGCCGTCGTCCGCGGCTCCAGGCGCGCGATGGTGGTCGCCGACCTGCCGTTCGGCTCCTACCAGGCGGACGTGCCGGGGGCGCTGGCCGCAGCCACCCGCTTCCTGAAGGAGAGCGGCGTCCAGGCGGTCAAGGTGGAGGGCGGCCGCCGCATCCTGCCGCAGGTCGAGGCCATGGTCGCCGCCGGGATCCCGGTGATGGCGCACCTGGGCCTGACCCCGCAGTCGGTGAACGTCTTCGGCGGCTACCGGGTGCAGGGCCGCGGCCAGGCGGGCGAGGAGCTGATGGCCGACGCCAAGGCGCTGGAGGCGGCGGGCGCGTTCTCGGTGGTGCTGGAGTGCGTCCCCGAGGAGCTGGCCGCCCGCGTCACCGACTCGCTGTCGATCCCGACCATCGGCATCGGCGCCGGCGACCACACCGACGCGCAGGTGCTGGTCTGGCAGGACATGGCGGGGCTGACGCCGCGCACCGCCAAGTTCGTCAAGAAGTACGCCGACCTGCGGACGGTGCTCGGCGACGCGGCCCGCGCCTACGCCGAGGAGGTCGTCGGCGGCGTGTTCCCGGCCCCCGAGCACGCCTACCACTGATCATCCGCTGGTCCCCGGCTGATCACCGGCCGATCGTTCGCGTCCCGGCGGGGCGATCCGCACCAGGCGGGCCGCCCCGTCCGCGGGCACGGCGGGCCGGGGCGCCGCGGTGTCAGACGTCGGTGACGCGCAGGCCCGCGTGGGCCTTGTAGCGGCGGTTGATGGAGATCAGGTTGGCGGTGAACGCCTCGATCTGGTGGGCGTTGCGGAGCCGTCCGCCGTACACGCCGCGCATGCCCGGAATGCGTCCCGCCAGGGCCTGGACCAGATCGGTGGCCTCCCGGTCGTCGCCGAGCACCAGCACGTCCAGCTGCATCTCGTCGACGTCGGGATCCAGCAGCAGCTTGGCCGACACGTGGTGGAACGCCGCCACCACCCGGCTGCCGGGCAGCACGGCGGCGGCCTGCTCGGCGGCGCTGCCCTCCTCGACCGGCAACGCGAAGGCGCCGCGCTTGTCGAAGCCCAGCGGGTTGACGCAGTCGACGACGATCTTGCCGTCCAGCTCGGCGCGCAACGACTCCAGGGTGGCCTTGTGCCCGTCCCACGGCACCGCGACGATCACCAGGTCGGCCTCCCCGGCGGCGACGGGGTTCTCCGCGCCCCGCACCGGCAGGTCCGCGCCCAGGTCCGCGGCGGCGTCCCGGGCCCGGTCCGCCTTCCGCGACCCGATGATCACCTGGTGCCCGGCCAGCGCGAACCGGCGCGCCAGCCCCTTGCCCTGGTCGCCGGTGCCGCCCAGGATGCCGATGGACAGGCCGCTGACGTCGGGCAGGTCATAGGGAGTCTTCTGCTGCTCAGTCATGGGGCCGAGTCTGCCAGGTCGGTTCGCGCCGTGATCCTCCGGCATCCGGGAAACCCGGGGCCCGCGTGCGGTTTTGCGGCACCATGGAGGTCGTGGACGCCGAGCGGGTGACGATGTTGCGCGAGGTGCTGTCGGCGACGGGGTGGCTGGAGCGCACCGGTGACCTCGGCCGGGCGGTGCGGGTCAGCGCGCGCACGCCCGGCGGGCTGCTGCTGGTGGGCACGCCCGGCGACGATCCCTGGCACCTGGCCGCTCATCTCGACGACGAGAGCAGGCTGAGCCGGCTGCCCGCCCTGTCCCCCACACTGGTGCGCTGGTCGCCCCCGCCGGACGCGCCCGCGCACCTGCGGGTGGGGCTGGACCGGCTGGAGGCGGCGCGGCGCGGCGAGACGCTGTTCGTGGTCGCCGAGCAGGACGCGCCGGTGCCGCTGCTGGAACGGGTCGACGACGCCCGCCGCACCGGCGCGACGATCCTCGCCCTGGAGGGCGGCGACCGGGAGCTGCGGGGGCTGGCGCACGAGGCCCTGACCGTCCCGCCGGGCGAGGCGCTGCTGTCGTTCGACGGCGCCCAGCACCTGGTCAGCGCGGCGGCCGGGCAGGAGCCGGCGCGGCGCCCGGCCGGCCTCGGGCTGCGCCGCCGCCTCGCCCGCCTGCTCGAAACGGTCAGCGGCCCGACCGTGGACTAGCCCGGCGCCGCCGGCCGGGACGCGCCACCGGCCGAACCGCCGGCGGCCGGCTAGTCGTCGTCGTCCTGACGGCGCCACGCCTCGTTGCGTTCGCGGGCCAGCTGGAGCGCTCCGGCCGCCGCCGACTCGGAGGGGTAGGGGCCCATGCGGTCCTTCCCGGCGCAGCCGGGGCCGTGCTCGACCTTCATGTGCTTCAGGCAGAACCACCAGTCGCCGTCGTCGCTCATCGCGTCCCTCCGCTCCCGCGCGACCGATCACGCGCGCGTCCTGAATCGTCCCCCGATCGCGCTGACTACACTCCCAGACATGACGACCCAACTGCTCCGGCCCGGCCGTGTCTCGCCCATGCGCAAGGTCCCCGCGCACATCCCGCGCCCGGAGTACGTGGGAAAGAAGCGTCCGAAGACCGGTGAGCCGGACGTCAAGACGCCCGAGACGATCGAGAAGATGCGGGTGGCCGGGCGGATCGCGGCGCAGGCGCTGGAGGAGGTCGGCCGGCACGTCCGTCCCGGCATCACCACCGACGAGCTGGACCGCATCGGGCACGAGTTCCTGCTCGACCACGGCGCCTACCCCTCCACGCTGGGCTACCGCGGGTTCCCCAAGTCGCTGTGCACCTCGATCAACGAGGTGATCTGCCACGGCATCCCCGACGACACGGTGCTGCGCGACGGCGACATCATCAACATCGACATCACCGCCTACATCGACGGCGTGCACGGCGACACCGACGCCACGTACCTGTGCGGCGAGGTCGACGAGGAGTCGCGGCTGCTGGTGGAGCGTACCCGCGAGGCGATGATGCGCGGCATCCGCGCGGTCGCGCCGGGCCGGGCCGTCAACGTGATCGGCCGGGTCATCGAGTCGTACGCCAAGCGGTTCGGGTACGGGGTGGTGCGCGACTTCACCGGGCACGGCATCGGCACGACGTTCCACTCCGGGCTGGTGATCCCGCACTACGACGACCCGGCGGCCACCACCGTGATCCAGCCGGGCATGACGTTCACCGTCGAGCCGATGCTGACGCTGGGCACCCACGACTACGACATCTGGAAGGACGGCTGGACGGTCGTCACCAAGGACCGCAAGCGCACCGCCCAGTTCGAGCACACCATCCTGGTGACCGAAGACGGCCACGAGATCCTGACCCTTCCCTGACCATTCCGCGCCCCCGGCCCCGGGTAAGAAAAGGGATCTAGAGCCACACAAGCCGCCAACCGGCTCGGGAGAGCAGCTCGATGAACGCCCCAGCGCCGTATCCGCCGCCTCGGGTCCCGTCCGACAGCATGCCGCCGGGCCGGGCCGCGCTGAGCGTGACGTGGGCGGCGCTGCCGTTCCTGAGCCTGGGCTACCTGACGCCGTTCACCTTCGCGGGGGCGGCGCTGTGGCGGCGCAACGCCCACCTGGTGGTGGCCGCGCTGGTGTACGCGGCCGTCTTCGTGCTGCAGGTGGTGCTGCTGGGCGACGCCGGGGAGGGCGGCGCCGCCCGGCTCATGGGCGTGCTGACGTTCGTGCAGGCGATCGTGGGATGCGTGCACGCGTTCCTGGTGCGCCGCCGGGTGTTCGACCCGCACGGGCTGTCGGGGGTCGACAACGAGGCCGCCATCGAGCGGGTGCGGCGCTCCCGGGCGCTGCGGCAGAAGGCCCGCGAGCTGGCCGCCAGCGACCCGGGCCTGGCCCGCGAGCTGCGCATCGGCCGTCCCGACCTGCCGCGCGAGTACAACGACGGCGGGCTGATCGACGTCAACCACGCCCCGGCGGAGGTGCTGACGCAGCTTCCCGGCGTCACCCCCCAGCTGGCGGCGCGCATCGTCGAGGTGCGGGACGAGACCGGCGGGTTCATGTCCGCCGAGGAGCTGTCGGCGCTGGCCGGGCTGCCCCCGGCGCTGACCGCCGACATGGCCGACCACGCCGTGTTCATCCGGTGACCCCGCCCCGCCGGGTGACGCCCGCCGTCCGGTGATGTCGGCCGCGGCGGGGTAGACCGTCCTGCGTGGTGGCACGTAAGAAGAACACGGCACGCGACGGGGACGCCGACCGGCTCGCCGAGTACCGGAGCAAGCGCGACCCCCACAGGACCCCTGAGCCGGTACCGGGCGACGGGCCGGTCCCCCAGGGCGACGACGACACCTTCGTCGTCCAGGAGCACCACGCGCGGAGCCTGCACTGGGACCTGCGGCTGGAACGCGGCGGCGTACTGGTGTCGTGGGCGGTGCCCAAGGGCATCCCGGCCGACCCCGACACCAACCACCTGGCCGTGCACACCGAGGACCATCCGCTGGAGTACGCCACGTTCCACGGGGAGATCCCCAGGGGCGAGTACGGCGCCGGCACGATGACGATCTGGGACCGCGGCACGTACGAGACCGAGAAGTGGTCCGACCACGAGGTCAAGGTGGTGCTGCACGGCACGCGCGTGTCCGGCCGGTACGTGCTGTTCCGCACCCGCGGCGAGAACTGGATGATCCACCGGATGGACCCGCCCGCCGACCCCGACGCCGAGCCGCTGCCGGAGTCGCTGCGGCCGATGCGGGCCGCCGACCGCGCCCGGCTGCCGCGCGACCAGGACGCCTACGGCTTCGAGTTCGCCTGGGGCGGGCGGCGCCTGCTCGCCTACGTCGAGGGCGGCCGCACCCGCTTCACCGACGGGCACGGCCGCGCGGTCGGCGGCCCGGCGGGCCTGGGCGGGCCGCTGGGCAGGGCGGTGGGCGCGCGTCCCGTCCTGCTCGACGGGGAACTGGCGTCGCTGGACGGCCGCGAGACCTACCTGATCTTCGACGTGCTGCACCTGGACGGCCGTCCGCTGCTGGACGAGCCGTACGAGCGGCGCCGCCGCACGCTCGACGACCTGGGGCTGAACGGCCCGCGCTGGCAGACCGCGCCGTGGTTCCCCGGCGACGGTGACGCCGTGCTGACCGCCGCCCGCCAGCAGGGCCTGCCGGGCGTCCTGGCCAAGCGCCTGGACGCCCCGTACGAGCCGGGCGAGCAGAACGACGCCTGGCGCCGCGTCCCCGCCCGGTAGCGGCGGCGGGAACCTTCCGGCCGATGATCGCATCGAAACGGACGAAGGCGGTCATCGGCGCGTCATCGCCGCCGGAACGCCGCGGCGGGCTAAAGTCCCGCCCGGGCGGCGAAACGGGCGGAAGGGCGGGAGAGCACGACATGATGGGGCAGACGCATGCCCTCTCGGGTGCGCTGGTGTGGCTCGGGGCGGTCCCCCTGCTCAGCCAGGACCGGCTGCTGGGCGAGCACGCGATCGCGCTGTCGCCCGCGCAGCTGCTGGCGGGCGCGGTGGTGTGCGCGGGCGCGGCGCTGCTGCCCGACATCGACCACCACAACGGCCGCATCGCCAACACCTACGGCCCCATCACCAAGGGCATGTGCAAGTGGATCGGCAAGATCGCCGGCGGGCACCGGCAGGCCACCCACTCGATCGTGTTCGCCGTCCTGATGGGCCTGGCGATGGACTGGCTGGCCACCGAGTTCGTGTACGGCTGGTGGGCGGCGCTGTTCGTCATCGTCGGGTTCGGGCTGCGCGGCATCGGCCTGGACTTCGAGGGCAAGGAGCCGCAGTCGGCGCTGGCCGACTGCGCGGTCGCGGCGCTGGCCGTCTATCTCATGCACGACCTGGACATGAGCTTCGTGGGCTTCGCCGTGGCGCTGGGCTGCCTGGCGCACGTGGCGGGCGACTGCCTGACGCCGCGCGGCTGCCCGGTGTTCTGGCCGATGACGTGGCGGGTGGAGATCCCGGTGATCCCGCGCACCGACGGCAAGGTGGAGCGCTGGGTGGTCATGCCGCTGCTGACCCTCGGCGTGGCGATCCTGACGATGCGGTCGGTCCTCGGCGAGATCACCACCCGCTGGCTCACCAGGGGCTGACGCCGCCCAGCGTGCCGGCCCGACCCGGCATCGGCCCTCATCTCACGGGCGCGTCACCTCATCGGCCCGTCATCGCGTGAGGTCGCGGAAGTCCGCGCATCGGAGGAGTTCCCACCCGCGGCCCGAGTCGTCCAGCACTCCGGTGACCACCACCACGTTGGTGCCCTCGACCGAGACCAGGCCCGTCAGGCGCACCCCGCTGACGCCCGGGATCGTCTCGGCGGTGCAGGCGACCTGGGCGAGGGCCAGACGGCTCCAGGAGGGCGCCTTGTCGCCCTTCGCCGGGGCGCCGCGGGTGACCACGTTGACGTGCAGCTCGGTGGAGCGCCGCTGCACGGTGACCGGCCCGTTCTGCATGGAGGCGGGCCGCAGCTCCAGCCGCGGCACGGCGTTGCGCAGCCCGCGGCGTTTCTCGGCCGGGGTGGGCTCACCGCCGAGCTGCGTCACGGCGTAGTAGGGGTGGCCGGGCAGTCCGGGACGCACCACCGGCACCAGGCGGTCGTGCCCGTCGACCAGGTACATCGTCACCCTCACGCTGCCGGCCAGGGTGAGGGGCTTGTCGCCCGACCTGACGACGCCGGTCGGGCCGATGCCGCAGCCGGCGAGGACGAGCACGAGCGCCGCGGCCAGAGCCGCCGTGCGGGCGGGCCTCATGCCGGCGCTCCCGGCAGCCAGAGGGTGAACACCGCTCCTCCTTCCGGGGCGTTGGACGCCTCCAGGGTTCCGCCGTGCAGCAGCGCGTTCTCCCGTGCGATCGACAGCCCGAGGCCGCTGCCCTCGCTGCGGGTGCGGGCCGCCTCCGCCTTGACGAACCGGTCGAACACCAGGGCCAGCAGGTCGGCGGGGATGCCCGGGCCGCGGTCGGTGACCACCAGCTCGACCCCGGACCGGCCCCCGCGGTCGGCGCGCCGCGTCCGCACCCGGACCGGCGGCGCGCCATGGCGCAGGGCGTTCCCCACCAGGTTGGCGACGATCACATCGAAGCGGCGCGGGTCCAGGCGCGCCACCAGGTCCTGCGGTCCCTCCACCGCCACGTCGCCGGACCAGCCGCGCGCGTCCAGCGACGCCGCCACCGCCTCGGCCACCACCACCTCGTCCAGGACCAGGGACGCCGTGCCCGAGTCGAACCGGCTGATCTCGATGAGGTTCTCCACCAGCACGCCGAGCCGCCGGGTCTCCTCGACGATGAGCCGGGTGGCGGTGTCTCCCGCCGCGGAGGACCCGCCCTCCTCCGACAGCACGTCCGTGACGGCGATCATCGAGGTGAGCGGCGTGCGCAGCTCGTGGGAGACGTCGGCCACGAACCGGCGGGAGGCCGCCTCCATCGCGCGCAGCTCCGTCACGGTCCATTGCAGTGCCTCGGCGGTGCCGTTGAACGTGCGGGCGAGATCGGCGAGCTCGTCGTTGCCGCGCACTTTCACCCGGGTGTCGAGGCGTCCTACGCCCAGATCTCGGGCCGCGCGGCCGAGGCTCCGCACGGGACGCAGCACGCCCCGGGCGGCCAGCAGCGCCAGGACCAGCGCCACCACCAGTGCCAGGGCGTCCGCGGTCGCCACCGCGCGGGTGAAGGCGCGCAGGTCGGCCTCCTCCCGGGCCAGCGACACCGACACGAAGACGATCGGCGGCGTGGTGCGCTGCGGCTGGTCGATCGTGGTCACGTACCCGGTGGGGTGGGCGCCGATCAGCAGGTACGGGCGGCCCTGGTGGATCACTCGCCGGAACACCAGGCCGCGCGTGGCGGCGCGCGCGAACTCGCGGGTGACCGGGACGTGCAGATGCCGGTGCTGGACCGGGGGCAGCCACATGTCGCGGTCCAGCGGAAGCGGGGCCGCGTACACCTTGACGCGGCCGTCCCGGCTGCTGAGCGCGGCGTCCAGGTCCCTCGCCAGCGTCTCGGCGGAGTCGGGCGGCAGCTCGGCGGGGATCGTGCGGGCGATGGTGTCGCGCACCTCGCCGAGCATCGCGTCCTGGGTGCGCTCCAGTATCGCGCGGCGCACCAGCACGTACGCCAGCCCGGACGCCAGCACCGACGACAGCAGCGCCACCGCGCAGAACGCCGCGACCAGCCGGACCCGCAGCCCGGTGAGCGTCGCGGACAGGGCCCGCACGGCCCTCACCGCGGGTCGAGGCGGAAGCCGAAGCCGCGGACGAGGTGCGCCGCCGCATCCACCGAGACTCATGGCGGGCTGAACCGGTAGCCGAAGCCGCGGACGGTCTCGATGAGGCGCGGCTCGGCCGGCTCGTCCTCGATCTTGGCGCGGACGCGCTGGACGCAGGCGTCCACCAGCCGCGAGTCGCCCGGATAGGTGTGCTCCCACACCGCCGCCAGCAGGTGGCGGCGGGTCAGCGTCTGCCGGGGCCGCCGGGTCAGCTCCAGCAGCAGCCGCAGCTCGGTCGGGGTGAGCCGGACGTCCCGGCCGCCCCGGGTGACCTTCAGCGCGAGCCGGTCGATCACCAGGTCGCCGTAGGCGACGCGGTCGGCGGGGGCATTCTCGGCGCGGCGCAGCACGGCGCGGATGCGGGCGTCCAGCACCCGCGGCTCGACCGGTTTGACCACGTAGTCGTCGGCGCCCGCCTCCAGGCCGAGCACCACGTCCAGGTCGTCGCCGCGCGCGGTGAGCAGGATGACCGGCAGGGTGTCGTCGCGGCGGATGCGTCGGCACACCTCGATGCCGTCCAGGCCGGGCAGCATCACGTCCAGCACGGCGATCTCCGGCCGGCGGGCCCGCAGCGTCTCCAGGCCCTCCTCGCCCGTCGCCCGGGACGTGACGCGGTGGCCCTGGCGGGTGAGCGCCAGTTCCAGCGCGGCCCGGGCCGAGGGGTCGTCCTCCACGAAGAGAATGCTCGCCACCGGGCCATTATCGGCGGAACCGCGATCTTGGCCCCGGAATGTCACGGAACCCGGACATTCCACGGACGGGAGCATGACGGCGCGCCGGAACGGTCGAACGCATGACCGTGATGATCGATCGTGCCCGGACGGTGCCCCGCGAGACCGCGCCCGTCCCGCGGCGACGCCGCCGGTCCTGGCCGGTGTGGGCGCTGGTGCTGGGATGGGCCCTGCAGGTGTGCGTGCGCCTGTGGTTCGCCCGGGCGCGGGTGGGGCCCGTCGCCGACCCCGACGAGTCGGGCTACCTGACGGCCGCGCGGTGGCTGGCGGGCGGGCCCGGCGGCGACCTGTCCGGCAACACCTTCTACCAGGGCGGCTACCCGCTGCTGCTGACTCCCGCCTTCCGGCTCGCGCATGATCCGGCGACCGTCTACACGCTGGTGATGGTGATCAACGCGCTGGTGGGGGCGGCGCTGTTCCCACTGGGCTACATGCTGCTGCGCCGGCTCGGGCTGGACGTGCGGACCGCGCTGCCGTCGGCGTGGGCGGGGGCGCTGCTGCCGGCGGTGACGTTCTTCGGCGCGTTCGTGCTGGCGGACGCGCTCCTGCCCGTGGTGGCGCTGGCCTGGCTGCTGTCGCTCGACCGGTTCGTACGTTACGGGAGCGCGTACGCGGCGGCCGGTGCGAGCCTGCTGGCCTGCTACGGGTGCACGGTGCATTCGCGTGGCTCTGTACTGGTCGCCGTGCACGTCGCGGTGCTCGGGGTCCTCCTTTGGCGCCGGGGCACGCGGCGGCCGCTCGCCGTCGGCGCGGCGGCCACGGCGGCGGGTTACGCGGCCGCGTCGCTCTTCAACGACATGGTGCGTTCGGCCCTGTACCCCGGCGGTGTACGGGACCTGGCGGGCAACGTGGAAGGCCGGATCACCACGCTGGAGGGGCAGGCATGGACCGTCTCCGGCGCGGTCGGTCAGCTGTGGTACCTCGTCGTGGGCACGTGGGGGCTGGCAGGGGTCGGCCTGACGGTGGTGCTGGTGACCTTGGCGCGCCGCCGGACCGGCGCCGAAACGCGGATCATGGCGGGAACTCTCCTGGCGACCACGCTCGGGATCGCCTACGCCTCGTCCGCCGCGCTGCCCGACGAGCATCGCGTCGGCAACTTCGCCTACGGCCGCTATCTGACGTGCGTCGCGCTCGTCTATGCGCTCATCGGCGTGACCGCCGTCCTACGGCTGTCCCTCGCCAACGGTGCGCGTGCGGTGGCGGGGGCCACGGCCGTGGTGGGCGTGACGGGCCTGTGGGTGACGGGGTACGCAGGCGAGCGGCTGCGCACTCACTCCTTCATCGGGTTCGACTTCCCCGAGACGTCGTTCCTGACGTTGGACCGGGGCGCGTTCCATCTGTGGGAAGCGTCGCTGGCCGCGCTCGGTCTGCTCCTGGGGTTCTCGGTGCTGGGACGTGGCCGGGCGCCGGTCCTGGGAGTGGGACTGCTCGCGGTGAACGTCGCCGCCATGACGTACATCATGGGGCCGAACCCTCAGCGCCCCGCCCTGCCGCCCCCGTTCCCCGGCGGCAGGACCGGCGGTGTCGCCCTGGACACGGCCATCTCCTGGCAGGTGCGGACCAAACTCCTGTTCCCGGTGTCGTGGACGCGGATGAGCAGCATCGACACCCGCACCCAGCAACCCGCCCGGGGTGTGTGCACGGTGGTCGTGAACCACCCCGAGGGGACCCCCGCCGACGCCACCTGGCCCGGCCATCCCGCCGGTTGGCGCCCCTATCCGGGACGCGCCTGGACGGCCGGATGGGTGGCCTGGCGCGGTCCCGGATGTCAGCCCTAGAAGCGGGTGACGAGGGCGATGCGGTCGTGGTCGATGAGGAAGCCGTCGGACACGAACGTCACCTCGCCCCCGTACTCGAGCGTCGTCTCGATGACGTTGTCGACCACGTCGTCCACGACGCCCGCGCCGCGTAGCACACCGGGCAGGCCCTCGAACGGGACCAGTTCCTCGCCGGTGCGCACCGCCGGGGCGTAGTAGCCGCGCTCGACGATCAGGTGCTCGCCGCGTCCGTCCTCGACCAGGCGCATCACGTCGTCCAGCCCGGAGGCGTAGCGGTGCAGGCGGCGCGCGGCCTCCAGCTCGGCCAGCACCGCCACCTCGCGCAGGTCCTCGTAGGCGTCCAGCACCGGACGCGCCAGCCGCACCAGCGTGCTCGGCGGCGCGGTCTCGTGGCTGCCGTCGATGCGGCCCGCCACCGTCACCCGCGGCCCGGCCAGCTCGTCGAACAGCGCCTGCTGCCGGATGACGCCCGCGACCACCACGGGACGGCGGTCGCGGGCCAGCACGGCCTCCAGCCGGGTCACGACCTCGCGCAGGTACTGGCGGTGGCGCTCGTCGCCGTGGTGCAGGCCGCGCGGCGACTGGCGCCCGGCGCGCTCCTCGTCGACCGGCTCGGGCGCCGCCGGGAACCCGTGGCGGACGACCTCGGTCAGCTCGCCGCCGCGCCCGTCCCACAGCCGCGTCTCGTGGTCCGACAGCACCAGCAGCCAGTACCGGGACGTGCGGGTGTAGGCGGCGACCAGGTCGCGGGTGGCGAAGGTGGTGTCGACGATCACGCGCTGGTCCACCGGCTGGTCGACGGCGAAGGCGTGGTGCTCGCCGCCCGGCGCCGCGAACAGCGCCAGGCCCTCGGCGTGGGCCGGGTCGGCCCCGGCGGCGGCCCGTTCCAGGCCGCGCATCACCTCGTCGGCGACCTCGGGCTCGACCCGCGGGTCGGCGCGCAACCGCCGCCGTGCCTCGGCGAGCAGGTTGCGCAGGCGGATGGGGTCCTGGCGGCGGCGCGGCGCGCGGCGCTCGGTCGGCATCAGCACCGAGACGGCCGGGTAGGCGCGCGGTTTGCGCAGCTCGGAGAGTGTGGCGGCGTCCATGATCCCCCGATCGGATGTCCGTTTCTCATTTCTAACGAAAGCCGAGTAAACGATGCGTAAGACCTTGTCGAGGATCGCCACCGGCTCGTGTCCGGCGCGCCCCGGACACCCGCCGGTACGGGGGTCGAGACCCCCTGGGTGGGGACAATCGCGGACATGAGGTTCCTCCACACAGGTGCCCGGGCGGGCGCCGCCGTGCTGGCGGGCGTCCTGCTGCTGGGCGGGTGCACGGGCGGCGACGACGGCTCCACCGAGGCGCGGCGCGCGGCGGACACGGCCTCCGTCGCGGTCGGGCCAGCGGCGTCGTCGCTGGAGCAGCAGTTCGAGCGGGTGGTCGCCAAGGTGCTGCCGTCGGTGGTGCAGATCCGCACCGACCAGGGCCTGGGGTCCGGCGTCGTGTTCGACGGCCACGGGAACATCGTCACCAACGCCCACGTCGTCGCGGGCGCGCAGAAGATCGAGGTCATCGCCGCCAGCGGCAGCCGGCCGCTGCCCGCCACGCTGGTGGGCGAGTACGCCTCCGACGACCTGGCCGTGGTGCGGGTCGACGGCGCCGGGCTGCGGCCCGCCGCCTTCGGCGACTCCGCCAAGCTGCGGACCGGGCAGATCGTGCTGGCCATGGGCAACCCGCTGGGGCTGTCCGGCAGCGTCACCAACGGGATCGTCTCCGCGCTGGGCCGCACCGTGACCACCAGGCGCGAGGGCGCGTTCCCCGGCGCGACCATCGTCAACGCCATCCAGACCAGCGCGCCGATCAACCCCGGCAACAGCGGCGGCGCCCTGGTCACGCTGAACGGCGAGGTGATCGGCATCCCGACCGCCGCCGCGTCCGACCCGCAGATCGGCGGGACGGCCGTCGGCATCGGGTTCGCCACCCCGAGCGGCACGGTCAGGTCGATCGTCCCGCAGCTGATCAAGGAGGGGCGGGTGCGCCGGTCCGGCCGGGCCGCGCTGGGCGTGACGATCCAGACGATCATCAACGGCGACGATCCGCAGCAGACGGCCGTGGGCGTGGTGGAGGTGACCCCCGGCGGCCCGGCCCAGAAGGCGGGCATCCGCCCCGGCGACCTGATCCTCGCGGTGAACGGCGCGTCCACGCCCAACATCAGCGTGCTGGCCGAGGTGCTGGCCACGCTGCATCCGGGCGACACCGTCCCGGTGCGGGTCCAGACCCCGGAGGGCGCCAACCGCACCGTCAAGGTGACGCTCGGGCAGCACTGAGGTCGGAGGTCTGGGAGTCGCCCCCAGTAGGGCAGGTCGGACCCTATTCGAGGGCGGCGGCGGTGGCGGCGCGGAGGCGGGAGCGGACGCCGGGGTCGTAGGCGGCGTCGTGCGCGCGGGAGCGGCGGGCGCCGTCGAAGAACTCGCCGGTGACGTCGGGCGGGGCGTCGATCAGCTGCAGCACCGCCTCGCCGCCGTCCTCGACGGTGCTCCACGGCGCGACGCCCGCGTCGCGCACCATGTCGGTGTCCATGTAGGTGGCGGGATGGATGCAGTTGACCGCGATCCGGTCGGCGCGCAGCTCGTCGGCCAGGTCGAAGCTCCAGGCGGCCAGCGCCAGCTTGCTGCGGCAGTACGCCAGCGTGCCGCTGTAGCGGCGGGCCATGGTCAGGTCGGCGAAGTCGATCTCCTCCTGGCCGAGCGAGCCCTCGTTGACCACGCGGGCGGGCGCGGCGGCCCGCAGCCGCGGCAGCAGCAGCCGGGTCAGCAGCACCGGGGCCAGGTAGTTGACGGCGAACCGCAGCTCGTGCCCGTCGCGGGTCAGGGTGCGGCCCTCCGGGCGGCCGCTGCCCACCCCGGCGTTGTTGACCAGCACGTCCAGCCGGTCGTGGTCGGCGGCCACCCGTCCGGCCAGGTCGCGCACCTCGGCCAGCGACGCCAGGTCCGCCACGTAGGGCCGCACTCGCCCGGGCGCGCCGTCCAGCTCCTTGACCAGGGCGTCCAGCTTGGCCGCGTCGCGGCCGTGCGCCAGGACGGTCTCGCCCCGCCCGGCCAGGCGCCGCGTCAGGTAGCGGCCCACGCCCGCCGTCGCCCCCGTGATCAGGATGGTGGCCATCGTCGTCCTCCCGTCGGTGCCGGAAGCCCATCCTGGGCCGCGCCGTCCCCCGCGAGCCAGGTCCCGCCGGACCCAGGACCGCCGTCACCCGCCGTACAGCACCAGCCGCGCCCGGGCGTAGTCGACGGTGATCACGCCGAAGCGGCGCAGCTCGTCCGAGCCGAGCAGGCCCGCCACGCGGTCGTCGCCGACGTCGGTGACGACCAGCGACCGCCCGTGCAGCGGCCGCCCGCCGACCCGCCAGTCGCCGACCCGCACCAGCGGCGCGACCGTGCTGCCGCCCACGCCGCGCACGCGGGCGCTCTCCCCCGTGTCGGGCAGGCCGATCCGGTCCACCAGGCGCCGGTCCACCGAGGAGGAGGACGCGCCGGTGTCCAGGATGAAGTCATAGGGGCCGTACCCGTTGACGGTGACGGGGACGAGCACGATGGTCGCGCCGTCCCGGGTGAGGATCCGCAGCGGCACGGTGGTGGCCTGCGGCGTGGGGCGGACGGCGGGGCGCAGGTCGGTGGCCTGTGTGGACCGGGCCGCCGGGACGACCCGTGCGTTCTCCACGCACGCCGGCGCCCCCGCGACCACCGCGCCCACGATCACCGGCGCGACCACCGACGCGATCCGCTGCCTCCACATCCGTGCCCCCCGTCCCCGACAATCGGGATGAGCGCGGACGTTCCCGGATAACCCTCGATCTAACTTCCGCCGGGCCGGGGACGCGGCCGCCGGACGGCCGGATCCCGGCGTGGCCGCGTCCCGGTTCCGGCGTCACCTGAGCTGCTCGATCACCGGGGCGAAGGCGTCGACGAAGGGGGCGTGCACCACGACGTAGGTGAAGCCGTAGCGCTCACGGCGTTCCCGCAGCTGCTCGGCCATCTGCTCGACGGTGCCGAACAGCACGAAGGGGCAGTCCAGCACCTGCTCGGGGGTGAGGTGGGGCACCAGCTCGGCGGCGACCCGTTCGGCGAAGGCGCGCCGGTCCGGGGTGATCTCCACGTGCTGGATCAGGACGTTCAGCTCCAGCTCGGCGAAGCGGTCGCCGGCCCGTTCCCGCACGAACCGCACGCGGTCGTCGGCCTGCTCGGCGCTGCCGAGCAGGAACGTGCCGGGCGGCCGCCCCGGCGCCTGGTACGCCCCGGCGACGCCGACGATGTCGGCGTGCCGGACGGCCTGCTCCAGGACGCGGTCGCCGGTGCCGCCGATCAGCAGCGGCGGGCCGAACCCGCCGAAGCCGCTCTTCTGCACCGGCGCGAGCGCCGTCAGGTCGTGGGCCGCCTCGCGGTCGGCGCGTTCGGCGTAGCCCGGCTCGGCGAACAGGCCGCGCAGCTCCTCCACCAGGGCGGCCATGCGGTCCACCCGGGCGCCGAACGGCTCCCAGGGGATGCGCGCGGCGTCGAACTCCCACTTCATGTGGCCCGCGCCAAGGCCCAGCTCGACCCGCCCGCCGGTGAGCCGGTCGGCCGTGGCGACCTCCCGCGCCAGCAGGTGGGCGTTCCAGAACGCCGCGTTCAGCACCAGGCCGCCGACGCGCAGCCGCTCGGTGGCGTCCGCGGCGGCGACCATGGTGGGGAACGGCGCCGGGCCGCCGAGATGGTCGGGCACCAGGGCGATGTCGTACCCCTGGGCCTCGGCCTCGCGGCACCGCCGCACGAACGAGGCCCGGTCCGCCACGTCGAAGAAGTTGAACCCGAATCGGAAGTCGCGCATGGCGATCACCTCACCACATCGGGCCGCGAAATGTACAGAACGTACGCTCAGGGCCGAACTCGGGGGTCGTTCACACGCGGGGATTCAGCCGGGGGTGATGAAGCCGGTCTCGTAGGCGAAGATCACCGCCTGGGTGCGGTCGCGCGCGCCCAGCTTGCCCAGCACGTTGCCGACGTGGGTCTTGACCGTCTGCGGGCTGACGTACAGCTCGGCCGCGATCTCCGCGTTGGTCATGCCCTTGGCCATCAGCCGCAGCACCCCGGCCTCGCGCTCGGTGAGCCGGTCGTGCCAGCGCGCGCCGGCCGCCCCGGTCCCGCCCGCGCCGCCGTGCCGGGCGGCCAGCGCGCGGATCTTGGCGGGGAACAGCAGGCTGTCGCCGTGCGCCACGGTCCGCACCGCCCGCAGGATCTCCTCGGGGCGGGCGCGCTTGAGCAGGAACCCGCTGGCGCCCACCCGCAGCGCGTCGTAGACGTACTCGTCGTTCTCGAACGTGGTGACCACGATGATCCGGGGCGGCTCGGGCACCGTCTCCAGGATCCGGCGGGTGGCCTGGATGCCGTCCAGCTTGGGCATCCGCACGTCCATGAGGATCAGGTCGGGGCGCAGCCGGGCCACCGCGTCGGGCACGTCGGCGCCGTCCGCCGCCTCGCCGACCACCGTCAGGTCGGGTTCGGCCCCGATGATGGCGGCCAGGCCCACCCGGACCAGCCGCTCGTCGTCCACCAGCAGCACCCTGGTCGGCGCGTCCGGCACCGCCGGCTCAGAGATCGTCATGACGCCGCCTCCGGCAGGCCGGAGACGGCGCCCGCGCCGACCGGCAGGCGGACCCGCAGGCACCAGCGGCCGTCGTCCGGCCCGGCGGACATCCGGCCGCGCAGCACGGTGACGCGCTCGCGCACCCCGTCCAGCCCGCGCCCGCCGCCGTGGTCGCGGCCGGACGCCGGCCCGCCCAGCGGATTGGTCATCAGCACCTCCAGGTGTTCGTCCCGCAGCGTCACGCGCAGCCGCACCGGCACCTTGCCCGCGTGCCGCAGCGCGTTGGTCAGCCCCTCCTGGACGATCCGGTACGCCTCCCGCGACACCGCGGCGGGCACGTGCGCCACGTCCGCGTCCACCGCGGCGTCCAGTTTCACGCCCGCCAGCCGGGTCTGCTCCAGCAGCCGGTCCAGGTCGTCGAGCGTGGGCTGCGGCGCGGCGCCGCGGGAGCCGTCCTCGCGCAGCAGGCCGAGCACGTGGTCCAGGTCCTCCAGCGCGGCCCGCGCCGACTCCTCGATCGCGCCGAGGGCCTCGCGGGCGAAGGCGGGGTCGGCGTCCAGCACCCGCCGCGCGGCGCCCGCCTGCAGCGTCACCACGCTCAGCGCGTGCCCGACCGAGTCGTGCAGCTCGCGGGCGAGCCGGTTGCGCTCGGCCAGCCGCCGCGCGCGGGCCTGCACGGCGGCCAGCCGCTCGGCGGCCGACGGGCCGAGCAGGCGCGGCGCCAGCCGGGCCAGCAGCGCGCCCGCCGCCACGATCACCGCGCACAGCGCGGCGAGCGCCAGCAGGCCCGCGGCCGGGCCGAGCCAGGCGGGCCAGTCCGCGCGCCACCCCCAGGTGGTGAGGAGCGCGTGGTCGCCGCCGATGACGGGCATCAGCGACAGCGCGACGGCGAACGGCGGGACGGCCAGGCTCAGCCCGCTGACGATCACGCCCACGTGCAGGTGCAGGCAGAACCAGACGCCCGAGCGCAGCCGGCTCTCCCAGCCGCCCGGCCTGCCGACGGTCAGCCCGGCCATCGGCCCGGCCAGCAGCTCGCGGGCGGCGGCGCCCTCCAGCAGCCGCACGGCGGGCACCAGGCCGGTGACGAACGTGCCGGCGAACGGCAGCACGAACGCGATCAGCACGCCCTGGACGATCGGCGGGCCGAGCCGCAGGGCGGGCACCACGCCCATCCCGAGGAACCAGTACGGCATGAGCAGCGCGCCGCCCACGACCAGGTAGGACCAGCGCCGCCAGGTGGTGCGGTCGACCAGCGGCCGGAGGAGGGGGGACACGCCCCGATCCTCCCAGACGCGCCCGGGGCCGCCGTCACCCCGTGGAACCGTCCCCCTCCCCCGCGCGGGGGATGCCCGAGCCGCCGCCTCCCCCGGCCCGGCGGGGCGTCCGGGCCTGCTGGTCGCGTTCGGCCAGCTTGGCGAGGCGGGCGTTGTAGGCGGCCAGTTCGTCGTCCTCGGCCGCCGCCGTCTCGCCGCGCGCGGCGCGCTCGGCGGTGCGCTCGGCGGCGCGGTCGGCCTTGCGGTCCAGCCGCCGGGCCTGCCGCTGGTCGGCGAAGAACCACTGGAACGCCAGGAACACCAGAACGATGAACGTGGGGATCTCACCGAAGCCCCAGGCGATGGCGCCGCCGGTGTGCTGGTCCTTCAGCAGCGAGGTGGCCCACGACGGGTAGACGGCGTTGTACCAGCCGCGCGCCAGGGGTTCGCCGAGGTTCATCAGTGCCAGGCCGAAGAACGCGTGGAACGGCATGGTGACGAACAGCAGCAGGATGCGCCCCGGGTAGGGCAGCCGCCGGGGCGCCGGGTCGACGCCGATCAGCACCCAGAAGAACAGCGACCCGGCCACCAGGAAGTGCACGGTCATCGCGATGTGCCCGAGGTGGTTGCGCATCGCGGCCTGGAACAGCGGCGTGAAGTACAGCACGAACGTGCTCGCCACGAAGATCACGGTGGCGACGCCCGGGTGCGCGACGACGGCGGTGTAGCGGCTGTGCAGCAGGGCCGTCAGCCACTCGCGCGGCCCCCGGTCGCCGCGAACGCGCGCGGGCCGCAGGGCGCGCAGCGCCAGCGTGACGGGCGCCCCGGCCACCAGGAAGATCGGCGTCAGCATGGACAGCACCATGTGCTCGGCCATGTGCACGCTGAACATCACCGGGGCGTACCGGGCGACGCCGGTCTGGGTGACGGCGACGATCGTGAGCAGGCCGAACAGCCACGCGACGGTGCGCATGACCGGCCAGGAGTCGCCGCGGCGGCGCAGCCGCACCACGCCCGCCAGGTACAGGCCGCCGAGCACGACCACCAGCGCGGCGAAGAACAGGTCGAACGTCCACAGCGTCGCCAGCCGGCCGACCGTGATCGGCGGCGGGACCGGGAAGCCGAGCAGCACCTCGGCGGGCGTCTCGTCGGTGGCGGGGGCGGGCGGCGCGGTCCGGGCCAGCGCCACGGCCAGGCCCATGGTGGCGGCCATGACGGCGATCTCGACGCCGGCCAGCCGGGTCAGCGCCCAGGGCCTGCCGTCGGCGACGGCGGGGACCGTGCGGCCCCGGTGCCACCAGCCGAACCAGCCGAGCGCGGCGAACGCGATGATCTTGCCGAGGGCCAGCCGGCCGTAGTCGGTGCCGACCAGCTCGGCCGGGTCGGGCAGGCGGGCGATGACGTTCACCAGGCCGCTGACGCCGACGGCGACGTAGCACCACAGGGCCATGCGGCTGAACCGGTCGGCCATGACGTCCAGCCGCGCGCGCCGGGTCAGCCCGTGCGCGGCCAGCATGGCCAGGCCGCCCACCCAGGGCGCGGCCGCGGCGACGTGCAGGGCGACGCCGGTGACGGCGACCGAGTGGTTGGCGGCCGAGGAGGAGTGGCCGGTCAGCGGGGGCGGCAGCAGCGCGATCCCGGCGACCGCCAGCAGGCCGAACGCCGCCGCAGGCGTGGTGGTGGTGCGGCCCAGCAGCGCGACGACCACCGCCAGCAGCACCACCAGCATGAGCGCGGTGCCCTGCGGCAGCTGCCCGACGTAGTTGCTGAGCTCGCTGCCGGTGAGGATCTCCCCGACCGGCTGGCCGAGCACGTCGGCGACGGTGAACACGAGCGTGGCCGCGGCGGCGGCCGCCCACGCGGTGGCCGCCCAGGACGCGGCGCGCAGGTAGTCGAGGGCGTCCCGCGACAGGCGCGGCGCCTCCTTGCCCTTGCCGCCTTCCAGGGGCAGCAGCGCGGCGGCGGCCAGGAGCGCGCCGACGGTCAGCGCCGCGCCGAGGTTCATCGCCAGCCGCGAGACGGGCAGGCCCCAGCGGGTCAGCGCGCCCGCGTCGGCCAGCCCGGGGACGACCTTCTCCGCGACGGCCCCGCCGAGGACCAGGCCCGCCACGAGGACGGCGAGGCCCGCGGCCAGGGCCACCACCCCGACCCGCAGGACGGCCGCCGTGCCGGTGTCCGCCGCCGTCCCGGTGTCCTTAGTCGCCACCGCCCACCGATCCGTTGTCCCGGGACCCCGTCGTGCGGTCCCGCCGGTCGCGTTCCGCTCCGCGCTTGGCGCGGAAGACCATCGCCATGCCGATGCCGATCCCGACGACCAGCCCGATGACGATCATGAGCCACGGGATGCCGCCCTCCGCGCCGTCGTTCTGCGCGTACGGGACCGTGCCGTGGCCGGGTGACAGGGTGTGGGCGGACGCGGGCGTCGCGAGCAGCCCCGCGAACGCCAATGCCAGGGCCGTGCCGGCGCCGAGCAGGCGGCGCGGCGCGCGACGCAGCATGTCGATGTTCATGGGCGGCCGGGATTCTCCAGAGTCGGTACGGGGCCTGTCCCAACCCTACTGAGGGTCCCCCGTGGCCGCGCCAGGGGTCAAAGTGCGGTGAGCACGTGGGCGCGGCCGTGTGCGGCGAACTCCGCGCGCAGTGCCGCGGCGCGCGCGTGGTCCAGGGGGCGGTAGGCCAGGTCCCGGCCGGGACGCCACCAGACCGGGTCGCCGGTCTCCCAGTGCGCGCGGCGCAGCGGGCGCTTGTCGACCTTGCCGGTGGCGGTCAGCGGCATGGACCGCACCACGCGGACGAACCGCGGCGCCCACTTGGTGCCCAGGTCGGGCTGCGCGGCCAGGAAGGCGGCGAACACCCCGGGGTCGAACGGCCGTCCGTCCAGTTCCAGCGCCGCCATCACCTGGTCGCCGGTGCGGGGGTCGGGCACCGGGTAGACCGCGCACATCACCACCGGGTCCCAGCGGGACAGGATGCGCTCGACGGGCGCGGCGGCGAAGTTCTCGCTGTCCACGCGCAGCCGGTCGACGCCGCGTCCGGCGAAGTAGAAGAAGCCGCCGGCGTCGCGGTAGCCGAGGTCGCCGCTCCAGTAGGCGCCGTCGCGGACGCGTTCGGCGTCGGCGTCCGGGTCGTTGTAGTAGCCCTCGAACGCGGCGGCGGCGCGCAGCCCGACGATCTCGCCGATGGCCTCGTCGGCGTTGAGCAGCGCGCCGTCGGGGCCGAAGCGGGCGCGCGGGCACTCGGCGCCGGTGTCGGGGTCCAGGATCGCGACTTCGAGCCCGTCCTGGGGGACGCCGAGCGCGTCGGGCGGCGTGTCCGGGGTCTTGCGCAGGGAGATGGCGCCCTCACTGGACCCGTACCCCTCGATGATCCGGCAGCCGAAGCGCTCGGCGAACCGGGCCATGTCCTGGGCGGACGCCTCGGTGCCGAACGCGGCCTCCAGCGGGTTGTCGGCGTCGTCGGGGCGCTCGGGGGTGGCGAGGACGTAGGCCAGGGCGCGACCGACGTAGTTGAAGTAGGTGACGCCGAAGCGGCGCACGTCGTCCAGGAATCCGGAGGCGGAGAATCGGCGGCGCAGCGCGACCGTGGCGCCGGCGTGCGCGGCCATCGCCACGTTCGCCATGATCGCGTTGCCGTGGAACAGCGGCATCGCGCAGTAGGTGACCGAGCCGCGGCCCAGGCCCATCATGGCGGACCGCCGCGCGATGTCGGCCAGCCTGCCCTGGCTGCAGATCACCGCCTTGGGCCGGCCCGTGGAACCGGACGTGAACAGCAGGAGCAGCCGGTCTCCCGGTGCGACGTCCACGGGGGCGGGGTCGCCGTCCGGGAGCGCGGCCGGGTGGGCGTCGTCGTCCACGCGGAGCGTGGGACCGGTGTAGTGGCCGTCCAGCAGCGGGGCGTGGGCGGAGTCGGTGACGATCAGGTCGCAGTCGGTGTGGCGGATGTCGGCGGCCAGCTCGGCGCCGCGGCGGGTGGGGTTGACGCCGACGAGCGTCGCCCCCGCCAGCGCGGCGCCGCCGAGCCAGAACACGTATTCGGGCACGTTCTCCAGCAGCACGCCCACATGGGGCGGGCGGTCGCCGGGGCCCGGGCCCAGCTCGCGCAGCATCCGCGCCCGGGCCCCGGCGGCGCGCACGGTCTCGGCCCAGGTGTACGACTCGTCCTCGAAGCGCAGGCCGGCGTGGTCGTCGCCGGCGCGTTCCAGCAGCAGTTCCGCGAACGTCGCCCTCGCCACGCCGCGAGCGTGTCACCCAAGCGTTCGCTTGGTCAAGAGTGCGGCGCCGGCGTGGGCCGGCGTGGGCTCAGCAGTCGCACCCGCAGTCGCAGTCGCAGCAGTCACAGCAGTCACAGTCACCGCAGTGCCGCGTGCACCAGCAGCGGTCGGAGAACTTCTTGCCGTGGTGCTTGCTCCACTTCGGCTGGTAGACGCCGCAGGTGAGGCAGACCAGCGTGCCGGTGAAGCACGGGATCGGGAATCCGGGACGCTGGGGGCGCCCCTTGCCGCCGGACAGACCGCCATCGAAGATTCCGCCGCCCCCGCCGATCGGCGGGTAGTCGCCACCGCCACCATGACCGCCGGCTCCATGGCCACCGCCGTACCCGCCGTGTCCGCCGTGGGGTGGCGGGGGCGGGTACCCGCCCTGCGGCGGGTACGGCCCCTGCGGGGGATACGGGCCCTGCGGGCCTTGCGGGCCGTAGCCGCCCGGCGGGTAGGCGTTGAACACCCGGTCGACCGACCGGGCCACCTCACGATCCAGCAGCGCCCGCACCAACCGCCGGTCCTGCATCTGCACATCCGCCAGCGCCAACCGCAACCCGTGCGCGGCCTCATCACACAAACGACGCGCCTCGGCCAGATCGGTACCAGTGGCCACCAGCGGGTTGTAGGCACCCGAGGCCACGTCGTCCGCCAGGTCCTCCACCGCGTCCACCAGATGCGCGATACGGCCGAAGAACCGCCCCGCCTCCGCCAGCGCCTCGGCGTTGCCCTCCCGCCCCGCCAGCACCGCGGTATGCGCGAACACCGCCGCCACCGCCGTCTCCGCCGGCTCGGTCAACTCCAGCAACCCCAGACCCCCGGCGGCCTCCAGCAACGGCTGCCGCGCCACCGCCTCCCGCAACACCCCCGGATCGAACCCCACCGCCGCACCCGTACGCGCCCCCGCGGCATCCCACCGATCCGCCATCCGCCCCGCGGCCGCCGCCACCACCCGCCGCGCATACGCGCCGTCCCCGTCGGCCACATGATCACGGGTCTTGCCCGCCGCCAGCAGCAGCGACGCCGCCGCCGCCAGCCGCGCACCCTCCGCCCGCGCCGACACCACCTCGGCACCACGCATCCCCCGCAACGCGCACGGCCCGGCCTTACGACGCGGCGACAACTCCGGACACTGCGCCTCCACCAGCACCGACACCAACAACCCGTCATAGTTGGTCACCAGACGAGCCGCCTGCCCATGCTCACCACGCAACGTCAGGCACAACCCGCACAGATGCGCCATCCAATCCTCGAACAGCGACCCGCACAGCACATGCCTGCACGGACGAACCACACCGAACATCCTCCGGCCACTCCCCACTCGTTTGGACCGCGACAATAGTCACGGACGCGATCATCGAGCGGGCGGTTCCGCCGCATTCGCCGCGGTTCGCACCGCCGGGCTAGACCCCGGCGCAGGCGAGCGCCCGCCGGTAGGCGGCCAGGCGCGACTCCTCGGCGGCGCCCGTCTCGGCGAGCAGCTCGGCCAGGTCGAACCAGGTCTGGGCGGCGACCCGGGACGACTCCATCTCCTCCAGGTGGGTGGCCGCGCTGGTGAGCACCTCGACGGCGCGGTCGCGGCGGTCCGTCCGCACCAGGGCCTCGCCCAGCACGGTCAGCGCCCCGGCGGTGGCCCGGCGCGGGGCGTCCCCGAGCAGCTCCAGGGCCTCCTCGGCCAGCGCGACCGCCTCGGCGGGGCGGCCCAGCGCGGTCTCGGCGCGGGCCAGCTCGGTCAGGCACCACGCCACGTCGATCTCCCCGTCGGCGCTGGTGTTGATCTCGGCGCGGACCCGGCCGAGCAGTTCGCGGGCCTCCCCCGCCCGCTCGGGACGGGCGCGCAGCAGCAGGCTGGCGTACGCCACGCGCAGCCGGTTGTGGCTGCGCGGGTCCTCGTCCTCGCCCGCCAGCAGCAGCGCCCGCTCGGCCAGCGTGACGCCCTCCTCGTAGTCGCCGCGCACCTCGGCGACGTAGGCGGCCTCCCAGCAGGCCTCCATGCGGGCGCGCGGGCTGCCGATGCGCTCGGCGCGCTCGACGATCTGGGCGGCGAGCTGGCGGGCCCGCACCAGGTCGCCGCGCTGGATGAAGGCCGCCAGCAGCGTCGCGCCCAGGTGCACCGCCGCGTCGGTGGTGTCGTGCCCGCTGGCCGCCAGGCGGCGCAGCGCGTCCTCGGCGACCTGCACGCTCGCGCTGATGTCGCCGCGTTCGCGCAGGCAGCGGCTGAGGGCCACGTGAACCCGGGCCCAGTGGTCCAGGTCGGCCTCGGGGTTGGCCTCCTCGGTCAGCTCGCGCAGCCCGGCGATGGCCTCCTCCAGGTCGCCGGCCGCCTCCAGGGCCAGGGCGTGACCCCAGCGCGCCTGGTGCAGCATGTCGGGCAGGGCGACGGCGTCGGCGTTGGCCAGCACCTCGGCGAAGCGGGCGCGGGCCTCGGCGGGCGCGCCGTTCTGCAGCGCGATCTCGGCGTAGTCCAGGGTGACGCGCAGCTCGTCCACCACGTCCTCGCTGACGCCGCTGACCAGGTAGGTCGGCGAGCAGTTCAGCTTGGTGGCCAGCAGGTCGATGACGCTGGGCGCGGGGACCCGCTTGTCGCTCTCGATCAGTGAGATGTAGCTGTCGGACAGCTCCGGGAACGCCAGCTGGGCCTGGCTGATGCCCTGCCGGATGCGCAGCGCCCGGATGCGCTGCCCCAGTGTCTCCCGATCCATCGCAACACCACCGCCTCATGACTCCAGCCGCGGAAGGTCACCCGAAGACCCCGCACCAGGGCAGGGTATAGTGCGCGGCCCGTACGGCGCTGCCGGTCGTTGCGGCGTATTTTGCGGCGTATGTTGTGGGGCCGCCCGGCTCCCCTCGTACATCAGGTCTTGTATTACATGGGGGCATGAGTGTGAGCACGCATGTCCTCGACACCGCGCGAGGGCGTCCCGCGGCCGGGGTCCCCGTCCGGCTCGACCGCTACGAGGGCGACACCTGGCGGTCGCTGGCCGAGGCGGCCACCGACGGCGACGGCCGCTGGGCCGCCCCGCCGGACGCCGGTTCGGCGGACGGCACGTACCGGCTGCGCTTCGGCACCGGCCCGTACTTCGCCGAACGGGGCGAGACCTGCTTCTACCCCGAGGTCTGCGTGATCTTCACGATCGCCGACGCAGGTCAGCACCATCACGTTCCGCTGCTGCTCAGCCCGTACGGCTACAGCACGTACCGGGGCAGCTGACCCGCCCCGCCGGACTGACCGGCGCCGATGGGGTGAACCGCGGGCCTACCGGGACAGACTGGTGCGATAACGAACGGTTACCCTGTGCCCCGCGGTCCTCCGTGCGCCCCCGGGGGTACTCGCACCCGTCCCATCGTCCGTCCCCCTGGAATCGGAGCGCGCGCAAGATGTCGCACGTCAACACAGGCGGCCCCGGAAGGCCGTCCGCCGGCGCCCCCGGGCCGTCCGACACCCCGCCGGCCCCCCGAGGCGCCCTCGACCGGTTCTTCGAGCTGTCGGCGCGCGGGACCAGCGTGCCGCGCGAGCTGCGCGGCGGCGTCACCACGTTCTTCGCGATGGCCTACATCATCGTGCTGAACCCGCTGATCCTGGGCGGGGCGAAGGACGTCACCGGCGCCACCCTGTCGATCCCGCAGCTGACCACCATGACCGCGCTGTCCGCGGCGATCGCCACGGTGATCATGGGTCTGGTCGGCAACACGCCGCTGGCGCTGGCCGCGGGCCTGGGCATCAACGCGGTGGTGGCCTTCCAGGCCGCGCCGGTGATGACCTGGCCGCAGGCCATGGGCCTGGTGGTGCTGGAGGGCGTGGTCATCATCCTGCTGGCCGTCACCGGCGTGCGGGAGCTGATCATGAACGCGATCCCGCTGGCGCTCAAGCACGCCATCGCGGTCGGCATCGGCGCGTTCATCGCGCTGGTCGGGCTGGTGGACGCCAAGTTCGTCAGCTCGCAGGCGGGCAGCCCGCCGCTGTCGCTGGGCACCGGCGGGCGGCTGACCGCCTGGCCCGCGGTGGTGTTCGCGTTCGCGCTGCTGGTGATGATCGTGCTCTACGTGCGGCGGGTGCCCGGCGCCATCCTGATCGGCATCGTGGCGGCGACCGTGCTGGCCGTCGTGATCGAGGCGGTCGCCACCGTGCCGAAGGACGCCTGGGGCCTGGTCGTCCCGCAGATGCCCGAGCGCCTGTTCGCCGCCCCCGACTTCTCGCTGCTGGGACGGATCGACCTGTTCGGCGGGTTCGGCCGCGCCGGGTTCGTCACCGCGCTGGTCGTGCTGTTCACGCTGGTGCTGTCGGGGTTCTTCGACGCGATGGGCACCATCCTCGGCATCAGCGACGAGGCCGGGCTGGTCACCGAGCGCGGCGAGGTCCCGCGCCTGGGCCGCATCCTGTCGGTGGACGGCCTGTCGGCCGCGCTCGGCGGCGTGACCAGCTCGTCGGCCAACACCGTCTACGTGGAGTCGGCGGCGGGCGTCGGCGAGGGCGCCCGCACCGGGCTGGCCAACCTGGCGACCGGGGCGCTGTTCGCGGTGACGCTGTTCCTGACGCCGCTGGCGGCCACCGTCCCGTCCCAGGCCGCCGCGCCCGCCCTGGTGCTGGTCGGCGCGCTGATGATGACGCAGGTCGCCAAGCTGGACTGGGACGACCTGGACGTGGCGATCCCGGCGTTCCTCACCATCGTGTTCATGCCGTTCACCTTCTCCATCACCAACGGCGTCGGCGCCGGGATCGTCGCCTACACGGTGGTCAAGCTCGCGCGCGGCCGGTGGCGTGAGGCGGGCTGGCTGCTCCCCGTCATCTCGATCGTCTTCCTCGTCTATTTCGGTTTGCACGTCGTGGAGCAGGTTCTGGGTGTCAAATAGTGCCCTCATGACGTAAGCAGAAGGTAGGGCTTCACCGAACCCCGGCGTGAAAGGCGTGGCTGTGGTCTCCCCGGACACCCCCTCCGACCTCTCCCCGCCGGGTCATGTCCTGCTCGCCCCCGACCGCTTCGCCGGCTCGCTGTCGGCGCCCGAGGTGGCCCGCCACCTGGCCGCCGGGCTGCGCCGCGCCCGCCCCGGCGTGCCCCTGGTGGAGCTGCCGGTCGCCGACGGCGGCGACGGCACCGCCGCGGCCGCCGTCGCGTCCGGCTGGCGGCGGGTGGAGCTGGAGGTGTGCGGGCCGACGGGACGTCCGGTGACCGCGTGCCTGGCGCTGAACGGCGGCACCGCCGTGGTGGAGCTGGCCGAGGCGTCGGGGGTGCGGCGGCTGCCCGGCGGCAGGCCGCAGCCGCTCACCGCCACCAGCCTGGGCACCGGCCAGCTCGTCGCGCACGCGGTGCGGCTGGGCGCCCGGCGCGTCGTGCTGGGGATCGGCGGCGGCGCGTGCGCCGACGGCGGCGCCGGGCTCGTGCAGGGCCTCGGCGGGCGGCTGCTGGACGCCCTCGGCAAGGACCTGCCGCCCGGCGGCGCCGCGCTGCGCTCCCTGCACGCCCTCGACCTGCGCGGCATGGCCGACCTGTCGGGTGTGGAGGTGATCCTGGCGGGCGACTCGGCGGGGCCGCTGCTGGGCCGCAACGGCGCCGCCGCGCTCGCGGCCCGGCACGCGGGCGTCGGGCGCGAGGAGATCCGGGTGCTGGACGCGGGCCTGCGCCGCTGGGCCGACCTGGCCGAGGCGGCGTCGCGCTCGGCGGTGCGGGACCGGCCGGGCGCGGGCGCCGCGGGCGGCGTCGGGTTCGCCGCGCTGGCGTTCCTGGGCGCCCGGGTCGAGGACGGCACCGCGCTCATGCTCGACCTGCTCCGCTTCGCCGACCGGGCGCGGGGCGCGCGGCTGGTCGTCACCGGGGAGGGTTCGCTGGACGTGCGGACGCTGCGCGGCCGCAGCACCGTCGGCGTTGCCCGCGCCGCCGCCCGCGCCCGCGTCCCGGTGGTCGCGGTGGCCGACCGCCGGGGGCTGACCGGCGAGCAGCTGCGCCGCGCCCGCATCCACGCCGTGTACGCCCTGGCCGACATCGAGCCGGACGCCGACCGCCGCGTCCGGCAGGCCGGCCCGCTGCTGGAGCAGCTGACCGTCGCGATCGCCGACGAGTGGCTCCCGGTGCGCCCCCCGCGCCGCGCCTGACCCCTCGCCCGTCCTCGCACCCGTCCCTCGCGCCTGACCCTCGCGCCTGACCGCACGTCTGACCGCACGCCCGCGCCTCCGTCCGGCCGGGACGCCCGCCCCCGCACCCGCCCCTCGCTGGAAGCGCACACGGCCCCATCCTGACCTGCACCGATGTGGCGTTTGCGACCTATGAGGCGGGTCGTTCTGGTCGTACGCGAACTCCTAACAGGCCGTTTACATGGTGTTAGCAACTGCGGGGATACTCGTACACAGTGACCATGGCAGGGCGGCGCGGCGAGCACGCACCCTTATGCCGTATCCCCTGGTCGAGGATGACGGAGGGCACTGTGAAGGTCGGCGTACCACGCGAGGTCAAAAACCACGAATACCGGGTGGCGATCACCCCCGCAGGGGTCCACGAGCTGACACGCCACGGGCACGAGGTCTTCGTCGAGCGCGGCGCAGGCCTGGGTTCGGCCATCCCGGACGAGGAGTACACCGGCGCGGGCGCCAAGATCCTGGACGGGCCGGACGAGGTGTGGGGCGAGGCCGAGCTGGTGCTCAAGGTCAAGGAGCCCGTCGCCGAGGAGTACCACCGCATCCGCCGCGGCCAGACGCTGTTCACCTACCTGCACCTGGCCGCGTCCCGCTCGTGCACCGACGCGCTGCTGGCGGCGGGTGTCACCGCGATCGCCTACGAGACCGTCCAGCTGCCCGACCGGTCGCTGCCGCTGCTGGCCCCGATGTCGGAGGTGGCCGGGCGGCTGGCCGCGCAGGTCGGCGCGTACAACCTGATGCGCTTCAACGGCGGCCGCGGCGTGCTGCCCGGCGGCGTGCCGGGCGTGGCCCCCGCCAAGGTGGTCGTGATCGGCGGCGGCGTGTCCGGGCTGAACGCCGCGCAGATGGCGGTCGGCATGGGCGCCGACGTCACCGTCCTGGACCTCAACCTGGACCGGCTGCGCCACATCGACGCGATCTACCAGGGCCGCGTGCGCACCATGATGTCCAGCGCCTACGCCGTCGAGCGGGAGGCGCGCGCCGCCGACCTGGTGATCGGCGCGGTGCTCATCCCCGGCGCCAAGGCGCCCACGCTGATCTCCAACGACCTGGTCGCGGCGATGAAGCCGGGTTCGGTGCTGGTCGACATCGCCATCGACCAGGGCGGCTGCTTCGAGGACTCGCGTCCCACCACGCACGCCGACCCCACCTACACGGTGCACGAGTCGGTGTTCTACTGCGTGGCCAACATGCCCGGGGCGGTTCCCAACACCTCCACGTACGCCCTCACCAACGTGACGCTGCCGTACGCGGTCGCCATCGCGAACAAGGGCTGGCACGCCGCGCTGCGCGACGACCCCGCCCTGGCCCTCGGCCTCAACGCGCACGACGGCTCGCTGGTGTACGGGCCCGTCGCCGAGGCCCACGGCCTGGACCACGTGTCCCTGGAGTCCGTCCTGTCCTGAGCCGATCCCCGGCCCCCGCGGCGGGGCGTCCTCGCCGGACCGGCGATGATGACCCCCATGGGCGAGCTGATCCTGCTTCGGCACGGCGAGACGGAGTGGAGCCGCGACCGGCGGCACACCGGGCGCACCGACCTGCCCCTGACCGAACGCGGCGAGCGGCAGGCGCGCTCGGTGGCGCCGCTGGTGCGGTCGCTGCGCGTCGCGAAGGTGCTGGCGAGCCCGGCCCGGCGCGCGCTGCGCACCGCGGAGCTGGCCGGGCTCACCGTCGACGACGTCGATCCCGGCCTGTGGGAGTGGGACTACGGCGGCTACGAGGGGATCACCACCGCCGAGGTCCGGCGCGAGCGTCCGGGCTGGTACCTGTGGGAGGACGGCGTCGTCCCCGGCGACGCCGAGCATCCCGGGGAGACGGTCGAGCACGTCGGGGCGCGGGTGGACGCGGTGCTGGAGCGGGTGCGTCCCCTCCTCGACGGCGACGGGGACGTGGTGCTGGTGGCGCACGGCCACGTCCTGCGGATCCTCACGGCGCGCTGGCTGGGCCTGGAACCCGCCGCCGGACGGCTGTTCGCGCTGGACACCGGCACCCTGTCCAGGCTGGGTCGCGAGCACGACCGGCCGGTGATCGCGGCCTGGAACGTCCCGCCCGGTCTCGCGCGGGGCTGACCTCTTGGGCCCGGGGTATACCATACCCCGTGGGGGTTGGCCCCACGGTGGGGACCCGAGGACCGAGCCCCCGCCGATTGCGAGGACGACCATGGCCACCAGCCAGACCCCCACGCGTGGTTACAGCGCGACCAAGGACCAGCTGCAGACCCGCCTGCGCCGCATCGAGGGCCAGGTGCGCGGCATCGAGCGCATGGTCGAGGAAGACCGCTACTGCATCGACGTGCTCACCCAGATCAGCGCCATCCAGGCGGCCCTGGACAAGGTGGCGCTCGGCCTGCTCGACGGCCACGTCCGCCACTGCGTGGCCGAGGGCGCCGAGGAGGGCAAGGGCGACGAGATGTCCACCGAGCTGATGGCCGCGGTGGGCCGCCTCATGCGCCGCGGCTGACACGGCCCGTCCCCGCGCCCCCGGGCGCGGGGACGCCCGGGGCTCAGGAGGCGATGGCCCAGCCGTCCTGGGCGGACTCGTACTCGCGCGTCAGGCGCCGTGCGCGCTGGGCGTCCGGCGAGTAGCGCCACTGCGCGGGGACGACGTGCGTGGTGCGGTACAGCCCCTTGAGCGTCAGCGTGGCGGCCAGGTCGGAGGTGGGCAGGCCCGGCAGGCCGTACATGCGGCGGGCCCAGCGCGGCAGCGTGGCGACGACGAGCGTCGCCAGGGCGGGCGCGGCCAGCTTGAGCGGCATGAGCTGGCGGGGCACGGCCGGGTTGAACATGCGCACCAGCCCCTGCCGGGCCTCCTTGCAGGCGAAGATGTGCGGGCGCATCGCCGCGTAGTAGTCCTTCATCTCCGCGACGGAGGCGGGCACGTCGGCGGGGTCCAGGCCCACGACCGCGGCGGCGCGGCGCTGCTCGTCGACGAACCGGTCGGCGTCCCGGCGGCTCAGCGGCACGCCCGCGCGGCGCGCCACGTCGAGGTAGGAGTCGACCTCGCCCATGTGCACCCACAGCAGGTTCTCCGGGTCGTCGACGGGGAACACCTCGCCGGTGCGCATGTCCAGGCCGGTGAGCCTGGAGTGCAGCCGGCGGACGCGGCGGCCGACCCGTTCGACCTCCTCGTGGGTGCCGTAGGTGCGGACCCGGACGAACTCCACGGTGCGGCCGAGCCGCGCCCAGGCGGCCCGCGGATCCATCAGCTCGGAGTTCTGCGCGGTGCCCCACATCGACCGCGGGTGCAGCGCCTGCAGCAGCAGGGCCCGGATGCCTCCCACGAACAGCACCGGCTCGCCCATGACCCGCCAGGTCACCGAGCCGGGCCCGAACAGACCGTAGTCCACGTCGTCCACAGCGTTCCTCCGGAGTAACCGATGGCTTATTTACCCCGGTACGTACTGTGACACACAGGGACGAGTCAGTCGGTGACGGGCCCGACGTCCTCGTCGTCCTCGTCCTCGGCGGGTTCGGGGGGCTCGGTCTGCTCGGCCACCCAGGCCAGGTAGTCCATGCTGCCCGCGACCACCGGGGTGGCGATGATCTCGGGGGTGTCGTAGGAGTGCCCCTCGGTGATGAGGGTGGCCAGCTCGTCGAAGCGGTCGTCGGTGGTCTTGAACACCACCATCCACTCCTCGGCCGTCTCGATCTCGCCCTCCCACCAGTAGGTGCTGGCGATGGGCCCGACGAGCTGCGCGCACGCGGCCAGGCGTTCGGCGACCGCGGACTTGGCCAGGTCCGCCGCCTCCTGACGCGAGTCGGTGGTCGTCGTCACCTGAACGTACGCCTGGGCCATGGACCACTCCTTCCCCCAGCCGTTGAGCGTAGTCCCGTCCGGCGCCCGGTCGGGCGCCGGACGGGCCCGGCCCTACTCGAACACCGCCCTAGCGGGCCGGGCGGACCACCATGGCGCTGCCGCCGCCCCGGCGCACCGGTTCGGCGACGGCCTGCACCAGGCCGGGACGCAGCACCTCCAGCCCGGCGGCGGCGCCGATCGTCCCGGCGGGCGGGCCGGCGAACAGCTCCAGCCGGTGCCCGCGCGCGGCCAGCGCCGTGCCGTACCGGTCGATGAACGCCTGCTCGGCGAACACCTGCGGGGTGTTGCGCTGGGTGGCGCGCGGCGCGGCCAGGGCGGCGGGCAGGTCCATGCCCAGGTCGATCCGGTTGAGCAGGATCTGCAGCACGGTGGTGATGATGGTGGACCCGCCGGGCGTGCCGACGGCCAGCATCGGGCGGCCGTCCTTGAGCACGATCGTCGGGGACATGCTGCTGCGCGGGCGCTTGCCCGGTCCGGGCAGGTTCGGGTCGGCCGGCGCGCCCTGCGCGGGCGGCTGCAGGGTGAAGTCGGTCAGCTCGTTGTTGAGCAGGAAGCCGCGGCCGGGCACGGTGAGCCCGCTGCCGCCGAACTGCTCGATGGTGATGGTGTAGGAGACGACGTTGCCCCACTTGTCGGCGACGGCCAGGTGCGTGGTCTGCGGCCCCTCGTAGGCGAGGGCGCGGGTGGCGCCGCCGGGCGGGACGCAGGGCGCGTAGTCGCCGTCCGGGGAGCCGGGGGCGACGGGCGCGGCGGCGGCCCGGTCGGGCTTGATGAGGCAGGCGCGTTCACTGGCGAAGCCGCGCGACAGCAGTTCCTTGAGCGGCACGTCGACCTTGTCGGGGTCGCCGACGTACCGGCCCCGGTCGGCGTAGGCGAGCTTGGACGCCTCCAGGTAGTAGTGGAGGGCCTTCACCTGGTCCTTGGCGTCGAGGTGGAAGTTGCCGAGGATGTTCAGGGCCTCGCCGACGGTGGAGCCGCCGGACGAGGACGGCGGCATCCCGTAGACGTCCAGCCCTCGGTAGGACACGCGGGTGGGCTCGCGCCACGTGGACTTGTAGGCCTCCAGGTCGCCCTTCCGCATCAGCCCCGGACGCACGTTGCGCGTGGCGGCGGGCTCGACCGGCGGCTTCTGGACGGTGCGCACGACCTCCTCGCCGAGCCTCCCCTCGTACAGCCAGTCAGGCCCGCGCCTGGCCAGTTCGCGGTAGGTGCGCGCCAGGTCGGGGTTGCGGAACACCGAGCCGACGGCGGGCGGCTTGCCGCCGGGGAGGAACAGCTTGCGCGTGGGGGTGATGTCGCGGAACCGCGCCTCGTTGGTGGCGGTCTGGTCGTGGAACTCCTGGTCGACGACGAAGCCCTTCTCGGCGACGTCGATCGCGGGCCGCAGGAGGGTGCCGAGGTCGCGGGTGCCGAAGCGGCGCAACGCCAGGTCCCACTGGGCCACGGTGCCGGGCACGCCGACGCTCAGCCCGCTGGTGACGGCCTGGTCGAACGGTATGGCCTGCCCGGTGGACGGGTCGACGAACGACCGCTCGTGCATGGCCCGCGGCGCGGTCTCGCGGCCGTCCAGCGCGTACACGCGGCGGCGCTTGGCGTCGTAGTAGGTCAGGTAGCCGCCCCCGCCGATCGCCGCGACGTACGGCTCGGTGACGCCGAGGGTGGCGGCGGCGGCGACGGCGGCGTCCACGGCGTTGCCGCCGCGCCTGAGCACCTCGATGGCGCTGCGGCTGGCGTCGGGGTCGACGGTGGCGACCGCGCCGCCGTAGCCGGTGGCGACCGGCTGCTTGGGCGGCGCCGTCACGGGGGGCGCGGTGACGGGCGGGGCGGTCAGGGGAGGTGCGGCGAGCGCGGCCGGGCCCGGCACGGCCAGCGGCACGGTCGCGGCGAGGACCACGGCGAGCGCCGCGCGGCGGCGGAGGCGGCCGGGGTGCCGGGAGCGGCGCCGGGATCGGACGGGAGGAACGGGGATCGGGGACATCGCGCTCGGTGACACATGACCTCCCTGGGGGGACCTCGGCTCCACCGTCGCATCGATCACGGGAGGTCGCCAGAGTCCCGGCGGCCACCCGACGATCATGTCATCCAGCTGTAACATACCCCGCTCAAGGCGGACGGATCGCAACCGGTCCGGCACCCCTCGCGACCAGGGCGGTTGGCGGGCATATGGCGCAAACTTCAAGATCGCGACTTAGCGGATGTAATTACCGAACCTCGTTTCATCTCCGAAAGGCAACGAGACAGCACCAATACGACCGGAACCATTGCTGTTTTACCCAAACTTGGTGAACTCTTAGTGACTTCGCCAGGCTTTGTGCTCGCGAACAGCGGCGCGGGTTCAGCCATGGGGGGACCACTACGACCCTGGGACAACCGCATGGGCAACAACATGTTCCGGCGTCTGCCCGTCGAACAGGCGACCGGGCAGCTCTACGGCGGCCGGCACCGGCTGCGCGTGGCCTACCGCACCCGCGACCTGATCGTGCTCGGCCTCGGCGTCATGATCGGCTCGGGCATCTTCAAGATCGCCGGGGTGCAGGCCGCCACCGCGGCCGGTCCGGCCGTGATCGTCTCCTTCGTCATCGCGGGCGTGGTGTGCCTGCTGGCGGCGCTGTTCTACGCCGAGCTGGCCTCGATCGTGCCGGTCGCGGGCAGCGCCTACTCCTACAGTTACGTGGCGTTCGGCGAGCTGTGGGCCTGGGTGGTCGGCTGGGCGCTGATCCTGGAGATGCTGCTGGCCGCCTCGGTGGTGGCGCGGGCCTGGTCGGTGTTCGCCGCGCAGGCGCTCAGCGACTTCGCCGTCCCGGTGCCGTCCTGGCTCGCCGGCCTGGTCGGCCAGCCCAAGGGCTTCGACCTGTTCGCGCTCGGCATCCTGCTGCTGCTGGTGGCGGTGCTGGCGACCGGCAGCCGGCTGGGGCTGCGCACGCTGTGGTTCATGGTGCTGGCCAAGGTGGTGGTGATCGGCCTGGTCATCGGCGTCGGCCTGACGTTCTTCGACCCGGGCAACCTCAGCCCGTTCGTGCCGGAGGCGCGGCCCGCCGCCGACGGCAGCGGCCAGACCGTGCTGGACGCGGTGCTCGGCGCCGCCACCGGCAGCACGCCGCAGGTGTTCGGGATCTGGGGAGTGCTGGCCGCCGCGCCCGCCATCGCCTTCGCCTACATCGGATTCGATCTCATCGCCACCGCCGCCGAGGAGACCCGGGACGCCCCGCGCAGCATCCCGCGCGGCATCATCGTCAGCCTGGTGACGACCGTCGTGCTGTACATCGGGGTCGCCGTCACCATGGTCGGGATGGTCTCCTACGCCCGGCTCGACCCGTCCGGGCCGGTGCTCACCACCGCGTTCGACGCGGCGGGCGCGGGCGTCATGGGCAAGGTCATCGACGTGGGGGCGGTGCTCGGCCTGACCACCGTCATCCTCGTGGTGCTGATCGCGCTGACCCGGGTGGTGTTCTCCATGTCGCGCGACGGGCTGTTGCCGCGCGGGCTGGCCGAGACGCGCCGCTACGGCGTGCCCTTCCGGGCCGCGTGGGTGTCCGGCGGCGCCGCGATCGTGATGTCGCAGACCCTCGACGTGCTGACGCTGGAGCAGATGGTGGTGATCGGGACGCTGTTCGCGTTCCTGTTCGTCCCGGCGGGCGTGCTGGCCCTGCGCCGCGACCGGCCCGACCTGCACCGCCCGTTCCGCGTCCCGCTGGCCCCGCTGACCGCGGCCCTGGCCATCGGCGCGGTCGGCTGGCTGATGCTCAACCTCAAGGTGCAGACCTGGGCGTACTTCCTGGTCTGGATGGCGCTCGGCGTGCTGGTCTACCTGGTCTACGGGCGGCGCAAGAGCCAGCTGCGGCGGCTGCTCGCCGAGGAGCCGCCCGGGCCGCCGCGCCGCCGCCCGGGCGCGGGGGGCGCGGGGCCGGGCGGGCTGCCGCCGGGGGTGGTGCCGTACCCGGCGGACCGCCTCCCGTCAGGCCAGCACCCGGCGGGCGTCCACCCGCGCGGCGGGCCGCAGGACACCGCCACGCGGCCGGCCGCCCCCTACAGCGCGCCGCCCCCGCCGGACCCGTACCTTTCGCAGCCCTACAGCCCGCGCACGCCCGGCACCGGGCCGCAGCAGCAGCCCCCGGCCAACCCGTACGCGCCGGGCGCCTCCCCCCACCAGACGGGCGGCAACCCGCCGCCGGAGCCGGGCGGCGGCCGGGGCAGGCACCGACGCGACGACGAGCCGCAGCCGCCCTACCTCGACGAGCACGATCCCTGGTGAGACGCGACGGGCGCCGCCACCCCCGCGCGCGGGGTCGGCGGCCCGATGGTACACCACCATGTGGCCCACCCCCGGCACGTACTTCAGCAGGTAGTCCCCCCCCGGA